>NZ_CP014750.1:615666-923500 GCF_001592435.1 Thermococcus peptonophilus
GTACGCCACAGTCCCGAAGCACAAGGGTACGGAAAAGCTTAGACTCCAGATCAAGAGGAAACTCGCAGAGCTCAGGAAGGAACTTGAAAAACAGAGGCAGATGCGCAAGGGCGGTGGCGGCCCCTCAATGGCCGTAAGGAAGGAAGGTGCGGCACAGATAGTCCTGGCCGGTCTTCCAAACGTCGGTAAAAGCTCCCTGATGAGGGCGCTGACGAACGTGGATGCCGACGTTGCCGACTACGCCTTCACGACAGTGGAGCCGATTCCGGGAATGATGCACCACAAGGACGTTCAGATACAGCTGGTCGAAGTCCCTGGACTGGTGGAGGGTGCAGCACTCGGAAAGGGAATGGGCCCCCAGCTGTTGAGCGTTATCAGGAATGCCGATGCGATAGCCATCGTTGTTGACCTTTCCCAAGACCCAGTTAAACAGATGGAGATTCTCCTGAGGGAGTTCGAGAGGGCAGGCATCAAGGTGAACAAGAAGAAGCCAAAGGTGGAGATAAAGAGGACGGCCAGCGGCGGTATCGTCATCAACGGCCAGGAGAACATAAAGGGCGACATCCAGGAAGTCATGAAGATGCTCAGGGAGGAGAGGATACACTCGGCGGAGATAACCGTTAAGGAACCTGTGACCCTCGAAGAATTTGCTGACGCGCTCGATGAGAGTCTCGTCTGGAGAAGGGCAATCATCATAGCGAACAAGGGCGATGCTCCGGGGAGCAAGGAGAACTACGAAAAGCTCGTCAAGGCCTACGGCGACCGCTTCAAAATAGTGCCGGTCTCAGCGAGGAGAAAGATCAACCTCGACAATCTCAAGGACGAGCTTTACGAGCTGGCTGGGATTATCAGAGTTTTTACCAAGAGTCCCGGAGAAGAGCCCGCTTATCCGCCAGTGGCGCTCAAGAAGGGCTCAACTGTCATGGATCTGGCTGAGAGGATTCACAAGGACTTCGCCAAGAACTTCCGCTACGCGAGGGTCTGGGGCAAGAGCGTCAAGTTCCCCGGTCAGCGCGTTGGGGCCGACCATGTGCTCGAGGACGGGGACATAGTGGAGATACACGCGAGGTAGTGTTGGCTATTATTTTGGATCTTCTCTCCCAAATTCCTTCTAGAAGGCGATTCTAAAAGGAACCAAGAACTTAAGCAAACCCAATGGGGCTGTCGTCCCGTGCGTTGGAGCTCCGCTTTAACGTCATTCAGGAAGCTTTTAGAAAAAGATTTCACCAAAAGGTTGAATGTCTTCGTGAGATTTGCTGAGAATTAAGGATTCTTCTAGTTCACGAGCGGAGTAATGTGGGTTTTCTTCTTTTTAACGCTCTTCGAGCGTTATATTGCGAGCAAACCTCTTGAAAATTGCTAATTAGTAATGAGAATTACTGAAAAGCAGGGCACTCAAAAGGACATTCCCTCTTTGATGAAACTTTTGCCCTTCAAGCTTTTTGGAAAAGCTTGACCAAAAGTGTCTCCTTCTTCTCGAACTTTCCTTATTGATGAGTGTATGCTCTACCAGAAAGCAAGTTCACGCGGGTTTACTCCCAAAATCTCTCGTTAATAATGATTTCAAACTTTCTTTTAGCGCTCTTCGAGCGCTATACTGTGAGAAAATCCTGTAAATCTAGCAACTCGATAAGTAAACCCACTTAAAAATAGCTTGTTAGAATCGCATACTAGCTTTCCACCAGCGCTTTCGCAAGAAAGGACTGTTATGGTGGGCCCGCGGGGATTCGAACCCCGGACCTCCGCCGTGTGAGGGCGGCGTCATAACCAGTCTAGACCACGGGCCCGCCCGAAGTAGTGAAAGGGTGGGAAAATATAAAGCTTTCGCTAAACTTCCTCAAGAATCTCTTCCGGTGCTCCAGCGAACTCTACCAGGTATTCTGCCTCAACTATGTGGAGCCTGCCCGGGACGATGAGGACGTGGGGCTGTCTTCCGAAGTCCTCCTTTATAAGCTCCCTGACGTAGCCAGCCCTCAGAGTTGGCTCAAGCGAGCCGGCCCTCGCTAAGACGACGACAAGGGTCTCAGGGGTGAACACTCCTTCACCTTTCATTTCCTCGACCTTGAGAAGTATCTCCATCGCTTCATTGGCCGTCATGTAGCGGTTCTGATCCGCTTTTATGTCGAGGAACAGGAGCGTGTGGAGGCCCCTCTCTTTGTTCTCCTTTATCACGTCGTAGTGGCTCGTCGGGAACCAGTTTTTCTCGGGATATGCGACGGTAGCGCTCTTCCCAAACTTGTATATCTGCAGGCCGGTGATCGCCACTGCGGAGTAGATGCTTGGAGCGTGGATGATGTAGCTCTCAACACCCGCTTTCTTGGCCCTTATCCTGAGGTCCGAGTGTGTTGTTGCCACCATAGGGTCTCCAGCGGTCAAAAACGCAACGTCCTTCTCCTTAGCCTCAGGGAGGACTATCCTCTCGAAGTTCAGCTCAACATCCTCCCTGGTAAGCCGAATTATTGGCTTACCGATGAGCTCCTCAATTTTCTCAAGGGTGGTACCCGCTAAAAGGGAGGTGTAGAACTCCGCGAAGACCTTGTCACATTTTCTCGCGGTTTCCAGCCCCTTGAGCGTAATGTCCTTTTCATCGTAAAGGCCCAGCCCAATGAAGTACAGCGCCATTTCCATCACCATCTCAAAGGTGCTCCTAAAACTTTTAAGTTTTGGGAAAACTACTTAAAGGTTTTTGGCAAACCTAAAACCAGGTGGTTAACGTGGAAGTAACGAAGAGAGAGGAAGAGTATCTCGAGACAATGTACATTCTCCACAAGAACAAAGGCGTTATCCGCGTCAAGGACATAGCAAAAGCCCTGAACGTCAAGCCTCCTAGCGTCGTTGATGCCCTTAAAAAGCTGGCCGAAAAGGGCCTCATTGAATATGAAAAGTACGACAGAATACTTCTGACCGAAAAGGGAAAGGAAATCGCTGAAAAAACGTACTCCAAGCACATCTTCCTCACGAAGTTCTTTACGGACATACTCGGGATACCCCCGGAGATTGCCGAGCAGGACGCGTGCCAGTTTGAGCACTACGTAAGCGAGATAACCGTTAGAAGAATGCGCGAGTTCGCCGAGTTCATCCAGGAGCAGTGTCCCTACGTCCTGAAGCAGTTCCTGAAGGAGAAGCTCGAAGAAGCCGAGCCGGAAGAAGGGTCTTAGTTGTCCAACTGGTTTTTTGACTTTGCCCATCCACTATTCTTTTAACCCCTTTATGTCAATCACCGTACGCGATGATGAGTGAATCCAATGCTGAGGGGATGATGAGCCCCGAACCTGAGCAAGAGGTGATTGAACTGGAGAAGCTGTCCCAAAAGATAGACGGCATCAGCAGGCAACTTCAGGCCATTAAAGAGGCTGATGAAAAGAAAAACGAGCCGGACACCCTCGGGTGGGACGACATCACTCAGGAAATCATAGGGGCTGTGACCTTTGCACTCCCATTCCTTTTCACAGGTGAGCTCTGGGACGTTGCCAAGGCGATTTCCCCTGAAAGAGCCATTGTGATATTTCTGCTTACCCTGGGCATCGCGTATCTGTTCCTCGTGAAGTCTCGGCTCGGGAATATGAAGAGGGAGGAGCTGTTCCACCTGCCAAAGAGGCTTATAAGCGTGTCCGTTATCTCGTACACTATTTCGGCGCTTCTCATCTACCTTTACGATATAAACGGCGTCGCCCACTTCACACCCGTCCAGTACCTGAACGCGACGGTCATAGTGAGCGCGTTCGCAGTTATCGGTGCAATAGCTGTTGACATGGTGAAGTGAATGAGGGTTGTTACTGGAAAGGAATGGGAGCAGTTTGGAGATGCGGTCCTATTTCCCGAGTATGGAAAGAACAGGGAAGACCTCTTAAAGTTCGTTGATTCCCTTTCGGGCGAAGAGACGGTGGTAACATCGAGCCTTGAGGTTATCGACCTTCTCGCTGAACGCTTCAGGAAAAGCAAAGAGAACATCCTCGTTTACTCGGACACCATGAAAAGCCTGACTCTCAAAGAGGTCTATGAACTCAGGAAGTATCTTGACTTTGACGTCCGCGGTGGTTTTTCTGGAGAAGATGCTCCGGTCTCGGTTCTCTTCGTTGAAGGAAAGACAGACTCCAAGTTCTTCAAGGCAGCCATGAAGAAGCTCTTTGAATTCAGAGAATCCAGAACCGCGCCAAGGAATCTGAAGTTCATTGAGAAGGTCTTTGAGCGCGACAACTTTGACCTCCTCCATAAGGATGGAAAGTACGTTGCCGTAATCCCAAGCGAGGGGAATTCAGGGGTCATAAGAAACCTGGGCAACTTCCTAAGGGCCATGGACGTTTTTGGCTTCGGCGTTGAGAGAATAGGGGTTGCCATTGACGTCGATGAGGACAGGGAAGCGGCTATGGCATCAATAACCGGGAAGCTGGCGTCGTTTAATCCAAGAAAAGCCGGGGAGTTTTACCTGGTCGGGAACACGTTCATCGTGCCACTCATAATAGGCCTCCCCTTTGAGGACGAGCTTATTGACTGGAAGAAGCCGACGGTTGAGGATTTGATGCTTCACCTCATAAGCGCGGAGGGCCTTCTTGAGAAGCTCCGGCCTGCCCTTAGGGCTTTCGAGGAGAGCCTCGGCAGGAAACTCAAGCCAAAGGATGTCATGTATCTGGCCCTCTCCGCTTACGGGCACTGGGGCAACCTTGAGGGCTTTTACGAGCTCTTCGTGATGCGCTCCCGCCACAGAAACATCAAGGACGTGCTCAGGAGGGCAGGGCTCATGGAGGGCCTGCGCTTTCTCGCCTTTGCCGAGCGCTGAGTTTTTAACTCCCTTTCCCATCTCCAAGTGGTGGTGTTCATGAAGCTGGTCTCATTTGACGTCTGGAACACACTTCTCGATATGAACGCAATGCTCGACGCTTTCTCCGCCGAGCTCTCAAACCTCATGGGAACGTGCATCGTCGACGTTGTGGAGGCCATAATGCTGACGAGGGCGAGGATAAAGGGAATGAGGGCCCGGGGCGAAGGTGACCCAAAAAGGGCGCTTGAGGAGAGCCAGGAAATGCTCGCGGAAATTCTTGGCGTGGACATTGAGGTTATAAGGAGGGCCGCGGCGAGGGCCACACTAAACCTCGGTGACCTCGTCCTACCCGGGGCGGAGGGTGCCCTCAAGGACGCCAAGAGGCGCGGTCTGAAGGTTACTGTGACGGGCAACGTTATGTTCTGGCCTGGTTCCTATACGAGACTGCTCCTCGAGAGGTTCGGCCTCATGAGGTACATAGACCGGACGTTCTTCGCGGATGAGGTTGGGGCCTTCAAGCCGCTCCCAGAGATGTTTAGAAAGCCTCTGGAGGTCTTCGGCGTTGAGCCGGAAGAGGCCCTTCACGTCGGCGACACCTATGCGGAGGACTTTGAAGGAGCTCTGAGGGTTGGCATGTGGGGGGCGTGGATAAACCCCGAGGCTAAAGGCGTCAGGAGAATCTCCGAGAGGGGCTTTGAGATACCCTCAATTGGTGAGCTGCCCGAAGTCCTTGATACGTTAACGGGGGATATGGGAAAAGCTTATAAATCGACTGGGCAACGCTCACCAGAGGTTTAAAAACCCACCTTTCTTGGAGGTGTTCGCAGTGGAGATGAAGTTCGAGGTACCCGTATGCACCTCATGCGGAAAGGAGATAACCCCAAGGGAACACGCCACTCACTTCGTTTGCCCGAACTGCGGTGAGGCAATCATATGGCGCTGCGAAAGCTGCAGGGTACTCAGCGTGCCCTACAAGTGTCCCAAGTGCGGCTGGGAAGGGCCGTGAATTAGGAGGTGAAAGGAAATGTCCGACTACAACCTTGTTGGTGTCATAAAAGTCATGCCGACCGACCCGGACGTCAACCTCGACGAGCTCGAGGAGAAGCTCAAGGCGGTCATCCCTGAGAAGTACGGCCTTGCCAAGGTCGAGAGGGAGCCGATAGCCTTCGGACTCGTCGCCCTCAAGTTCTACATCCTCGGAAGGGACGAGGAAGGCTACTCCTTCGACGAAGTTGCAGACATCTTCAGGCAGGTCGAGAACGTCGAGTCGGCTGAAGTCGAGACCGTTTCGAGGATCTGAGGGCTCCGCCCTCTTTTGCTAATTATCTGCACGGAAAGTTCCCGCATTTTCTCTCCCCTGTTAACTCGTAGCTTTTCCCGTCGAGGCTGTCCATTATTAGTTTTTTTCCGTTTTCCTCGTACACCCAGAAGACCTTGTAGGCAAGCTCTTCTCTCACTATCTCAATCCTTGGCAACCACCACGAGATAACTCGCGAGTTTCCCCAGGTTATTGCGCTCTCGAAGGCCTTCATCCTCGCTTCCTCTTCAGTAACGAGAGGCTTCATAACGTTTTTCTCGTCAACTTCCCATTCCTCAAGGTCTATAAAGTCGTCTCCCCTCTCGGCACCGAGGCGGTAGAGGTCTATGTACGCGTAATAGTCAAAGACCCTGTCCTTCATGCCCAGCCTCTTGTAGAAGAGCCTGAGGTGGTATATCCTGTAGGGGTAGAGAACGAAGCTTTCAGCGACCTCCGGTTTAAAGATCGGCCTCATAACCTTAACTTTGATCCCGTCCATATTCTAACACCCTTTTGCAAGTCCTGAGATTTCCTTACACCAAACGTTTCAAACGATAGGTTTATAATTTTTTAGCCATACATGTACAATGCTGGTCTCCAACCAGCATATGCATTCAGAGGTGATGAATATGGGGCTGGGCGCCGAAGGCTGGGCATTGCTTCTGGTTCCAACGATTTTGGGTTTTTTGGTGATGGTTCTTTACGGCTACTGGGACAAAATAACTGGCAAGGAGTACTACGTCGACGCGGACATTCTGGCATACGACGAGGATCTCATTGAAGAGCTAAAGAAGGAGGGTAAGGCATGAACGGGCAGATACTAATAGGCTTCCTGTTCTATCTGGCCCTCCTCGCTTACATAGGCTGGTGGGCCAACAGGTACACCAAAACAGAAGACCAGTACTTCGTTGGCGGTAGGAAGGTCCACGTTTTGGCGGCCACCCTCTCGGACAAGGCAAGCGACTTCTCCGGCTGGCTGATGCTTGGATATCCCGGAAGCGCGTTTAAGGCAGGCCTTGGAGCCTTCTGGGCGGGAATAGGCTGTCTCTTCGGTACTCTCGCTGACTACGTTCTTATCGGTCCGAGGCTCAGAATCTACGCAGGTAAATTTAGAGCAATAACCGTCCCGGACTACCTGGAGGCCAGGCTCAAGGACACCACCAAGCTCATAAGAATACTCAGCGCGCTGATCATCATAGTCTTCATGACCGCTTACGTTGCCGCCCAGTTCGCGGCCGGCGGAAAGACCTTCGCCGAGGGCTTCGGTATAAGCGACAACGCGGGTATAATCCTGACGGTCATAATCATGACGGCCTACGTTATCACCGGCGGCTTCTTCGCTGTTGTCTGGACAGACGTTGTGCAGGCCCTCTTCATGCTTCTGACCCTCATCGTGGTCCCGTTCCTCGCCTTAGCTAAGATAGGCGGCCTCGACAAGGCGACCCAGGTAATAGCCTCCGCAGACCCCAACAAGCTCCACCCCTTCGGCGGCGCAACCGGCTGGGCCGCGATAATCTTTGCCATAGGCTATGCCTCCTGGATAGTCGGCTACCTCGGCCAGCCGCACATAGTCACCCGTTACATGAGCGTTGAGGACCCGAGGAAGCTCAGGAGGCCGGGTATCTTCATCAGCGGCATCTGGACAACCATAGTCCTCTGGGGAGCCTTCTTCGCCGGATTCCTTGGCTTCGCAATGTATCAAGCAGGAATACTCCAGGTCAGCGACCCGGAGAAGGTTATACCCGCTATGGCTGTTGAGCTCATGCCCGGCTGGATAGCGGGCTTCGTCATAGCGGGCATAATCTCAGCGGTTATGAGCACCGCAGATTCACAGCTTCTCGTCGCTTCCTCGGCGATAGCGAGGGACTTCTACCACAAGGTTCTCGGCAAGGAACTCGGCAAGAAGCAGATGGTCAACATCTCCAGGGTCGTTGTTGCCGTCGTTGCACTTGTCGGCCTCTGGTTCGCAATAAGTGGCCCGAAGGTCATCTACCAGATGGTCGCAACGGCCTGGGGTGGACTCGCTGTCGGCTTCGGCCCGATACTCACGCTGAGCCTCTGGTGGAAGCGCGTCACGAAAGAAGGAGGAATCGTCGGAATGGCCTACGGTCTCATCAGCGAGGTCATCTTCGAGGCCAAGATATACGGCTGGGCCTTCAACCCGGACGCTCCGGGCTTCTTCGGCACCCTCGGAAGCTGGTTCAACGGCGTCCCGGTGTTCTTCATTAACTTCTTCATAACACTATTCATCATAATAATCGTCAGCCTCTTCACCAAGCCGCCCGAGGACATCGTGAGGCTTCACGAGGAGCTCTTCAGGAAAGTACCCATCGAGACAGGAGAGAAAACGGTGATGGAGACCCGGGCTAAGAGCCAGGCCGAGAACGTCGCGGACTTCCTGATTGAGAAGGGCCTTGCCTGACTTCTCGTCTCTTTTTAACTTTCGGTTCACAACCTTAGGGTTTATAAGCATCGGTGTCCATCTTTATCCGCATGTACAGAAGCGGGGTGGAAGCATGAGACCGCTCGATTTGACAGAAAAAGACCCTTCTAAGAAAATCACGATCTACCTTGACGGAAAGCCCTACGAGGCCTATGAGGGCGAAAAGTTTCCGGTGGCAATGCTTGCCAATGGGGTTTACTGGCTCACGACGAGCACAGAAGGAAGGCATAGGGGGGCCTTCACCTTCGGCCCCGTTCCCGTTACCGTGAACGGGATCAAAAACGTCAACGGGAGGAAGCTCAAGCTCAAGGACGGCATGAGGATTGAGAGGCAGCGCTACGATGAGTTTCAGGAGCAGGTTGAAATAGACGACGGGAAGCCCGTTCTCCGCTACGTCGTGGACGTTGCAGTCATCGGAGCCGGCCCTGCAGGGCTCGGCGTCGTTGAGGAAATCGGCGGAAAGCTCACCGTTGCCCTCATCGAGGAGAAGGGCTGGCTTGGCGGCGACATGTGGCTCAAGGGAGTTGAGCAGGAGGAGTTTGGAAACCCGAGGGAAGCGATAGAAAGGCTCACTAACTTCCCTGAGAACGTCAGGGTTTTCCTCAAGACGGCAGCACTGGGCATCTATGACAAGGGCGAATACCTTCTCGTCCCAGCCGTTAGGAACGACCAGCTCATAGAGTTCATGGCAAAGCGCGTTGTCCTTGCAACGGGAGCGGTTGACAGCATAATGCTCTTCGAGAACAACGACTGGCCTGGCGTTTTCAGAAGGGCGGATGCGCTGGAAGTAATCAACGTCTGGGGAGTCGCTCCCGGAAGGAAGGTCGCCGTCACGGGGGCTTTCCCAGAGGAGATTACAGCCGAATTGGAGCGCTGGGGCATTGAGTACATCGTTGTCCCCAACGTCAGGCGCGTCGAGGGCGAAGACAGAGTTGAGCGCGTCATAGACGAGAACGGCAACGTCTACGAGGTTGATGCACTGATAATGGCCAATGGAAGGATTCCTGACATCAACCCGATCACCCAGGCCGGAGGAAAGCTCCGCTTCAAGCGCGGCTACTACATGCCGGTTCTCGACGACGAGCACAGGATAAGGGACGGGATATACGTAGCAGGAAGCGCGGTCAGCATAAAGCCGCACTACGCGAACTACCTCGAAGGAAAGCTCGTTGGGGCGTACCTCCTGAGGGAGTTCGGCCACGAGAGCGAGCCCTGTATCTACGAGGAGAGGCTGAAGGAGTACGAGCCGATAGCGAGGCCGGTTCCGAAGCTCCCGCTCGATAACTTCAACGGCGAGGACGTCCAGATATGCGGCTGTGGTGTCACCCTCGGGAAGGTTGACGACGTCGTCAGGAGCGGCATAACAGATCTGCAGATCATCAAGAGGCTCACTCACCTGGCCATGGGCTTCTGTCAGGGACGCTTCTGCCTCTTCAACGGCGCTCTGCTGGTCTCTCAGAGGAGCGGAATGGGAATGGACAGGCTCGACATACCGGTCGCGAGGCCGCCCATAAAGAACGTCAAGATGAAGGTTGTCGCGGGGAGGGAGTGAAGATGCCGACGAGGGAGCTTCCCAAGAAGAGTGAGATAACGATAATAGGCGGTGGAATAGTCGGCGTCACCATCGCCCACGAATTAGCCAAGCGCGGTGAGGAAGTTACGGTGATAGAGAAGCGCTTCATCGGTTCAGGCTCCACCTTCCGCTGTGGAACGGGGATAAGGCAGCAGTTCAACGACGAAGCGAACGTCCAAGTCATGAAGCGCTCCGTCGAGCTCTGGAAGAAGTACAGCGAAGAATACGGCTTCCCGTTCCAGCAGACGGGCTACCTCTTCCTCCTCTACGACGACGATGAAGTCGAGACCTTCAAGAGGAACATAGCGATACAGAACAAGTTCGGCGTCCCAACAAGGCTCATAACTCCTGAGGAAGCGAAGGAGATAGTTCCTCTCCTCGACATAAGCGAGGTTGTCGCCGCTTCCTGGAACCCGACCGACGGAAAGGCCAGCCCGTTCCACTCGACGGCGAAGTTCGCCCTCCACGCCGAAGAGTTCGGGGCAAAGCTCGTTGAATACACCGAGGTCAAGGACTTCATAATCGAGAACGGTGAGATAAAAGGGCTAAAGACGAGCAGGGGGACGATAAAGACGGGAATAGTGGTCAATGCCACCAACGCCTGGGCCAAGCTCACCAACGCGATGGCGGGTATAAGGACGAAGATACCCATAGAACCCTACAAGCACCAGGCGGTTATAACCCAGCCCATAAAGAAGGGCTCTGTTAAGCCGATGGTCATCTCGTTCAGGTACGGACATGCTTACCTCACCCAGACGGCACACGGCGGGATAATAGGCGGTGTCGGCTACGAGGAAGGCCCGACCTACGACCTCAACCCGACCTACGAGTTCCTCCGCGAGGTGAGCTACTACTTCACCAAGATAATTCCCGCCCTAAGGGAACTCCTCATCCTGAGGACTTGGGCCGGTTATTACGCCAAGACACCCGACAGCAACCCGGCGATAGGCAAAATCGAGGAGCTGAGCGACTACTACATAGCGGCTGGCTTCAGTGGGCACGGATTCATGATGGCTCCGGCTGTGGCGGAGATGGTAGCTGATCTCATTACAAAGGGCAGGACAGATTTGCCGGCCTGGTGGTACGACCCGTACCGCTTCGAGAGGGGAGAGCTAAGGGGCAAGGCCCTGCAGATGGGCTGATTTCCATTTTCAGTTCTCTTTTTCACCTCCAACGGCAAATCTCAGTTATAACATCTACCTCTTCTCAGTAAACCAAAGGTGGAAAACCTTTTTATGAAAAAATCCTCATAAACAGCTTCCCTCAACACACATTGGTGAGAGCTCATGCGCATCACTGAACATCCTGTTCTGCAGTTTAGGCGGGGCAGAAAGGTCACTATCTACTTTGAAGGCCAGCCGATAGAGGCCTACGAGGGGGAAACGATAGCAATGGCCCTCCATGCCGCTGGAATTAGAGTCCTCAGCCACAGCGGCGAGAAGCATAGGCCCAGGGGTCTCTTCTGTGCGATAGGCAAGTGTTCCTCCTGCCTCGTTAAGGTGAACGGCATTCCTAACGTCCGCTCGTGCATAACCCTCGTCGAGGACGGCATGAGGATTGATATGCAGAGGGGGAAGGAAACCCTTCCAAGGACTGTGAAGCCGCCGGAGTGGGGGGATGCACCGCGCTATAAGGCGGATGTAGTTGTCATCGGTGGCGGGCCCGCCGGCCTGATGGCGGCAATCCATGCGGCCGACGCCGGTGCGAGGGTAATCCTCATTGACGAACAGCCAAAGCTGGGCGGCCAGCTCGTCAAGCAGACTCACAAGTTCTTCGGGAAGAGGGAGCAGTTCGCCGGCGTTAGGGGAGTGGAGATAGCCAGGATCCTCACGGAGGAGGTGAAAAAGAGGGAGAAAATACAGGTTTTTACAGAGACTTCTGCCGTTGGGATCTTCCAGGATGGCGACGAGAAGCTTGTGGTCGGTGTCAGGAAGAACCGCGAGCTCCTGGAGTTTGCTGGTAAGACCCTCGTCGTTGCAACCGGCGCGATGGAGAAGATGATTCCCTTCGAGAACAACGATCTGCCCGGAATTTACGGGGCTGGAGCAATCCAGACCCTCATGAACACCTACGGAGTCAAGCCAGGCGATAGGATTCTCATCGTCGGAGCGGGCAATGTGGGGCTGATTTTGGCATACCAGCTCATCCAGGCAGGCGTTGAGGTGAAGGCGATAGTCGAGGCCATGCCCAAGGTCGGCGGCTACTTCGTCCACGCGGCCAAGGTGAGGAGGCTTGGCATTCCAATTCTCACGAGACACACAATCCTGAGAGCCGAGGGGAAGGAGAGAGTCGAGAAGGCGGTAGTTGCCCAGCTAGACGAGAACTGGGGGCCAATTCCGGGGACGGAGAAGGTATTCGAGGTGGACACGATAGCCCTTGCCGTTGGCCTCAGGCCGAGCATAGAGCTCCTTCACCAGGCAGGATGTCAGATAAAGTACGTCCGCGAGCTGGGTGGCCACGTTGCGCTCAGGGACGAGAGGATGGAAACCACCGTCCAGGGGATCTTCGTGGCGGGGGATTCGGCAGGGATAGAGGAGGCAACGACCGCGATGCTCGAAGGTAAGATAGCCGGAATTGCCGCGGCGCTCAAGGCGGGGGTTGCTTCTCCGAAGTGGCTGAAGGAGATAGAGAAGGCCCAGCATGATCTGGAGGAGTTCCGCTCAGGGCCCTTCGGAAAACACGTCATTGAGGGGATAAAGAAGGCCCTTCTGCCCGCTGGGGGTGATTCCAATGCCTGAAATCCTAGAATACCTGAAGAGGGGCTATATAACGCCCGAAGAGCTCTTCGAGATAATCCCAAAGCCGAGCGAAGAACGGCTGAGGGCGAGGCCAGTGGCGATTCCAGAGTGCCCGCAGGAGATACCGTGCGCCCCGTGCAGGGAGGTCTGCCCTACGGGAGCGATAAGTATGCTGACTCCAAATGACATTCCAATCGTTGACTACGAGAAGTGCGTTGGCTGCTCCCTCTGCGTCCAGATATGCCCCGGTTTGGCATTCTTCATGGTTCACTACGTTGGGGACAAAGCGAGAATAACGATGCCCCACGAGCTTCTCCCGGTTCCAAAACGAGGTGATGAAGTGGTTCTCCTCAACCGTGTCGGCGAGCCCGTCGGGAAGGGGAAGGTCACTCTCATCATACCGCGCGAGAAGAGCATGGGAGACACGGCAGTGGTCACGGTGGAAGTTCCAATCGAGCTTGCCTGGGAAGTGAGGGCCATTCGCGTGCCGGGAGGGGATGACGATGACTGAAGACCCGAGGGAGAAGATAATCATCTGCCGCTGCAACGACGTCACGCTCAAGGAGATCGAAGACCTCATAGACGGGGGGATAATCGACATCGAGGAAATCAAGAGGCTTCTTCGAGTGGGCATGGGGCCGTGTCAGGGAAGGACCTGCCTTCCGCTCGTGATAGGAATTCTCGCGAGGAAGACCGGACAGAAACCGGATGAAATTCCGCTTCCCGCAACGCGCGTTCCCGTCAGGCCGGTGATGATGGGAGTTTTAGCGGGTGAGATGGGTGATGACGATGAAGAGTGAAGCTAAAACCGTCATCATCGGCGGCGGCATAATAGGTCTCAGCATAGCCTACAATCTCGCCAAGCTCGGCGAGAGCGAGATCGTGGTTCTTGAGAAAGGCTATCTCGGAAACGGTTCGACATTCCGCTGCGGAACTGGAATAAGGCAGCAGTTCGGCGACGAGGCGAACATAAGGATGATGAAGCGCTCAGTGGAGCTCTGGAAGGGCCTAAAAGAGGAGCTTGGCATGGACGTCGAGTTTACCCAGAGCGGCTACCTCTTCCTAATCTATGATGAGGAAGAGCTTGAGACGTTCAAGAACAACGTCCGGCTCCAGAACAGGTTTGGAGTGCCATCGAGGATAATAACGCCCGAGGAGGCCAAGGAAATCGTCCCTCCCCTCAACACCGATGGGGTGATAGCGGCCGCGTGGAACCACACAGACGGAAAGGCAAACCCGTTTAAGGCAGTTTTCGCCTATGCAAACGCGGCCAAGAGGCTGGGCGTTGAGATATACGAGTACACTGAGGCGAAGGACATCAAGGTCGAAGACGGGAAGATAAAGGCCGTCGTTACCAACAGGGGAGAGATAAGGACGGGCAGGGTAATCAACGCGGCCAACGCCTGGGCACCAATCATAAACAAAATGGCTGGAGTGCCTATCAACATCCCGATAGAGCCCTACAAGCACCAAGGAGTGAAGACCGAACCCATAAAGCCCGGCCAGATAGAGCCGATGGTCATCTCCTTTAAGCACGGCGGCGTTTATTTAACTCAGGAGGCGAACCAGGGTGGCGTCATCGGCGGCTACGGCCTCAAGTACGGGCCGACATACGACATAACGCCGACCTACGAGTTCCTCAGGGGAGTGAGCTACCGCTTCTCCCAGATAATCCCAGCGCTCAAGTACGTGAACGTCATAAGGATTTGGGCCGGCTACTACGCCGAGACTCCCGACCACAACGCGGCCATCGGGAGGATAAACGAGATAGACGAGTTCTATATCGCGGCGGGCTTCTCCGGCCACGGCTTCATGCTTGCCCCGGTTGTTGGAGAGGCACTGGCTGAGCTCATCGTGGACGGGAAGACCAACAAGCCTCTCGACTTCTACGATCCGTACCGCTTTGAAAGGGGCGAACTTAGGGGCAGGGCACTTCAGATGGGGTGATTTCACTCCTTTTCTCATCATTTCGACGGAAATTTTATAAAATTCCCGTTTCCTCTCAAGAGCGATGCCGAAGAGGGAAAAAGCAGTACTCCAGGGGAAGCGCGAGAGAACCCTCAAGTTCAAAAAGCTCAGGGTTAAGCGGAGAAACATTGTTATCCTAGCTGTTTCCATGTTCATTGCCAACGTTGCCTTCGGAATGGCCTTCCCCTACCTGAGCGTCTACATGCAGTACCTCGGTGCGACGATGTTCATGGTTGGCCTTTTGAGCGTGGCCTTCAACCTTACCTCTACTATCTTCCAGTACCCCTTCGGTTGGCTCTCCGATGCCACGAGAAACAGAAAAGGCTTCATTGCCCTCGGAACTGCGTCGATTGGACTTTTCTACGCTGTAATGGCGTTCGTCTCTTCCCCCGTTCAGGTGCTCTTCCTCAGGACGCTCCAGGGGATTTTTGGCTCTGCTATGACGCCGGCCCATTCTGCTCTCATCTCAGAGCTTTCAACGAGGGCTGGATCAATCTTCGGCCTGTTCAACTCCATAGAGAACGCCGGCTACATGGTGGGCAACTTCATAGGCTCCGCGATGGTTGAATACCTCGGTATAAAGAGCCTCTTTGTGATCTCCGGCCTCCTCCTCTTCCTCTCGGCCGGGATAGTTCTCCTTATCAGGGAGAGGCCCGCTGGAAGGAGGAGCCTCATGGGAATGATCCTTGTGCAGGAGGGCAGGGAGAGCTGGAGGGCAACTGTAAAAAGCTCGGCCTTCAAGAAGCTCATGAGAGGCTACCTCGGGCTGTTCTACTTTACCGTCTTCCTCGTGATGGTCGCCAGTGGGCAGTTCTACAGCGTCTCCTCGGTCTACTTCAAGGAGGCCTTCGGAGAGTGGAGTGTTGGCGTTCTCTTCGGAATAGAGAGCCTCGCCGCCGCGTTGACCGGCTACTTCCTCGGCAGGTTGATAGACAGGTACGGAGCGAAGAAGTTCTACCTAATGGCGGTATTCGGCTATGCACTTGTTTTTATTCTCTACGCGATCGTTAGAAACGTCTGGCTGGCCTTTGGGATTGCCTTCCTCTCGGGAATCAAGTGGATACTCACGATAAACTCGACTTCAGCCTATGTTGCCCAGAAGGTCAGTGTTTCCGAAAGGGCGCAGGGCATGGGGCTTCTAAATGCGATGATGAGCCTCGGCTGGGTAGTTGGGCCGCTTATAGGCGGCTATCTTTCTGGAATAAGCTTCCAGCTCAACTTCTTCAGCACTGTGGTGCCGCTCTCAATAGCTTTTATCCTGGCCCTAAGGCTTCCAGAATGAGATGTTATTAAAAAGAAAACGTCAGGCCCTCTCTATCTTCATCTTCTCCCCGCTCTCAAACTCAAGCTCAAGCTTCCCCTTCTGCATCTTCACCTTGACGCCGTCAACGACGGTATCTATCTTTCCGTCTTTGGCCTCGACGCCGAGCATTTCTGCTACCTCTTCCACGCTCTTGAGCGAGCCGCTCATGGTCGTCTCGAGGGTCCCCTCACCCTCGATGGTCACCTTAAGCTTCCCCTTTCCTTCCCTTATGAAACTCTCTTCCTTCATGTCTTTCACCTTCTCTAGAGTTGGGGGATGTATGCACGGCATAAGCTTAACCACCAATAAAACTACTTCTCTTCCCGCTTTATCTCCTTTTTGGTGTCCTTCACCATTCGAACCCATATCCCGTGCTGACCGACTTTTTTGAAGCCGTACTTCTCGTAGAATTTAATCGCCCCGTAGTTCTTCTCGCCGACCCACAGCTCTATCCTGCCCGTATCCTTCAGGTATTCGAGGCACTTGTCCATCAGCTTGTGGCCGATGCCGTGGCCCTGATAGGCTTTATCAACTGCGAACTCGTGGATCGCTCCAACTGTTTTTCCCTCGTACTTGCTGTACCAGTCCTTGTCGCAGACGATGAAGCCGACTATCTTATCCCCAATCTTGGCTACGAAAAAGCCATCCTTGGCCTTGCCCCAGCACCAGCGGAGGTAGCGCTTCGCGTAGCTCTCTCCCTCGCCACCGTACTCTCTCATACCCTCGTAGGCACTCATGTATATTTCAATGAGCCTCTCAAGAGTTTCCTGGTCGAGCTTCTGAAGCTTCTCTATCTTCACTTCTTCGTTCTTCTCTGTCATCGAAGTTGATTGAATCGTCGGGTTTAAAAAGCCTGTCCAGTACTCTCTATGTCAGAGAGAAGGTGGTTGAGATGGGAAAGGCCAAGCCGAGGTACTGTGAAATATGCGGCTCCCCCATCAGGGGACCGGGCCACAGGATAAGGATAGAGGGAGCTGAGGTTCTCGTATGTGACAGGTGCTACGAAAAGTACGGCGGTAAGAAGCCGGGAACCTTCAGCATAATGCCCACCGGAAGGCAGCCGAGGAGGACTGCAAGACCGGCATCCCGTCCAAAACCCCAGCCGAGACCATACCAGCCGAAGCCGCTCGTTACAGAGGAGATCGTCGAGGACTTTGCGGAGAGGGTTTACAGGGCAATCCAGCGCTCGGGCAAGAGCTACGAGGAGCTTTCACACGAGATCGGGCTTTCTGTGAACGATCTCAGGGCAATAGCCCACGGCTACCGCGAGCCAACGATAAAAGAGGCGAGAAAGCTTGAGAAGTACTTCAAGATAAAGCTCATCGAAAGTGCCGGCGAAGAGTCCTTCGAGGAGAAAAAGACAATTCCAAGGGACTACGAACCAACGCTCGGCGACATCGCCAACATAAGGATCAAGAAGAGGAAGAAGAAGTGAAAGTTTAAATTTTCTTTTTCAAAAAAACTTTATTGGTGGGAATCATGGGTGAGATAGTCATTGTGGTCCCGAAGGGCCTTGAGAAAATCATCCAGAGAAAAATATCCCTGCTGTTGAGGAAGGAAGAGAAAAAGGGTCTAAAAAAGGACATCCTTAAAAAGTACCTCGGTAAGTTCTCTGGTTCGGTAGACGAGGAGGAGTGGTATCTCCAATGATCGAAGTCTTCGTTGATTCTTCCGTTCTTATCGAAGGACTAAAAGGAAACCCAAAGGCTGTGGAGGTTCTAAATTATCTCGCTGATACGGGGGCAGTTGCAATAATAAACGACCCTGTTCCATTATATCCGCCTGAAATCTGGAGTATCGCCTCTTACACTCAAAAGCTCTGGAAAAATACCAGAGTTCATAAAGGAGGATGAACCGCTCGACTTCATAACCCAGTTCCACATTCTTCCAACGGATGAAGAGGCCTTACTTCAGGCCTACAACTTCATGAGGAAGTACAACATTCTTCCAAACGACGCCATAATCCTAGCGGCGTGCAAAGTTAACAACATCGAGCGGCTCGCTACTTTGGACGAAGATTTAATAAAAGAGGCTAAGAAAGAGGAGCTAGAACTCCTATAAGTCCAAATCTTCATCTTCCCGCTTTTTCCTCTTCCTCTCGATCTCCTCGGCCTTCGTTCTCTTCGGAGGATGGAAGCCCCTCAGCTTCTCGAAAGTTCCCCAGAGCCTCATCAGCTCTTCCCACGCCTCGCTGTCCGGCGGGACTACGAGAACGTGGGCTGGAGGATGAATGTCCATCAGCCTGCCTATGGCCTTCCTCGGCGGAAGGTCTATCTGGGCAACTACATGGGCTTTAAACTTTCTCCTCGGCTTCTCGCCGCTAACCTTCTCAAAGACCCACTCAGAGAGGGCCGGCGGTATTATCCTCGGGTCTCCCCTTATCTTCATCCCGCCGTAGCGGACGAGATCAGCTAGAGCCACGCTCGCCTTCTGGAAGTTGTCGGCCCTCACGAGCACTATCGTGTTTCTCATGTTCTCACCGGCGTAAGTTGCTGGCACATCTTTATAAAGGATTAGGATGAAACTAACTGGAGGTGAATACTGTGGACCCGTTAAGTGGATTTTTTGGGTCTCTGCTATGGTGGCTCTTCTTCCTCTACCTGCTGATGTGGCCCCAGCTTCAATTCAGGGCACTCCAGGCTGCCAGAGCAAGGCTCATGGCCCAGCTTTCGAGGAAGAGGAACTCCACGGTAATAGCAATGATCCACAGGCAGGAGAGCATAGGGCTCTTTGGAATACCCGTTTACAGGTTCATCAGCATAGAGGACAGCGAGGAAGTGCTCAGGGCAATTAGGAGTGCACCAAAGGACAAGCCGATAGACCTCATAATCCACACCCCCGGGGGCCTTGTCCTGGCGGCAACCCAGATAGCGAGAGCGCTTAAGGAGCACCCGGCTGAGACGCGCGTTATAGTCCCACACTACGCCATGAGCGGCGGCACACTCATAGCACTCGCCGCTGACAAGATAATCATGGATCCAAATGCTGTCCTCGGGCCCGTTGACCCACAGCTTGGGCAGTACCCCGCTCCAAGCATACTGAGGGCTGTTGAGAAAAAGGGTCCGGAGAAGGTTGACGACCAGACCCTAATCCTGGCCGACGTTGCCGAGAAGGCCATAAAGCAGGTTCAGGACTTCGTGTTTAACCTCCTTAAGGACAAGTACGGAGAGGAGAAGGCAAGGGAGTTGGCCCAGATACTCACGGAGGGCAGATGGACGCACGACTACCCGATAACCGTTGACCACGCCAGGGAGCTGGGCCTCAACGTTGAGACCGATGTCCCTGAGGAAGTCTACGCCCTTATGGAGCTTTACAAACAGCCGGTTAAGCAGAGGGGAACTGTCGAGTTCATGCCATACCCGGTGAAGCAGGAAAAGAAGTGAGTTTTCGCACTTTGCCTGCAACTTCTTTAACCTAAACCTTTAAAAAGCACCGGCCCTCATTTATAAAGGGTTTTTAAACCCACCATTCGGAGGTGTAAACCTTGGTGGATATGAGCAATGTAAAGCTCAGGATTGAGAATATAGTCGCTTCTGTCGATCTCTTTACAGACCTCAACCTTGAGAAGGTCATAGAGATCTGCCCGAGCTCCAAGTACAATCCAGAGGAGTTCCCGGGCATAATCTGCCGCTTTGACGACCCGAAAGTTGCTCTTCTGATATTCAGCTCTGGAAAGCTCGTTGTAACGGGTGCAAAGAGCGTTGATGACATCAAGAGAGCCGTGTATAAGCTAATCGAGATGCTGAAGAAAATAGGTGCCAAATTCACCAGGGAGCCCCAGATAGACATCCAGAACATGGTCTTCAGCGGTGACATTGGTATGGAGTTCAACCTCGATGCCGTTGCTCTGATCCTTCCGAACTGTGAATACGAGCCCGAGCAGTTCCCGGGCGTTATATACCGCGTCAAGGAACCTAGGGCCGTAATACTGCTCTTCTCCTCCGGAAAGATCGTCTGTTCGGGCGCCAAGAGCGAGCAGGACGCCTGGGAAGCCGTCAAGAAGCTCCTCCGCGAGCTGGAGAAGTACGGCCTCATCGAGGAAGAAGAGGAATGGTGATCCCTTCCACTCATCTTTTTGTGACCCCAATATTGTTTTAAGGACATGTTCTCTATGTGTTAAAGGTGGTATCCGATGCATACCCAGGTTCTAGAGTGGCTTAAAGCGGGCAACGATGATGCCGAGGACATAGTTGATCTCCCCTGGAACGTCAGGCAGGTGGGAGAGAACCACTACGTTGCCGAGCATCCGAAGATACCGTTTCTCCTGAACGTCCTGTTCATGGACGGATTTGTCCGGCTGGCCGTTCCGAGCGGGATTGAGACCATAGCGATGAGACTCGAGGAAAAGGTCAAGGTGTATCATACGCTCCTCATCCTGAACGAGCGCATGAACCTCCTCAAGTTCACCCTCAGCGGGATGAACGATGAGGTAACCCTCAGGGTTGATCTGGACGAGAAAAGCCTCGGAAAGGAGGAGTTCAACGATGCCTTGACAGCTCTCCTCGTGGGTATGAACGTCCTCATGGACTCCCTTGGCCTGACCCAGGAGTTCCAGGAGATGGTATTCGAGAGACTCGCCCTTATGGTGTTTGAGAGAATGCAGAACGGTGCCAGCGAGAGGGAGATACTTGAGTTCCTCACGAAGAAGGTTGGCATGAGCAAGGAAGATGCCGAAGCACTTCTGGCGGAACTTAAAAAGGCTGTCAAAGAGGACGAGAGGGGGTACATTTGAAGTTCGGGATTCTCTATACTCCGATTTCCCTTGAACACCGGCCCGATGGATACCACCCAGAGAATCCGGGTAGGCTGAAAAGAGCTGTTGAGGGACTTAAAAAAGCCGGTCTGTGGAAAAATGTTATCGAACCTGAAGCAGTTCAGGAAAAGGAGCTCCTCAGGGTTCATGATGGGGAGTACGTGGAGCTGGTAAAAGAACTGGGAAGGTCTTTTGACTATCTTGATCCCGACACCTACGTTTCTCCCGGCACGTTTAATGCCGCGCGCCACGCCTTTGGTGCTGTTAAGAAAGCGGTTGAGCTTGTCCTCGATGAGAAAGGGCTTTACCTTGCCCTGGTCAGACCGCCGGGCCATCACGCCGGCAGGAAGGGAAGGGCCTTCAACGCGCCGACTCTCGGCTTCTGCATCTTCAACAACGCGGCCTATGCTGCAAAGCTCCTCGAAGGACTCACCGGAAAGGCCCTGGTTATTGACTTCGACGCCCACCATGGCAACGGAACACAGGAGATACTCTGGAACGATTCCGATGTTGTTCATATAGATCTCCACGAGAGGGACATCTATCCCGGTAGTGGCTACGAATATGAGATTGGAGGAAAGGGTGCAGAGGGAACCAAGGTCAACATCCCGATGCCCCATTATTCGGGTGACGATGACTACATCTATGCCTGGAATGAGGTTGTTCTGCCGATAGTTGCCCAGTTCAAGCCCGATGTTATAATCGTCTCAGCTGGCTTTGACGGCTTCCACGGAGACGGCCTTACAACGCTCCGGCTGAGTGAGGTCTTCTACGCCTACGCCGGGACAACACTGGCAAGATATCCCCTGACAGTAGTACTAGAAGGGGGATACAGCGTGGGGCTTGAGAAGGGACTGCCGGCTTTTATGGCGGGATACCTCAGTAAAGAGCGCCTTGAAGTTCCAGTGCATCCGTCCTTTGAGACTTTAAACACAGTAGAAAGGATTAAAGAAATACTGGGTGAGTGGTGGGAGTTCTAACAAAAGAGAAAAATAGTGGAACTTCAAAGCCCCAGCATCTCCTTTGCCGCCTTGACCCCAAGCTCAAAGGCCTTCATATTGACATCTACCGTCTTCGGCGGAACGCTGATCCTGATGACCTCCTTTATCAGCTCCTCCGAGAGCGGGAAGCCGGGTGTCTGGCTGAGGGCGCCGATTAGGACGACGTTTGTGGTTACGATGTTGCCAGCCTCCATGGCCAACTTCTCAGCATCGAAGGCCATGAACTTGCCGCCGAAGTCTTCTTCAACTATCTTCTTCATCTCCTCAAGCGTTGGGTAGGTTGCTAGCCCCATCGAGACCTGGACAGGTGGAATAGGCCTCGCGTTGGTGAAGACAAGGCCACCTTTCTTGAGGTAGTTGATGTAGCGGAGAGCTTCGACAGGCTCGAAGGAGAGTATGACGTCGGCTTTCCCCTCGGGAACCATAGCACCGTAAACGTTCTCTCCAAACCTGACATAGGCTATGACGCTTCCAAAGCGCTGGCTCATTCCGTGAACCTCGCCGACACGAACCTTGTAGCCTGCCCTCAGGGCAGCCCAGCCGAGAAGGTTGGCAGCGGTGAGAATTCCCTGCCCGCCAACTCCGGTGATAACGATGTTATACTCCTTCATCTCACTCACCCTCCTTCATGGGCTCGAACGCATCGAACGGACATACCTGGGCACATCCGCCGCAGCCCCAGCACATCGTCGGGTCAATCTTTGCCTTCTTCTTCTCGGCGTCCCAGTAGATCGCCGGACAGCCGTAGGCGTTGATACAGATCTTACAGCCGGTGCACTTGTCCTCGATGACGTGGTAGATGGGCCACTTCTCGCCCCTCCTGCGCATCTGGCCGATCCTGTAAAGGGCGCACGGCTGTCTTGAGACGACTACGCTCACTCCATCCACCTTGAGGGCCTTCTTTATGGTCTCATAGGTGGCCTTTATGTCGTACGGGTCAACTACTTCAACGAAGTCAGCACCCATAGCCCTTGCAACTTCTTCGATGAGTATCCTCTTTCCTGGCCCGTGGGGCGTCTGCCCCGTTCCGGGGTTCGGCTGGTCGCCGGTCATGGCCGTAACTTCGTTGTCGAGGACGACTATGAGAACGTTGGAGCGGTTATAGATGGCGTTGGCAAGGGCTGGCAGGCCTGTGTGGTAGAACGTTGAATCACCGATGGTAGCGACGATAATCTGCTTCTCCTTGCCCCCCTTGTGTTTTTCCTCGGCGAGTGAGCCATTCATCGCTATGCTGAGGCCATGGCCGATACCGATGGAGGCACCCATGGCAACCGTTGTATCAACAGTTCTGAGCGGCGGGAGGACACCGAGGGTGTAACAGCCTATGTCGCTCGGGTATATCGCCTTGGGGCCAGCTGCCTTCCTTATGGCGAAGAATGTGTTCCTGTGCGGGCACGCTGGACAGAGGCTCGGCGGCCTCGGCGGAACTATCTGGGAGACCTTCTCGTACTTCTCGTCGATCTCGGCGAAGTTTATTGGCGTTTCAAGGCCGAGGAACTTTGCTATGGCCTCGACTGCCCTCCTCGTGGTCATCTCGTAAACTCTCGGCACGAGGTCCTTTCCGTGGATCGGGATTCTCAGGCCCTTGTCGTAGGCCCAGGTCTTAACCTGCTCCTCAACCACCGGCTCAAGCTCCTCAACGATTAGAACCTTCTCGAGGCCGTCGAAGAACTTCTCAAGCAGGCCGTACGGAACCGGGAACGGCGTTCCGAGCTTGAGCACCTTGACGTTATCAACTCCGAGCCAGGCAAGGGCCTCCTTGACGTAGGCATAGCTTAGACCGGGGGCTATGATCCCGACCTTTGCGTCCTCTTTGCCCTCGATCCAGTTGAACGGACAGTTGTTGAGTTCCTCGCGTATCTTCTCGATCTTCTCAAGTATCTGTGGGTGGAACTTCCTAGCGTGAGCGGGAATGTCAACGAACCTCGTCGGATCCTTCTTGAACTTTCCGAATTTCCTCTTACCGGTCTTTATCTCCTCAGGAAGTTCGCCGAGGACGACGTCGCCTCTCGCGTGGGAACTCCTAGTTGTAGTTCTCAGGATGACGAAGTGCTTGAACTTCTCGCTCAGCTCGAAGGCGTACTTCGTCATCTCCTTTGCCTCGTGGGGTGAGCTCGGCTCGAGAACCGGGACATTGGCGAATTTGGCGTAAACTCTTGTGTCCTGCTCATTCTGTGAAGACCACATGCTCGGGTCGTCGGCAACCATTATGACGAAGCCGCCTTCAACCCCCATACCGACCGAGCTGAGGAAGCTATCGGCCGCGACGTTAAGACCAACGTGCTTCATTGCAGTCATTGCCCTCAGGCCGCTCCATGCTGCGGCTAAAGCCGTCTCGAAGGCGACCTTCTCGTTGGTCGAGTACTCCATGTAGACTCCTGCCTTTTTTGCGACGGCTGCCATCGTGTCGGTGAGCTCTGAACTCGGCGTTCCTGGATAGGCGGCGTAAACGGCTATGTTCGCCTCGAGCGCTCCCCTCGCTATCGCGTGGTTGCCTAGGAGAAGCACCTTTTCCCCGGGCTTGTCCCACAACACTATGTCGGTAACTTTCGCCATCTAAACTGCACCTCCAGATACCTCTTTCAGGAAATCCTCAAGTTCAGCTTCGTCCAAAATGTAAAACGCCTTAACGCCCATTTTTCGGGCCCTGCTAACCATATCTCTGTCTGAGGAGATTAAAATTGCGTCAAATTTCTTGGCAGTAGAGATGAAGTATGCATCAGCAGCCCGAGGGTGGATTTTTCTTGCGACATCTTTTGCGTCTTCGAATATCCAATCCTCTGAAACCTGGAGAACTCTGCTCGATAGGTACTCTTCAATGAGAGCGACTGCCTCATCCTTCCCAGTAAGCCGCTTGACAAGGCTTATAGTCTCAACTACCCCAAGTCGTGGCATAGCTAATGGAATTCCAGCGCTCTCGGCACTGGATATCGCTTGTCTCGCCAGTTCATTTCTGTGCTCTTTTCCCTTCACGGGTATTACGGCGTCCACCAGAGCGGAAGTATCAACCACGAGCATCCCGCATCTCCTTCAGGAGTTTGTGAGGGTCTTTTTCGACTTCTCCAATTAGTTCCTTCATCCTTTCGTAGAGGTCGTTGATCGTGGGTGGAGCCACCTTGGGAAGCTTTGTCCCCTTGCCCTCGGGCTTTGCGTGGGTTTCCATAATCACTCCTCCCTCAGTACCCCAACGTTCTTCGCCTGCTGGACGAGAGCGTAGGCGCCAGCAGCCACATCCTCAGGCCTCTCGTAGCTCGGGATTCCGTTCTCCTCAAGAAGCTCTTTGGCCTTCTCGCTGACGTAGCCTGCCATGAAGAGTCCGAGGACAGGTTTTCCGTTGTTGACCTCTTTTACGGCTTTGATGACGCCCTCGGCGTGCTCAGTCGGGGTCATTCCGGCGAAGGTTGGGACGACGCAGATTGCTATCAGCATGTCCACGTTAGGATCTTCAAGCAGGAGCTTCGCAGTCTTGTAGTAGTCCTCTCCGCGAGCAGAGGCTATCATATCAACAGGGTTCTTCACGGCCGCCATCGGCGGGAGAAAGGAGCGGAGCTCCTCAATAGTTTTCTCCTCAAGGTTTGCCAGCTTGAGGCCCTTCCTGTCTATGGCATCGGCAGTGAGAACTCCCGGGCCGCCGGCGTTGGTCATTATGGCTACGCGTTTGCCCTTCGGGAGCGGCTGGGTAAAGGCCCTTGCCATGCTGATCATGTCGTCGATTGTATCAGCAACTAAAACCCCGCTCTGCTTGAAGGCCGCCTCGTAGATCTTCCAGCTTCCGGCGAGTGAACCTGTGTGGCTTGATGCTGCCCTCGCACCGCTCTCGCTCCTGCCTGCCTTGAGCGCTATGACGGGCTTCTTCTTGGTGACCTTCTTGGCAACGTCAATGAACTTCCTGCCGTCCTTGAGACCCTCGATGTAGAGGGCTATCGCCTTGTCCTCCTCCGTGTCGGCGAGGTACTCCATAAGCTCGGAGAAGTCAACGTCGGCCATGTTGCCTATGCTGACGAATTTGGAGAAACCTATACCTTCCTTAACGGTCTTGTAGACTATTCCAGCCCCCAGAGCTCCGCTCTGGCTGATGAAGGCTATGCTCCCCTTCTTGGCGTCCATGATGAAGGTCGCGTTCATGTCGTTGTGGGTGTCCATAACACCGACGCAGTTCGGCCCGATGAGCCTCATGCCGTACTTGTGGGCAATCTCCACGAGCTCCCGTTCTTCCCTCTTGCCTTCCTCACCGGTCTCACCGAAGCCGGCAGTTATTATGACCGCGCCCTTGACGCCCTTCTCACCGGCGTCTATTATCGCCTGTTTAACGAACCTCTTGGGCACGACGATAATAGCGAGATCAACCTCTCCCGGGATGTCCTTGATGTTTTTGTAAGCCTTAACTCCCTGAACTACCTCATCTTTGACGTTGACTGGATAAACATTCCCAGCTTTGTACTTCTTGAGGTTCTTGAAGACCTCGTAGCCCAGCTTGAGCGAGTCGTTTGATGCTCCTATGACCGCTATTCCCCTCGGCTTGAAGAAGTAGTCGAACGTCATCAATCACTCACCGTTTAAATCTTGGTTAGAGCGTATATAAGCTTTCCCAAAACGGGCATCGGAGAATTTTTCGGCATTGTTGAGCTTAAAGAGTCCTTTATGAGCATAATAAGTCATTCAAAGAACACCCGAAACCTTTAAGTAAGCTTCGGTTATTTTAACTCTGGAGGTGGTGGCGATGGTGAAGGTGAAGTTCCTGGGCCACGCGGCTTTTCTGATCGAGGGAAGCAAGAAGATACTCATAGATCCGTTCCTCAGCGGCAACCCAAAGGCCGCCGTCAAGCCCGAAGAGGTTGAAGCAGACCTCATACTCGTTACCCACGCCCACGGCGACCACATCGGAGATGCCATAGAGATAGCCAGGAGAACCGGGGCGAAAATAGTTGCAATGTACGACATAGCCAACTACATCTCCCAGAGGGCGAGCGATGTCGAGACCGTTGGCATGAACTACGGGCCAACCACCATTGACGGGGTCTTCATCGTCCAGGTTCCGGCCTGGCACTCAAGCAGTGACGGAGTGCATAGCATAGGCAATCCCTGCGGCTACATAGTTAAGCTCGACGGAGTGACTATCTACCACGCAGGAGACACATTTGTCTTTGGAGACATGGCGCTCTTCAACGAGCTCTACGGCCCGATTGACGTTGCCCTCCTCCCGATAGGTGGACACTTCACGATGGGGCCGAGGGAAGCCGCCAAAGCAGTCGAACTCCTCAAGCCGAGGAAGGTTGTTCCGATGCACTACAGCACCTGGCCGCCGATAGCCCAGGACCCCGAGGAGTTCAAGAAGCTCGTCGGTGACAGGGCCGAAGTTGTTATCCTCCAGCCCGGAGAGGAGCTTGAGCTTTGAAAAACCTTTTTAAATTTCTCTTCTTAGCTTACTCTCAGGTGGTGAAATGGACAGAAAAATCTCAGCGGTAGCAGTAATGGCGCTATTCCTTCTTCCGCTGTTGCTCCCAACCGTGAGCGCACAGAACTCCGAATACGACCTCATAATAGTCCGCAACGATGACCTCATAGACTACATAGTTGCGCTTCCATACTCCAAGCACCTCGATGTCCCAATTCTCCCCGTAAACCCCCAGGAGCTTGACCCTGCCACCCTGGCTCAGCTTCAAAGCTATGAGCAGTTCGGATGGTACCACGTCCTCGTTATAGGAGACTACCAAGCAATAAGCCAGAGGGTTCAGGAGCAGCTGATGAGCCTTGGCTTTCAGGTCACCAGGATAGGTGGTGAAACCAGGGTTGATACCGCTGCGAAGCTGGCCGAGGAGTTCTACCCATCTGGAATTGACGCCGTTGTCCTAGCCAGTGCGAGCGACTACGGTTCTGCTCTCGCCGCTGCCAGATGGGCGATGGCCTACGACAGGCCGTTCCTCCTTACCAACCCATCGAATATATCTCAGTCCGTTAAGGACACCCTCTCCCGGTTGAAGCCAGAGACCGTCATTCTCATTGGAGCGGGTCTCTCCAAAAATATTGAGAAAGAACTCCAAGCTATGGGATACAGCACCTATTGGCTCCAGGAGAACATAACTATATCCGTACCAACTTCCACGGTTCCGGAGAAGACAAACTGGGGTTATGTAATCGGGGCTGTTATACTTACACTCGCCGTTGCAATTCCCGCTTCGCTGTACTACGCCAAAAAGAAGTGGGCCGCCAACAGAGTTCCCATCGAGGTTCTGACTGAGAAGGAGCGTGCGGTCGTTAAGGCAATACTTGAAAAGGGCGGAACCATAAAACAGGAGGAGCTTCCAGAGCTCACCGGCTATTCACGCCCAACTATAAGCAGGATAATCCAGGAGCTCGAAAAGAAACAGCTCGTTGAACGCGAAAAAACCGGAAAGACCTTTATTGTGAAGCTGACGAAGGAAATCATTATGCGCGAGTGAGGGTCGGACAAGCCCTCCGTTCATCACTTTTCTCAGGGTCCTGGCTGTCTCCTCATCCCCAAAAAAGAGGGAAAGCTGAATCACTTGCGGAAGAGATGGCCGTGGGCCTTGTTCACGTGCCTCGTGTATGCCTTGGCACTGCGGAAGACCATTCCACACCTCGGGCAGCGGAAGAGTATCTCTCCATCCCTGTCCTCGATCTTGATGGCCTTCAGCACCGCCATCTCCTCCACCCCCGGCCATCCTTCGGGTTTGGACTTTTAAATTTTGCTGGTTACACCCATATTCTGTTCCCCTTGACTTTCAGATACCCAAGCGTTTGTAGAGTTTTGAGGAAGTCCTCTACGGTGTCCTCATCGTAGTAGATGTTCACCCTGTCCCCGTCGGTTTCCACTGTTATGGGTTCTATCTCCATAAGCGCTTCTACAAGTTCGTTCTTTCTCCTGTGCTTTTCTGCAAGCTCAAGGATTTTTTCAGCCAATACAGAGCGAGCTATCGCATCAAAAGTCGCTTCAACTAGACTTTCATCAGTCGTGTACTCCTCTGCAATCTCAAGCGCGTTCTCGAGGAGCTCCCTGTCAACTTCAAGGACTTCAACGTAGTAGTGCTTGCTCAGGGTGTACTCCGTTATGAGGGTTGCATTCAGATTATCGAGCTCATCAAGCTCCTCTTCAAGCTCATCAATGGGGAACCTGAGCTCAAGTTCAAGGTTATCCAAAGGGGGTTTATTCCTCAGGACGAGCACCCCGTCGCGCTCCTCGACGGCTCCCTCACCTATCAGGGCCGTTATCAGGGACAGCTTCGAGAGATCGGGCTCTCCAAAAAGCTCGCTCAAGGGCTTTTCCTGGCCGACTTCCCAGTCGCGCATAAGCTCCTCATAGGCAAGCTGAATTGCCTCAAGTTCTTCCCCAAGAATAGGCGCCTTTGGACTGAGTTCAACGAGTTTTGAGTATTTCCCTCTAACTATCAGGTAGTGCTCTATCTCCGGTTTCGTTTCTTCAACCGGTCTGTTCATTATTCCTGCCCGGCTGAGCTTTCTGGAGAGTTCGTTCATATCCTCACGGCTTAACACTTCAAGCCTCACGGTCTCCACCTATCTTAGACTGTTCTTGAGGATTATAACCTTTCCTCAGCAGGGCCTCAAGGAGGGCCTTCGTTGGTTTGTTCGTCACAATGTTGAGAGTCTCTTTCACCTCATTTTCCAGTCCTGGTTCGTACCTTGCATATAGTAAGAGTGCGTAGGCGACTATTTTCGGGTCTCCTTCGTTCAGAATCTCCATGGAAGAAGCAAGTATGGGGTCCTCTAGTAGCCTGTTCGCCAGTTCCTCAATTTTCACCCTGTCATCTGCCTGTACTGCCTCCCTGAACGGTTTGTAAAACCTTTCAAGGAGTATCCTTGCCATGCGCTCCCTCTCAACGAGGTCTGAGCCAGGACTTTCCTCGGGTTTCCGATTAAAGAGAATGTAGTAGACCGCAGGTATTGAAAACAAGAGTAAGAGCACTGCATACAGCTTTATTGGGATGTTTATCCTGCTTCCAACCCTTCTGGAAACGAAAGCAAGAACGGCAGTCCCAAGGATGATGCCGATCAGCGTGATGAAAACATAGTAAGCGGAATAATCTTTTATCTGGGGCCCCTTAGCTTTCACACCTAACTCCTCGATGTGTTTCAGCCTGTCCTCTGCAATCTCTATTATTGCATTGAGCCGTTTTTCACGCTTTTCTATTTCTTCAAAGACGTCCATAGCTCTGCCCCTTGATACTTGGTGCTCGAAGGTTAATAGTCTTCTGGTCTTCCAGCGGCGACAACCCTGTAGAATGCAACCGCTCCAGCGAGGGCATAGAGGTAAGTTGTGAGGGTCTTGTAGAGGAATGCAGTAACGATCTGGGCTGCTCCGTTGCCTATGGCAATGGTAACACCCAGTTCATTTGCTCCAATTCCCCCTGGTGTTCCCAGGACTCCTCCTAGGAACGATGAGTAAAGAACTCCCTTGAGTGCTTTTCCATAGGGAATATAAACTCCAAGGGCTTCTCCTACGAGAACTAAGGTTGCCGCATTTGTAAATATCATTGCAGTCCCAACCAAAAAGGCCAACAATACAGAGCTTCCACCCCTAGCTTCTTTCCATCCTCTGTACGTTTTGTCAAACCTTTCTCGGAATTTTACTGGATGGATACGGGAGTGGGCTATGATGTAGGCAACTCTCTCGGATATTATCGTACTAGCCAGCATTACTGCAACTATACCTGCCGCTATGTCTTTTTCAAGGATTGCAATCAGTGTGAGGCCTGAGACATATTCCGTTGTCATAGCCAAAAGCCCAACGCCGAAGGTGTACCAGTAGTCCGTCCCAAGCAGGCGAACCTTAACCAGAAACCCGACCGCAGAGTTAAGGGAAAACCCAAGGTACGTCCCCGAGAGCGTCGCAAGCAGTGTTCTCTTGAAACCGATGCCCCTTTTCTTCAGGTAGACGTACCAGAGCATAGTGTAGAGGAGATAGCCGGCTAAACCTGTGATGCAGGCGAGGAGAAAATATTGAGAGAACAACAGCTCCGGACTGAACTCAACCGACGAAGCCTCCGAGTGAACACGGTATATTAGGTAAGATGTTATACCCACCGTCAGTACTATTGTTAGAGCTTTTCTCTTGTTGCTCAATTACTGTCCCTCTAGGAGTTTTCTGACGTAGCGCGGCATCTGGAAGAGGGTCTCGTGCCTTTCAGGGTCATAATAGTAGAGGTCGAGCTTCTTTGCTCTCTCAAGGTCTATCCTAGTGAAGTCAACGTCTCCCTTGACTCCAATGAGGAAGCTCCAGGGCGAGGCGTAGCCTATTACCGGGAAGCTGAAGTAGTACACTCTGTCAAAGACTTTCTTCATAGCCTTATATGCGTCGAGGAGCTCGTTCGTGAACAGGTAGACGCTGCCGGCCTGGGTAATGTAAAGACCCTCATCGTTCAGCTTCTCGTAGGCGTCCCTGTAAAACTCCTCGGAGAACAGGAGCTTCGCTGGGCCAACGGGATCGGTTGAGTCGACGATTATAACGTCGAAGCGTTCCCCTGTTTCCCTGAGGTACTTGACGCCGTCGCCGATTATCAGCTCTGCCCTCGGCTCTTCCTTCTTTATAAGCCTGTCAAGGAGGTCTTTGGCGACGTCCAGGTAGAGGTAAGATGCTTCCACGACACCTTCGTCTATCTCCACCATTATAGCCTTCTCAACGGTGTCGTGCCTAAGAACCTCACGGAGCGTTCCGCCGTCTCCACCACCTATGACGAGAACTCTCTTCGGGTTCGGATGTGCAAGCATCACCGGGTGTACAAGAACTTCGTGGTAGCTCTCCTCGCCAATCTCCACAAGCTGAACTGTCCCATCGAGTACGAGGAGCTTTCCAAAGCCCTCTGTTTCGTATATTTCAAGGCGCTGGTACTCTGTCTGTGTCTCAAACAGCCTCCTCTTTACCTTAAAGCCAACTCCATAGCCCCGAGGATACCATTCGATGAAAGCCCTCTCCTGCTCGTTGTATCCCATGAGTCCCACCATCAGTGGATACGATGTTGGGTTTTAAAGCTTAGTGTGAGCGAGAGATTTATTAAAGGGAAGCTCGTATTTTCCCAGTTGTATGGAGAGAAAGGATACTGCGAGAATCGTAGCTGAGAAAATTGTAGAGGTGTGGGACGAACTTCTAAACAGTGAGGTAGTTGGGATTCCTCACCTGGTTGGCAGGATCTCTTCAGATGGGGAAGTCGAGATGTCCCTGGTGTTCTTTGATGAGCCCACGTATGAAAGGATAATAGAGGATGGATGCGTCAGCTTTACTTTCCCACTTGAAGTCAAAGACCCGAAGGAGCTCTTTATGTCCCTCCTGAAGTTTATCCGGGAAGGAACAACACCCAGCATTCTAGAACCCGGCGAAAAGATAAAAGAGCCTCTTAAGGAGAATTTAATGAAAAGAGGCTTTGAGGTTCTTTGGATTGCCGGAGACAGTTACGTTGACGCATGGGTTTCTAAGAACGGGATAAGGTACCACCTGAGCTTTGAACGGACGGGAAAAGATGAGTACACTCTTATGAGAAAAGAAAAAGTTCAGTAGGGGAACATAACAACGACAGCTATTGCGGCGGCGGGCTTGTCCTTAACTGTTATCTCGGCGCTCGCAACCTTGAACTCACCGAGCTCCCAGCCCCTCTGCCTGAAGCCCTCCTCGACCATCTTCCTGACCATTTCCTCAGCTTCTTCCTTGGTGCAGTAGCCCGAATACTCGTAGATTAGACCGCCTTCGTTGTTCTTGCTTATCCCGACGCCCAGTGCGGCGCTGATCGTCATCCCCGGCTCGTCGCTCTCAATGTGAGCGTAAACCGTCGGCAGGAGCATTCCTATCGGAACGTCGTGTACCTTTTCAATCCACTCGATGTGCGCGGGGATGACGCTGCTTAGCTTGACCAGGTTAACGTTTCCTATGCCCAGCTTGAGGAGTGCGTTGTCAAAGGCGTTCAGCTTAGTCCCACCCTCAGCGGCCGCAGCACCTATAAAAGCTCTCTTGGGGGTTGTCCAGCTCATCTCAACCTCCTCCTTTTCTCGTTAAGTATACTCTCCTCCATTTATTGGATGAGCAGGCTGTTTAATCAAACGCGACTTCTTTACCAGCTTAAAAACGTTTCGCTATATCTAAAAGAGGCGGTATGGTGGTATTTTTGCGGCACATAAGGTCAATAAAGGGAAAAACACACTCTAAAACGTCATTCTCGGTGCCATTGAATAGAGAACGAAGATAGTTATGATGAGCGCGATTATGTAGACATCACCTCGCCGAACACCGCGTTTGCACTTATTGGCTGCTCGCAATAAATTTGGCAAGCAACGTCAATAATCAAGGAATTTCGACTGAACTCGCTATTTCTAAGCACGCTAAAAGCACAGACAACAGCTTGGACATGATAAGGTTTAAATGCTCAAAGTTGCAACCATGAACGGTGATGCTCATGATCGAAGTCGGCGAATACAAGGTCAAGGAAGGCCTCTACTACACGAAAGACCACGAGTGGGCCCAGGTTCTTGATGACGGCACGGTTCTTGTTGGCATAACAGACTACGCCCAGAAGGAGCTGGGCGACCTTGCCTACGTCGAGCTCCCGGAGGTCGGCAAGGAAGTCAGCAGGGGCGACGTTCTCTGTGAGATTGAGAGCGTCAAGGCCGTTAGCGAGGTCTACGCCCCCGTCAGCGGTGAAGTCATCGAGGTCAACGAGGCCCTCGAGGACAGCCCCGAGCTCCTCAACGAAGACCCCTACGAGAACTGGATCGCCAAGCTCAAGCCAAGCAACCTTGAGGAAGAGCTTAAGGAGCTTATGGACGCCCAGGCCTACGCCGAATACCTGAAGAGCCTCTGATTGGCTTTTCTTCTCTCCTTATTCCAGAACATTTAAGTACGCTGATGCATATTTTCTACGGTGATTCACATGAAGGTTCTGAAGGAATGGGACATTAAGGTAAAGCTAGTGAGGACAAAGAGGGGGGCGATCCTTCATATGATAGAGCTTGAGCCCGGCCACTTCTACCTCGAACAGAACCCGCTAAAGGATTCGAAGTACGGTGTTGCTTACAGGAAGATAAAGGAGAACTTCCCGGAGTTCTACATGTTCTGGGAGATAAAGGACAACCGATACACGGGCAGACTTCTAGCTGGGGCTTTTCTCGAAAAGAAGGAGATCGATGAGTTCGTGACTCTCCTCGCCAAGACAGAAGACTTCAAGAATTTTGAGGAGATCTTCGAGGAGATCGAGGAGATAGGAGAGTGAGCTCAGCCATCTTTCTTCATCATTTCCCATCAGATACCCTAGAGATCGTCATCGCTCCTTGTGATATCCAAACTTGGAAGTTAAAAGGGTAGCGGCTCGGCCAGTATGCCCTTCATCACACATCAGCTATCGTGAGGCTCGTCATCGCCGTGGTGCTGTTTACAATCCCCTTAAAACCTCTTCGTACACCTTTTCGATCTCACTCGCGATCACTTTCCACGAGTAGCGCCTTTCGACTGCCTTTCTTCCGGCCTCTCCCAGATTCCTGGCGAGTTCTTTGTCGGAGAGGAGCTTTGAGACCGCCTCGACAAGTGCAAGCTCGTCGCCGGGTGGAACGAGAACACCGCTTCCGCTCTCCCCGACGACTTCAGGTATTCCACCAACTGTTGTCGTAACCACCGGGACGCCGGAGGCCATTGCCTCAAGAACGACTATGCCAAAGGCCTCGGCCATTATCGACGGCAGTACAAAAACATCGGCGGAAGCGTAGAGTTTTGAGAGGAGATCATCTGAAACGTAGCCCAGGAACCTCACGCGGTCTTCAATGCCCAGGAATTTCGCCTGCGCCTTCAGGAATGGAAGCATCTCACCCGAGCCGACCATCACTAGGACAGCATCATCCCTTTCCCTTACTATGTTCTGGAAGGCGTTGAGGAGCACGTGCGGCCCTTTCCTGAAGGACATTCTGCTGACGTAAAGGATTAGGTCGCCGCTTATTCCGAGCTCTTCTCTCACCCGTTCTTTTTCCCTCTCTCCTATCGGCCTGAAGCGCTCGTCATCAACGCCGTTTGGAATCACTCTAACAGGGGAGTCGGTAAAGTGCTCTATGAAGGCCTTTGCGGCCTTGCTAACGGCTATTACCTCGTGGGGATACCTGAGGTAGTGGCTGAAGAGGGGGAAGGTCAATCCAAGGGCCTTCCAGAGGGAGGACTCGTGGGAAAAGGATATGCTGTGAGTGGTGAGCAGTGTTGCCTTTCCAAGCGTTCTCCCGGCTTTAACCGCCTTCAGAGAGAGGGGAGTGAAGGCGTGGTGGGCGTGGACAACGTCAAAATCCCGAAGAAACTCACCCAGTTCCCTGTTCGACTTCAGACCGTAGGTTATGTTTATCCCAAGTAAAGGGCTGACCACGCCGGGAACCTTAACGAGTTCTATTCCGAGCTCTTTAAGCTCCTCCTCTTTTCCAGTTTTCAAGTCGTTGGTCACTATTGAAACCTCGTGGCCTCGCTTCCTCAGGTAGGTCGCAAGCTGGTGCATATGAGTGGCAACGCCGCCGACCTTTGGATAGTACCAGTCGCTGACGAGAGCGATCCTCATGGTTCTGTATTCACCAGACATTCACTTAAAAGTTACGAGAAACCAACAGAGAAAGATAAAGGGAGATCAGGCGTTCGCCTTCTCCTGCCTCTTTTTCGTGAGATACTCGTGGATGGCCTTCGCGGCCTTCCTTCCATCTCCCATAGCAAGGATGACCGTCGCCTCGCCCCGTATGGCATCTCCACCTGCGAAGACGCCAGGAATGCTCGTCATCATGTTCTCGTCCACGACGATCTTCCCGCGCTCGACCTTGAGGCCCGGCGTGTTGATGATGAGCCTATTCGGGTGCTTTCCAATGGCGATAATGACTGTGTCTGCCTCAAGAGTTATGTACTCGCCGGTGCCCACTATCTTCCTCTTTCCGCGTGCGTCGCGCTCCTCAAGCGGCCTCATCTTCTCGAACTTCACGGCCTTGACCTTGCCGTTCTCATCGCCGATAAACTCGACCGGGTTGACGAAGTAGACGAACTTGATGCCCTCTTCCTTGGCGTGCTCGACCTCTTCTTCTCTAGCCGAGACGTCCTCCTCACCGCGGCGGTAGGCAATGGTTACCTCGGCACCGAAGCGTCTCGCGCTCCTCGCGGCGTCCATCGCTGTGTTTCCAGCACCAATGACGATGACTTTCTTGCCAACGTAAACCGGTGTGTCGTACTCGGGGAAAAGGTAGGCCTTCATCAGGTTGACCCTCGTGAGGAACTCGTTGGCGGTGTAGATTCCGTTGAGGTTGATTCCAGGAGCGTTAACAAGTCTTGGGGTTCCTGCTCCAGAGCCTATGAAAACGGCGTCGTACTCCTGGAGGAGCTCTTCAATCGTGACCGTCTTACCAACCACGTGGTCCGTGAGTATCCTGACACCGAGCTTTCTGAGCTTCTCAATCTCCTTGTGGACTATCTCCTTCGGGAGTCTGAACTCGGGGATACCGTACATTAGGACTCCTCCGGGCTCGTGGAGGGCCTCATAGATGGTGACGTCGTAGCCGAGCTTGGCCAGTTCGCCGGCGGCGGTGAGGCCAGCGGGTCCAGCTCCGATGATGGCAACCTTTTGGCCCTTTTTCTCTATCTTCGGAATTATCTCGAAGAGGAGCTCCTCGTCTATTCCCTTCTCGCGGGCATAGTCAGCGACGAATCTCTCAAGCTTGCCGATGTTGATCTTATCGCCGACCTTACCCATGACACAGTTCATCTCACACTGATCTTCCTGCGGGCAGACCCTACCAGTTGTGGCTGGAAGTGAGTTGCAGGCCCAGATGACGTTTAAAGCTTCCTTAACAGCCTTGTCGGGATCGTTGCGGTACTCAACGAGCTTGCTTATGAATCCGGGAATGTTAATGTGAACAGGACAGCCCTTGATACAGGGGGCGTACTCGTAGGGGCACTGCAGACAGCGCTCGGCCTCCCTAACGGCAAGCTCAAAGGTGTAGCCAAGGTTCACTTCCTTGAAGTCCTTAATCCTCTCCTCCGGAGGCCTCTCCGGGGTCGGAACCCTCTCCTTAATAAGCTTCCTCCTCGGCATCACTGCTCACCTCCCTGGGCCTGGAGCTGCTTTAGGTAATGTTCTAAGGCGAGCCTCTCAAGCGGGGCGTAGAAGCCTGTCCTGTGTATCAGCTCGTCCCAGTCGACCTTGTAGGCGTCGAACCCAGGCCCGTCTATACAGGCAAACTTGACCTCGCCACCAACGGTCACACGGCATGCTCCACACATTCCTGTTGCGTCGACCATGATCGGGTGAAGGTCAGCGTGCATTGGGATTCCAAACTCCTTGACCACGTTGAATATGGCCTTCTGAGCGCCGGCCGGGCCGACGGTGAGCACCATGTCGAAGTGCTCATTCTCAAGGAGCTCCCTGACCTTGGCGGTAGCTCTTTTTACGAGCTCCTGGGCGATTTCGTTCATTCCCCAGCCGGGCTGGAGGTCAAAGCCCTCAACGATGTGCCTTGAAACAGCATTCTCAAAGTCTTCTTTGAGGATAATCATTGGATTGGGAGTAACATGAAGGGTGGTAACGTCGTTTCCTATCTCCTGCCAGGCTCTGGCTATTGGAAAGACTTCCACGATACCTGTAATGAGCCCTATAGCCAGCACCCTTCCAAACTTCTCCATTGGGGCAGGGTTTCCGAGTGGACCTGCGACGTTGAGGATCTCATCACCCGGCTTGAGCTCGTTGGCCATTCTCATCGTCGTCTTCCCGCGGACAAAGGTAATGAGCGTTATCCAGCCCTCTTCCCTGTCCCAGGTGACGGGAGTTAAAGGAATCCTCTCTCCGTTGGGGAAGGCCCTGACGATGACAAACTGACCTGGCTGAACCTTTTTAGCGACGTGGGGAGCGTGTATCTTGTACATCACTTCGTTCATGGCCAGCTCTTTCTTATCGAGTATCTTATAGGGCATGATGAACACCTCCGTACATGAGACCAAATCTGGACATCTAAAGGTTCACAACGTTGAGTGCTTATAAATCTGTTGTTAACCAAAGGTTTGGAACGGCGAAGGTTTTTCAGCCCGACCTTAGAAGAGTGGAAGAAATGTTTTTAATTGACCATGAGAAGTGAGCCGGGGATTGCTATGAAGAGGGTTGCCTACACTTTCGCAGTAATAATGGCCGCCTTCGGCATGTTCCTTCCGCTGATCTACGGGGCAGTGCCGGTCATCCAGAGGCTCCTGGGTGAGAACCCGCTCCTGAAATCGCTTGGGATATCGATTATCTTCTGGGTTCTGGCGTACGTTCTGTTCGAGGAAGAAGAAAAGGGTGCCGACTTCACAGCTTCCTGAGGAAGGTTATATAGCCTGTGTGAGAAAGCATCGTCGTCTTCGGCCTCATGCATTCCCTTTTGACTTCCTGTTCTCTAACGAGAACCTCTACAACCCTCGGCTTCATGAACTCTCCCCTGAACTCCTCAAGCGCCCTGAAAAAGCGGTGCACCTGGTTCATGCATGGGGTATAGGCAACAAAATACCCCCCCGGCTTGAGTACATCTACGGCATGAGGCAGGACATTTTCGGGCTGGGGAAGGTCGAGGACTATGTGGTCGGCTTCCTCCTCATCTATCCCGTTGTAGATGCTCTTGTTCTTCAGGACTACCCTATCGGAAAAGCCCGCAAGCTCCACGTTCTTCTGTGCTATCTCGTAGAAGTCCTTTCTCACTTCGTAGCTTATGACCTTTCCTGATGACCCAACTGCGTTTGCCAGGAATATGGTGAGCGCCCCGCTTCCCGCTCCGGCCTCGATGACTGTGTCGCCTGGAGAGATTCCAGCGTAGGCGATGATTATTCCAGCGTCCTTAGGGTGGACTATCTGAGGGCCTCTCTTCATCTTGGCTATGATGTCGTTGATGTCGGGCTTGAGAGCTGTAAACGTCTCTCCCCTGTGGCTCTTGATTTTCGTACCGTAAGGCTTTCCTATAAGCTCACCTAGGTTCAGGATGCCCAGGTCAGTGTGGAACTCCTTATCCTCAACCTTTACAAGGTATCTTTTCCCTCTGGGATCAACAAGAAGAACCCTTTCCCCGGCTGATATCATATTCTCTCTCCTCCGGTTGCGGTAAGCTTCCCACCTGAAACCTCAGCGACTTTTGTGCTAAGCTCTTCGAGGATTCCAACATGAGTCTCGTTGAGTATGCTGGTGTTAACGAAGCTGATAATAGCGATATCCTCCGTCGGTATCGTGCTGACCGCCGTCAATATGGATTTTATGGCTTTTTCGGGGTTGAAGTATATATAGTGGGAAAGTCCGAACATTATCCCATACCTCGGTTTCCTCGGGAGCCGAGAGATTTTGCTTAGGATAGAGTAATAGTTCCTCAAGAAATTCTGAGGTTCGTATGTGGGGACGATGTCCTCGAGTACTTCGCCGTATGAAGCTGTCCCAGGCCCAATTTTGATGACCTTTATTTCCCTTATAACGTCGAGGATTTTTGTGTACTCAACCCCACTGGTCTTTGCAAACTTCCTCATAAGTATGTCACCAATGCCCCAGAAATCTATCGACACGATCCCGTGATCACAAAGGGAGGGTATTATTTCACCCCACGCTATTCTCTCCACGGGTTCATTGGAGGTGTACTTGATTAAAACTATATCGCCTGGCATGATAGCCCCAATGACGTTATTAAAGTTATGAGGGGTTTTTTCATTGGGCATTATTTACCACCAGAAGGGTTTTAACGGCTTAACTTTTAAATCTTGCCGGGTGAAGAGAATGAAGTTCGTTGTGTGGCCTAGCGAGATAGATTCGAGGTTACCCAAGAAGTACGGCAGACTGGTTAAAAAAGCGGTTGCCGTTAATGCTCCCACCATCGACGAAATACGCGACGCCGCGGAGATCCTTGGTATGAAGGTTGTTGAATTCGAACCTGAAAAGCTAAATCCTAGGCTCTCGGGCATTGATGAGGAACTCAGAACCAAAGGGATGCTGAGGATTGAGAGTCCATACCCCAAGGGCAAGAGCCTCAGAATGATCTGCGAGAAAATCAGAGAACTCAGGGCAAAGAAGCGTAAAGCCCATGGTAAGAGGAAGAAGAAGTAATCACTCCTCCTCTGTCTCCACCACTATTGCTGTAGTCGTGTCGATAACGCCGTCAATGTTGTGTATGTCGTGGAGTATCTTTCTGGTAAGCTCGCCGAGGTCCTTGGCCTCGATGTGGACTATCGCATCGTAGGGGCCGGTGACGGCGTCTGCCTTTGTAACGCCCGGCATTTTTCTGAGAGCATCTATAACGCTCTCGACCTTTCCAATTTCAACAGTAAGCAACACATAGGCCCTAACCATGGGAACCACCTCGGAGTTTTACGATATTATTTTAACGGGCGTTAATTTAAGCTTTTCGCAGGAGCTGTATATTCAAAACCCCCCAGTTCTAGGAGGCATTTAAATGAACATTAGCATACATTTTTTGCGGGCACACTTCAGAACCATAGTCGAAAGATTTATTATGTACTACCTAGATACCTAGAAATGCCTTAATGTGTTTAATTTCGGAGGGATGTCCACATGAAGTCAGGCGGCAAACTCGTTGCCCTTTTGATTTTGTTTTTAATGGCCTTCTCAGTGGCTGCCAGCGGCTGCATTGGTGGCGGCGAAAAGTCCACTACAACCTCAACCTCCTCGGCTACACCAACTCAAACGACTTCCACTTCTGCCACATCCCAAGTTGGAATACTTGAAATGGACAAGGTCTATGTGATAGCCACAGACAAGAGCGTTGTCATCGTTGGACCCAAGGGCGAAAGCCCGACTGTGAACATTCCCAGTGGAAAGAAAGTGATTAAGGTTCAGTACGAGGTTGATGCTGAGAATACTCCTTCCGTAAAGGACCTTATGGATCAGGGACAGGGATTCGGTGCCATTAACCCTGCATTCTTCAGAGATGAACACGTTGATGCCCTGGTCGTTGCGGCGAGAAGGGAGACCGACCCAACGATAAGGACTGAACTATTTAAGGCCCTCTACATCCTCGGAAACCACCTCGTCCCAGAGGCCATTCTCGGCCAGAACAAGCAGCTCCGTGTTTACTGGAGCTGGGTGAAGGGCCGCTACTACCACCCGACCCTTGCCGAGCGCTACGACCTCCTCAGCGAGGATTCAAACGCCCCGGCCGTTGACATCGGAATCAAGGACTACAAGAACGACCCGGAGACCTACGTCATAGGTACCTTCGGCTGGCCGGAGAGCTTCGATCCTGCCTGGACGTACGAGACCTTTGGATGGGAAATCTGGCACGAGATAGGCGACACACTCGTCACCTACTGGAAGGAAGAGACCGAGCAGGTCAGCCCCGACCTCGCTGTTGCATGGGCACACAACAAGGACGGTACCGAGTGGTACTTCCTAATCAGGGGTGGTGTAAAGGCCTACGACCCGTGGAACGACAAGACCTACCCGATAGACGCAACGGACGTTGCGTTCACCTTCCTACGCGTTGAGAGGCTCGGCCACTCCGTTAGCTGGATGGTCGACAGCTTCATGGACGTCAACCACTCCGCTGCCCTCACCGAGGACGAATTCGACCAGTACCTCAAGGAGCACCCACTCGTAGCTGAGTACAAGGGCAAGAGCACCACCGTTAAGAGCCTCGACGAGCTGAAGAAGTTCTTCGGCTACAACGGTGAAACCGCCGGCGTCTTCAAGCTCGTCCTCCCGCAGCCCTACGCCCCCGTCCTCGGAATCCTCGCCGACCCGTTCCTCAGCGTCGTCCCGATGGAGTACCTCCTCGGCGACAAGTACGAGGAGGCCCTGAAGGCCAGCAACAATGGCCACGACCCGAGCGCCTGGTGGAACTACCTCCAGGAGGGACAGGACGACCCGACCCACCAGCTCATGCACAAGAAGCCCGTTGGAACCGGTCCGTTCTACGTCAAGGACTACCAGGAGAACAGCTACATAGTCCTTGAGTACAACCCGTACTACTGGAACGCCACAAACAACCCCGGCCACACCAGGGTCATCTACGTCCTCAACAAGGATCCAATGGCAAGAATACAGCTCTTCAAGACCGGCACTGTTGACGCCGTCGCAATCCCACCCGACAAGATGGACACCGTTAAGGGACTCGAGCTCAACGGCTTCAAGTCAGTCGTCAAGACTGACATCCTCGAGCCGATACTGACGTTCATCGTCTTCAACACCCAGAAGGAGCCCTTCAACAACCCGAAGGTCAGGCAGGCCATAGCCTATGCCATTCCGTACGACCAGATAGCCAAGCTCGTCTACAACAACCTCCTCGAGAGGAACTACGGTCCGATACCCAAGCCGTGGCCGGGCTACATCGAGGAGGGCATCATCAAGTACAACTACAACCTTGCCAAGGCCCAGCAGCTGCTCAAAGAGGCCGGCGTTGACCCGAGCAAGTACAGCATCGAGCTGATCTACAACTCAGGAAACAGCGCCCGTGAGAAGATAATGACCTACCTCCAGAACACTCTCACCCAGCTCGGCTTCCAGGTCACGGTCAACAGCTACGAATGGCCGACATACCTCAGCAAGACCGAGCACGGACAGTACGACATATACGTCGTCGGTTGGGTTCCAGACTACCTCGACTCTGACAACTGGGTCGGCCCGTTCCTATACGGTGCCACCGAGTTCAAGAGCGTTGAAGTTACCACCAGCTGATTTTAGTTTTTTCCTTTTTGCAGTCTTTTTCGAATTTTTTAGTCCGATGAAACGTAAATTTATAAGTTTCGAGCACCATTGAAACGTAACAGCATGCAGAGGTGATAGGGTTGGCCAACCTGAAGAAGTTCCTCGTGAGGAGAACTCTAACGTTTATACCAACAATAATCGGAGTTACCCTGATAGTCTTCCTCATAGCCTACGTCATTCCAGCGGATCCGGCCAGGGCCTGGGCGGGTGGTGAGAAGGCAAGCCAGCAGGCCATAGAAAGGGTGAGAAAAGCCTACCACATAGACGACCCATGGTACGAGCAGTACTGGTTCCTCATGAGCAGTCTCGCGAAGAACAAGCTGATAGACCCGAGGACGTCAAACTACGTGTTCGATGACGTGGGTAAATACTTTCCCGTGACGTTTGAACTAGCGCTTATAGCGTTCGTGTTTATCATAATCATCGGAATCCCGCTCGGTATCATTGCTGCCCTTAAGAGGAACACCTGGATTGATACCATCGTCAGAATTTTCGCACTCACCGGCGTCTCCATGCCCGTTTTCTGGCTTGGCTACCTGCTCATCTACATATTCTTTGTGAAGTGGCGCGTCATAACCCTCGCCGGCTTCCCTGCACCGCCTGAACACACGATAACACACATTCCGATGATAGACGCTCTCCTCACCGGAGACTTCCAGACGTTCTACCAGCACATCCACAGGCTGTGGCTTCCTGGCTTCACCCTCGGCTTCATGAGCTCCGGCGTGCTCGCTAGGTTCGTCAGGAACTCCTTCCTTGAAGCCCTCAGCAGCGACTACGTCGCTTTCCTCAAGGCCAAGGGTGTCCCCAAGCTCAGGATATACAGGCACGCCCTCAAGAACGCCCTCGTGCCGATAGTTACAGTCCTTGGTCTCCAGTTCGGCGGTCTTCTCGGCGGAACTCCGATTACCGAGACGGTCTTCGGCCTTCCCGGAATGGGTTCCTACGCTATAGACTCCATCCGGAATCTGGACTTTCCAGTGGTCGTTGCAATAACCTTCGTCTATGCCATAATCTTCGTGACCACGAACCTGATAGTTGACATCCTCTACGCGGTCATAGACCCAAGGGTGAGGTACTGAGGTGGTTGAAATGCAGGAAGAGTACAAGAAAGGCATCCTCGACAGGCTCGCCGATAAATTTGTTGATCTCCTCGGCTCGTTCATATCCCTCTTCAAAAAGGACTGGAAGAAAAAGAACCGCTCCAAGATGGAAGAATGGCGCCTTATGCTCTACGCCCTCAACCGCTCGCCGCCTGGCCTAATAGGCCTCGTCCTCGTCCTCATGTTCGTCTTCCTCGGAGTATTCGGCCCGCGGTTGGCCCCGTGGGACTACAGGTTCTTCCCCTCACTTTACAACCCGAACACATACCTCGCTCCACCGGGCTCAACTTTCACCCTCAATGTTACCGAGCTTAAGGACGGCCAGTTCATAAACTATGTGACACAGATACACTACACCCTCGGGGCTGACCACTACGGCAGGGACCTTGTCAGCCTCATCCTCTACGGTGCAAGGGTCTCCTTTGTGATTTCAATAATAGTCATAGTGCTCGGCGTTCCCCTCGGTATAATCCTCGGCCTTATAGCTGGCTACTACGGTGGCAAAGTTGACGAACTTATCATGCGTATAACAGACATGTTTCTGGCCTTTCCCGCGCTGATACTAGCGATAGCCTTCTCGGCGGTGCTACCGCAGAGACTTCAGATGTTCATATCCTCTCATGAGACCCTTGAAAAGATTGTCCTCTGGCTCTTTGCCTTGCAACCCCAGGACGCTGGAAACCTAGGAAAACTGCTGGCGGTCATCTTTGCAATGATCATAGTCTGGTGGCCGGGCTACGCGAGGATAACGAGGGGCTCAACGCTCACTGAAAAGGAGAACCTCTACGTTGAAGCGGCAAGGGCAATAGGTCTCAGCTCAAGGACGATAATGTTCAAGCACATTCTCCCCAACATCATAGGCCCGATACTCGTCTACGTCACCCTCGACTTCGGCGGGGTTGTCCTAATGGAGGCAGGGCTGAGCTTCCTCGGGCTCGGTGCGACGCCGCCGATAGCCGACTGGGGCAGGATAGTCTACGACGGTTCCCAGTACTTCCCCGAGAAGTGGTGGCTGGTCACGTTCTCGGGCTTCATGATCATGCTCGTGGCGCTCGGCTGGAACCTGCTTGGAGACACCCTCAGGGACATCCTCGACCCGAAGACGAGGAGGAGCATTGAGTTCAAGGTAAAGAAGGCCAAGCAGATGGAGGAGGGTGAGGGCAATGCCTGAACCTATCCTCGAAGTTAGGGACCTCACAGTTCACTTCTACACCTACGCAGGAATCGTCAAGGCCATAGAAAAGGTCTCCTTCGACGTTTACAAGGGTGAAACCTTCGCGCTGGTTGGAGAAACCGGATGTGGAAAGAGTGTAACCTCAAGGGCGCTCACCCAGCTAATAGAGAGTCCTGGAAGGATCGTTGGGGGAAAAGTCATCTACCACAGGGATGACGGCTCGACGGTTGACCTCCTAAAGCTGAGTGAAGAGGAGATAAGAGAGATCAGGGGCAAAGAGATAGCCTACATCTTTCAGGATCCTCACGCTTCCCTCGATCCGCTCTACACTGTCGGCTACCAGATAGCCGAGGCCATGGTGGTTCACAAGACGGTCAAGGATTGGAAGGAGGGCTTTAAGAGGGCAGTTGACATCCTCCGCCAGGTTCTCATCCCAGATCCTGAGAAGAGAGTAAAGAACTACCCCCATGAGATGAGCGGAGGTATGAAGCAGCGTGTGGTCATTGGGATAGGAGTCTCGAACAACCCAAGGATACTCATAGCTGACGAGCCGACGACTGCCCTCGACGTTACGGTTCAAGCGCAGATTCTCGACCTCATGAACGAGCTGAAGAGGAAATACAACACCACTCTTATACTGATCACACACAACATGGGTGTTGTAGCCGAGATGGCAGACAGGGTCGCCGTGATGTACGCTGGAAAGATAGTCGAGGTAGGCTCTGTTGACCAGATCTTCAAGAACCCGCTGCACCCGTACACGAAGGGCCTTCTCAGGGCCGTCCCGAACCCGCTTGGAAAGATAGAGAAGCTCGAGGCAATTCCTGGAACGGTGCCGAACCTCATAACACCGCCCGCCGGCTGCCGCTTCCACCCGAGGTGCCCATACGCCAGCGAAGTCTGCAGGCAGAAGATCCCCGAGCTGAAGGAGATAGAGCCGGGCCACTTCGTTGCCTGCCACCTGTACTGAGGTGATGAAAGTGAGCGAGCCAATACTCAAGGTTGAGCACCTGAAGAAGTATTTCCCCGTTAGGGGCCTCTTCAAGACCATCGGCTATGTCAAGGCGGTCGACGATATCAGCTTTGAAATCTACCCCGGTGAAACCTTCGGTCTCGTCGGTGAGAGCGGTTGCGGAAAGACTACAACCGGAAGGACGATCCTCAGACTCATAGAACCGACCAGCGGGATGATCATCTTCAAGGGAAAGGACGTGACGAAGCTCAAGGGCGACGAGATGAAGTGGTTCAGGCGGCATGCTCAGATAATGTTCCAAGACCCATACTCATCCCTCAACCCGAGGCAGACGGTCTTTGAGATAATCATGGAGCCCGTGAGGTTCCACGGCATAGAAGTTGACGACCCCGAGGAGTTCGTCATAAGGCTCCTAGAGAGCGTCGGTCTAAACGAGATGCACCTCTACCGCTATCCCCACGAGTTCTCCGGCGGACAGAGGCAGAGGATAGCACTCGCGAGACTCTTAGCTTTAAAGCCAGAGTTCATCGTTCTTGACGAGCCTACATCGGCACTTGACGTTTCAGTCCAAGCAAACATCCTCAACACTCTGAAAGACCTCCAGAAGAAGTACGGCTTTACCTACCTCTTCATTTCCCACGACCTTGGTGTCGTCAAGTACATGAGCCACAGGATAGGAGTGATGTACCTTGGAAAGCTGGTAGAAGTTGGCCCAGCGGACAGGATATTCGAGAACCCGCTCCACCCGTACACCAAGTTCCTCCTCTCGGCGATACCAGTTCCCGACCCGGAACTTGCTAGGGAACTCAAGAAAAAGCGCATGAAGGTTGAAGGCGAGCCGCCGAGCCCGATAAACCCGCCCGCCGGCTGCCGCTTCCACCCGAGATGTCCCTTCGTGATGGACAGATGCAGGAAGGAAAAACCGCCACTTATTGAAGTTGAGAAAGACCACTATGTCGCCTGCTGGCTCTACGCCAAGTCCTAGCCCTTTTCTCCTTTTATCCTGAGCCAGCTCAGGGCCATTCCTGCTATGGGGTCGACCTTGAAGAGCTCCCTGTAAACCGGGTCATTAACATTTCCGCCTTCTATTTCGAGTTCAAAAATGCCATACCCCTCGAATTCTATCCCCGCTTTCTCAATATCTTCAGGCTTTTTTATACCGAGCACTTTCCTTAGTATCGCCAACGCCAGCAGTGCCTCCCGGTTCTCGCGCGCCAGTTCTTCTTCCTTCTCAACGTGCCTCTGGTGACCTGACGGAATCCCAATGAGCCTTAACAGGTTCCAGCGCCTTATGTGGCTCGTCCTTTCTTTCATTCTCTCGCCGCTCAGTTCGTAGAGCTTGGAGAACAGCCCTAAAAGGTACTCCTCAACATCTTCTCCGCTGAGAAGGGCGGTTGACGGTTTTTTGGAGATCAGCTTCAAGTCCTCCGCCTTCCGGATGAGCGTTGCCCTCCGCTCTACTTTCTCAACGTTCAGGAAAAAGTAAGCATCAAGTCCATACTCCCCGGTTTTTGTCCTAAACACCACATAGGGCACATCAACTTTCATCCATCACACCGTGCATATCTCAGCGGTAGGCATATAAAACCACTTTCCTCACTCCATCGGGATGTGAGCGGAGATGAAGGTTGATGAGCTTCCCGTTGATGAGAGGATAAAGCGCGTTATCAGGGGAAGGGGTATTGAAGAGCTTTACCCACCCCAGGCAGAGGCACTGAAAAGCGGCGTTCTTGAAGGAAAGAACCTCGTGTTAGCTATTCCAACGGCGAGCGGAAAGACCCTTGTGAGCGAGATAGTGATGGTGAACAAGCTCTTAAGCGAGGGCGGAAAGGCCGTCTACCTCGTCCCACTCAAGGCCCTCGCCGAGGAGAAATACCGTGAGTTCAAGGAGTGGGAAGTCCTCGGTCTGAGAGTCGCCGCAACGACAGGGGACTACGATTCAACCGACGAATGGCTCGGAAGGTACGACATCATAGTAGCTACCGCCGAAAAGTTTGACTCCCTTCTGAGACACGGGGTAAGCTGGATTAAGGATGTGAAGCTCGTTGTTGCCGACGAAGTCCACCTCATAGGCTCGTACGACAGAGGAGCAACGCTTGAGATGATACTCACCCACATGCTTGGAAAGGCCCAGATTTTGGCCTTAAGTGCCACCGTCGGAAATGCTGAAGAGCTCGCAGAGTGGCTGGACGCTTCCCTCGTGGTCAGTGACTGGCGTCCGGTGGAGCTGAGGAAAGGCGTCTTTCACCTCGGCCAGCTCTTCTGGGAAGACGGTAAAATCGACCGCTATCCTGAGAACTGGGAGAGTCTGGCAGTTGATGCAGTTAAAAAAGGAAAGCAGGCTTTAGTTTTTGTCAACACGCGGAGGGGTGCCGAGAAGGAGGCAATCTCACTTTCATCCAAAGTTTCAAAACTTCTCACAAAACCTGAAACCAGAAGGCTCGAGGAGCTGATCTCCTCCATAGAGGACAACCCAACTACGGAGAAGCTCAAACGCGCCCTGCGGGGAGGAGTAGCCTTCCACCACGCCGGCCTGAGCAGGACAGAGAGGACGCTGATAGAGGATGCATTCCGCTCCAGAACTGTAAAAGTCATCGTAGCAACGCCGACATTGGCCGCAGGAGTGAATACTCCTGCCTTCCGCGTAATAATCCGCGATACAAAGAGATACGCCAACTTCGGCTGGATAGACATCCCCGTTCTGGAGATACAGCAGATGATGGGTCGCGCTGGAAGGCCGAAGTACGACAAGGTCGGTGAGGCCATCATCGTCGCGAGAACCGAAGACCCCAAGAAGCTAATCGACAAGTACATCCATGGAAAACCTGAGAAGCTGTTCTCGATGCTGGCCAACGAGCAGACCTTCAGGAGTCAGGTTCTGGCGCTGATAACCAACTTTGGCGTCGAGGACTTCAGGGAGCTGATTGAGTTCCTCTCAAGGACTTTCTACGCCCACCAGAGGGGTGATACTTCCTCGCTCGAGTACAAGGCCAAGGACATCGTCTACTTCCTGATAGAGAACGAGTTCATCGACATGGACATCGAGAACCGCTTTATAGCGCTCCCGTTTGGAAAGAGAACATCCCAACTCTACATAGACCCCCTCACGGCAAAGAAGTTCAAAGACGCTTTTCCGGCCATCGAGAGGAACCCGAACCCCTTCGGCATATTCCAGCTCCTTGCCTCAACCCCAGATATGGCCACTCTCACAGCCAGAAGGCGGGAGATGGAAGACTATCTCGATTTGGCCTACGAGATGGAGGAGCACCTATATTCGAACATTCCCTACTACGAAGACTCCCGCTTCCAGGGCTTTCTGGGACAGGTCAAGACCGCCAAAGTCCTCCTCGACTGGATAAACGAAGTCCCGGAAGCGAGGATATACGAGACCTACAACATAGACCCCGGCGACCTGTACAGAGTCCTTGAACTCGCCGACTGGCTGATGTACTCTCTCATCGAGCTCTACAAGCTCTTCGAGCCGAAGGAAGATGTCCTCCAATACCTCCGCGACCTGCACCTCCGCCTGAGACATGGTGTACGGGAGGAGCTCCTTGAGCTGGTTAAGCTGCCCAACATTGGAAGAAGAAGGGCGAGGGCGCTCTACAACGCTGGCTTCAGGAGTGTTGACGACATACTGAAGGCAAAGCCGAAGGATCTCCTCCAGGTAGAGGGAATCGGTCTGAAAATCCTTGAGGGGATTTACAGACACCTCGGCGTTGAATACACAATCTCAGAGAAGGAAAAGCCGAAGAAACGGAAGGGGAACCTCTACGACTTCCTCAAGTAGTTCTTTGTGCTTCTTCAAAATATCCCGAGCCAGCAACTCACAGAGATCCCTTTGTAGGAGATAACCTATCATATGGTGGCTTTCCACGTTAGTCTTTACTTTAGATTCCTGATACCTAACCACCATCAGGTTTTTAAATGGGTTTCCAGCTACTTCTGGTGGGCACGATGATAGTCATAGTAACAGGAATGCCCGGTTCTGGGAAGAGTAAAATCGTAAAGGAGTTTGAAAAGAGGGGTTTTCCAAGCGTTTCTCTCGGGGACATCGTGAGGGAGGAAACCCTAAAGCGCGGCCTTGAGCTTACCAAGGAGAACGTTGCCAAGGTCAGCATACGGCTTAGACAGGAACTCGGACAGAACGCTGTGGCAAAGCTCGCCGTTGAGAAGGTAAAAGCGCTTTTAAAGGGTTCAAAAGTCGTCGTTATAGACGGCGTCCGTTCCCTTGATGAGGTCGGAACCTTTAGGGGGGCTTTTCCGGAAGAGAAAATTATTATAGTTGCAGTCCACACACCACCGAGACAGCGCTTCGAGAGGCTCAAGGCGAGGGGCAGACACGACGACCCTCAGACCTGGGAGGACTTTGAGGAGAGGGACTGGAAGGAGCTCCGCTTTGGCATTGGGGGAGTTATAGCGATGGCCGACTATATGGTGGTGAACGACGGCTCCAGGGAGGAATACGAACGAACAGTGAGAAAGCTCGTTGATGAAATCCTCTCGAAGCTTTGAGAAGCTTTTTAATCCCCTTCCCCAATCCAGGCAGGGTGAGACCATGAGCGAGCTGTTTGAGGAAGTTGAGGTTGAGGCTTACGTTTACCCGACGGAGGACATTGAGAAGGTAAAGAGAGCGATGCTCAACCTTATCCCAGACTTGGAGTTCGAGGCCTTTGACAAGGGAGATTACATAATCCTCACCGGAAAGACCAGGAGCAGGAAAGCCCTCAGCAGGCTCTATGAACTCTTCAGGGGGCAGGCGATACTTGATACTGCGAGAAGCTTCCTTGAGGAGGGCTACTTCGGCGAGGAGATAATCATTAAGGTGAACAAGCAGGCCGCTTATGCAGGTGTTGTTAACTTCAACGAGGAGAGCCCGCTCGGCCCGATAACGATAATCATAAGGACGAAAGACCCGCAGAGGCTCATGAAGTGGCTCGCGCCGAGGACTAAGGACGGCGTTCCGATAGAGTGAAAGATGGAAGAAAAAGTCATGCCCTCTTCTTTCCCCAGCTTATCTTTGCCGTTAGAACCTTCTCGCTTGAGAAGACCCTCGCCGTCAGGTAGAGGGTTATGAGGGCCACAACTGCAAGGTAAGCGACGCTGAAGAGCATTGGGGCATACTCACCGGTTATAGCGTACCTGTAGGCCGCTATCGGGTGGGTAAACGGGATCGCCAGCAGGCCGTAGCGGGCAAAGGCCGGAAGCTGGGAGAGGTCGACAAACATCAGCAGGAAGGCCGGAAAGGCCAGCGGCAGGATAACCGAACTTACAACCGTGTTGGCGCTCTGGACGTCCTCAGCGTAAACCGCTAGGAGCATAGCTAGAGAGAGCGCAAAGACTATCGTCAAGAACACAACGAGGGTGAATAGGAGCATTCCCTCGGGAGTAACTCCAAGACCAAGGTCACTTAGACTTATCCCTGTCTCTGTCTGGAAGGTGCCGAGATAGCTCCTCAAACCGACCATGTAGGCTAAAGCCGCGATGAGACCCATAACCGCTGTTCCAGTTATCTTCGACGCTACTATCGTCGTCCTCTTCACCGGAAGGGTCAGCAGGGTCTCTAAGGTTTTATTCTCCTTCTCGGCCGCCACTGCTCCAGCCGACATCTGGGCGGTTATCGTGACCATCAGGAACACTATGATCGGCAGGCTGGTGGACTGGGAGGCGAGGACGGACGAAACGAGCGAGGGCGAAACGTCCACTACCCTGCCGCGGATGACTGACCTGCTGACCGCGTTGATCGGGTGCAACACGGCATCGGGATTTTCAAAGCCCGCGTTCTTTATTTTTATCTTCGCAAGCTCTTCTGAGAGCACATCTAGGACAGCCTTTATTCTCGCCTCGCTGACGCTCTCCCTGATTCCCGTTCCGATGGTGTTGAATATGCCGTATATCTCCACCTCAGCCCTCTGGTTGTTTTCTATCGCCGCGCTGAAGTTATCTGGAATAACAACAAGGACGTTTTGTTTCATAGCAGAGGCCTTTTTGAGGGCTTCTTTAGGCGAGGACACGCTTATAACGGTAACCGTCACGTTTGGAGTAACGTTAAGTGCCCTTATCAAAAGCTCACCGTACTTTCCGTCGTCGAAGTTGGCTATCGCGACGTGGGTTTCCTTCTGAGCCTGTTCTATCCCAACCTGCATCATCTTCCCGAGGGCAGGGTAAAGAACAAGGGGGACAATGATTAGGCCAAAGAGGAGCTTCTTATCTCTGATGAGGTTCATTATCTCCTTTTTTGCAAGAACCCAGAAGTCGCTCATGAGCCTTCACCCCCAACTGGCTCCGGAATCTCGACGCCAACGGCCCTCATGAAGACCTCCTCGAGGTTTTCGGCGTCGTACTTCTCCTTCAGCTCGGCTGGAGTTCCAGACTCGACGATCCTCCCCTCGTTTATCAAGGCAACCCTGTCGCAGAGGAACTCAACTTCGAGCATGTTGTGGCTGGAGACCAGGAAAGTAACGCCCTTCTCCCTGGCGAAGCTCTTTATCGTCTTCCTTATCGTGTAGGCGTTGACTATGTCCAGACCGCTAGCGGGTTCATCCAGGATGGCCAACTTTGGCCTCACCATCAGCGCCCTCGCGAGGAGGAGCTTCCTCGTCATCCCCTTGGAGTACGTCGAGACCTTATCTCTGAGCCTGTCGCCGAGGCCGGCTATTTTAATTCCAAGCTCAACCATCTCCTCCGCTTTCCTCTCGTCCTTCGCGTAGAGCCTCGCCATTAGGCGTAGGTACTCAAGTCCGGTCAGGTTCTTGTAGGCTCCCGCCTCCTCAGGAAGGTAGCTTATCAGCGCCCTTACTTTCTCTGCTTCCTCAACGACATCGTGGCCAAAGACTTCCGCTTTTCCGCCGGTTGGACGGAGAAGCGTTGCGAGTATCTTGAGCGTGGTACTCTTCCCAGCCCCGTTTGGGCCTATGAGTCCGAATATTTCCCCCTCTTTGATCTCAAAGCTTATCCCCTTCAGGGCCTTGACCTTTCCGTAGTCTTTCTCAAGGCCCTCAACGAGGACTGCCTTCATTTCAATCCCCCCAGTTTGTAGAGGAGCAGACCAAGAGTCGCGAGCAAAGCGCCGAATATGACAACCTCATTCAGTTCCGAAAAACCTCCGATTATGGCGATGCCGAGCCCGCTCACCACTCCAAGCCACCCGTTACGCTCGTGGGTGTTTTTGAATGGGTGGCCGAGAGCAACGAGGAGAGAACCTATCATCACAAGCCCGAGGTGGAGCGTGAGAAAGAACGGGTTGATGCCCGTGCAGACCTCTCCACTGGGGAGCACTGTGCAGGCCAACCTATCTACTGGAGGCCGGATAACTGAAAGAACCAAGGCTAGAGCGTAGAGCACTTCCCCAGCCAGTTTCTCGTTGATATTCATTCTAGTCACCCTCGTAAATGAATATGTCCTCAATATTGAGCCCAAAAAACCTTGCTATCTTGAAAGCGAGCTTGAGGGATGGGTCGTACTTTCCCTTTTCAATGGCGATTATAGTCTGTCTCGTAACGCCGAGGGCCTTTGCGAGCTCCTCTTGGGTCAAGCCACGCTCCTCTCTCAGCTCGCGGAGACGGTTCTTCATAGTCACATCCTCCTTGCATAGTACGCCCTGAATACCCAGATGCCAAAGAACATCATCAGAAAGATTATCAGAGCCGTGTCCCTGGCGGCGCTGTTTTTTGTGATAAACCAGTGATAATACAGCAAAATCATGTCCCCAATCATGACGAGCTTAAGGGTGCTAATGGCCGCCCGTTTGTCTATTCCCATCGCCCTCTCATCGGGAGGAATACCAATTTCCTTAAGCATAAGTCTTGTCATCAAAACTCCGAGAATAGCCCCGCCAACAAGGGAGACAATTGCAACAATGGTCAATTCGTCCATTCACATCACCCTCGAATAGTATTGGAGCAGTGCCCAGTGGAGCACAAAGACGAGGGCAAGGACACCAGAAACGACCTTGAATGCCATTTCGAGCTCCGGATTCATTGTCTTTTCCACGGAAAAATACACCGTCAAAGCGGCCAGGAGGAGCATTGTAACCTGAAGCGTCCTTCTCGAAGCGGCCTCCTCTATCCTCAGCGTCCTCTCATCACTCAGAACATAGCCCCTTTTTTCAAGCTCTCTGTAGTAGATGTGAAGAAGGATAGCACCTGCCATGAAGACTGAAAAGGCCGCTGCAAGATTATCATTGCTAACCGTCCAGCCGAGGAAGTAGCCCATAGTAAGGACTACGAGAAAAGCCGGGATGGAAGCCTTTCTGCGTTCACTGTCTTCCGATCGCTTCGAGAGAATCAGGAGAGTGAGGAAAGCTCCTAAGACAATCCCAGCCCAGAGTAGGATGCTCTCAAGGGCTTCGTTCATTACTTCCACCACCTATGTAAAGTTTACTTTACGTAAAGCTTCCTTTACATCATTATAAATTTTTCCCCAAAATTTTTAAATCTCGGATGAAAAGGGTAAGACGAAGCGGGGGTTGCCGAGCCTGGTCAAAGGCGGTGGACTCAAGATCCACTCCCGTAGGGGTTCCGGGGTTCAAATCCCCGCCCCCGCACCATTACAAACTTCGCCTGCGCGAAGTTTGATCAAGGTTCGTGGTTCCGTTTAAAACTACTTTTCTGCCAGGATTTTCAAGATACACAAGCTAGCATTAGTGAATTCCCAATTTCAGCCTTCTAAAAGGAGTTTCTAACACCCCGACGCCCTACAGCGTCCATTACAAAGCGAACTCACACCGGGAGCCCTTGCTAAAATCGAATTCGCACTCATACAGCGAGCTCCTGAATGAAAATCTCTCCCCAGAACCACCTTCTAATCAAGAACCACGAACTTTGATGAAACTTTGCAAAGCAAAGTTTCAGCGCTGGCGGAAGAAAAGTATGCGTTTTTAAGCACGCTCATTTTATGAGGGTTTACTTTCAATTGGCCAATTCAAAGGATTTTTCTCACCGTATAGTGCCCAAAGGGCACTAAAAAGAAAGCTAAAATCACAATTAGCGGGAAGATTTGGAATTAAACCCTTGTGAGCCCGCCTTCTAGGAGACCATACGCTTACAAGAGAGCAAGTTCAAAAAGAAAGGAACATTTTTGGTCAAGCTTTTCCAAAAGCTTGCTAGAAAAGTTTCATCAAAGAGAGAATGTCTTTTTAAACTGCTAAGTTTCCAGCGATTCTCTCACTTCAATTAGCGGTTTTAACGGGGTTTACTCACAATATAACGCCCGAAAGGCGTTAAAAAATAAGAAAATCCGCATTCCCTTGCCCGTTCACCGGGGGAATCCTCTATTCTCAGCTAATTTCAAGAAGACATCCACGCTTTTGGTGAAGCTTTTTCTAAACGCTTCCTCGTGAAGTTTGATTATTAAGCTTAGAAACACCGCACTGCGAGCTTAAAATGAAGTCTCAATGTAGCGTAAAATATTGAACTACACCTTCCAGGTTCATGGGTGCATAATTGATAACACAACAACTTAACATAAAATATCAGTAAAATGAAAGCACTTTCGATGACCTTATAATCTTTAATTCGAAAATCCTTCGGGTGATTCTGGTATGGAAGCCAAGGGTGGATACTGGGGAAAGATTCTGAGAGTTAACCTGACCACAAAGGAAGCTAAAGTTGAGCCCCTCCCGGAGGAGTTCCCAAGGAAGTACCTCGGCGGCGTCGGTTTCGGTACTAGAGTTCTCTACGACGAGGTTCCGAAGGGGGCCGACCCGCTCGGGCCGGAGAACAAGATGATAATAACCCCCGGTCTCTTCGTTGACACCGGTATTGGAACGGGCTCAAAGACGGCCTTCAACTTCAAGAGCCCGCTCACCGGCGGCTACGGAAGGGCGATGGCAGGTGCTCAGCTCGGCGTCCAGCTCAAGAGAGCTGGCTATGACATGCTCATCATCGAGGGTCAGAGCGAGGAGCCCGTTCTCCTCGTCATTGAGGACGACGAAGTCAAGATCGTTCCGGCAGATGCTTACTGGGGTCTGACAACCGGCGAGGCAAGGAGCAGAGCCAAGGATGAGTACCCGGGCTACGCCACGGCCTTCATCGGTCCGGCCGGTGAGAGGCTCAGCCTCATCTCAATAATCGAGACCGACGACAGGCAGGCCGCCCGCGGCGGTCCCGGTGCAGTTTTGGGAAGCAAGAAGCTCAAGGGAATACTCGTAAAGGGAAGCAAGAAGGTCCCGATAGCCGATCCGGAGAAGCTCCGTGAGCTGATAAAGAAGTGGGCGCTCATCTTCAAGGACCACCCGGCCACCAAGGCCGACATGGACTACGGAAGCGGCGAGTTCCTCGACTGGATGAACCGCGAGAGGGGAACCTTCCCGACCAGGAACTGGCAGATGGGCTTCTTCAAGAAGGCCTACGAGAAGGCCAAGGAGGAGGGCAGGGAGCACATTGGAATAGACCCATACTTCTGGGCTCCGAAGTACAGGAAGGGACGGAAGCCGTGCCCGCTCTGTAACAAGCCGTGCAGCCAGTACGTCCACGTTGAGAGCCAGAAGTGGGGAACCTTTGAGGTCGATGGTCCAGAGTACGAGACCCTCTACTCCTTCGGCGGTGTTCTTGAGCTCGACGACTTCGAGACCGTTGCCTACCTCAACTACCTAGCAGACCAGCTCGGTCTCGACACGATTTCGGCCGGTGTTACTATCGCATGGGCCATGGAAGCCTACGAGCGCGGCCTCCTCACCAAGGAGGACACAGATGGCATAGAGCTGACCTTCGGCAACGGCGAGGCCGCCGTAGAGGCCCTCAGGAAGATGGCTTACCGCGAGGGCAACCTCGGAAAGCTCCTCGCAGATGGTGTCAAGAGGGCCAGCGAGAGGCTCGGAAAGGAGAGCTGGAAGTTCGCCATGCACGTCAAGGGTATGGAGCCTCCAGCCTATGACGTCCGCGGCATAAAGGGAATGGCCTTGGCCTTCGCCGTAAGCGTCCGCGGTGCCGATCACCTCACTGCCGGAGCCTACGGAACCGAGCTCGTCGGCAGGTGGTGGAAGTTCGAGGGCGTTGACAGAACGAAGGGCGAGAACAAGGGATTCGAGATAGCCTTCCACGAGAACCTCATGGCCATCTACGACGCCACCGGAACGTGCAAGTTCTCGAGGCACATGTACTTCCTCGAGGGCTTCCCGGAGCTCATCGAGGCAGTGACTGGGATGCACATGAGCGAGGCAGAGCTCATGGTCATCGGCGAGAGAATAATGAACATCGCAAGAGCCTTCAACGTCAGGGAGGGCTTCAGCAGGAAGGACGACACGCTTCCGTACAGAATCATGTGGGAGCCGATTCCAGAGGGAGTCAGCAAGGGCCTGCACGTCCCGCCGTGGGAGCTCGACAGGATGCTGGATGAATACTACCAGGCCCGCGGCTGGAGCAGAGACGGAATCCCAACCAAGGCCAAGCTCGTTGCCCTCGACCTCCCAGACATCGCAGAGGACATCGGGGCTGGAAGTTGAGCCCTCTCATTCTTTTTCTTTCCCGATGGATCAGAACCTTAGGGTCTGCAAGAACTGCCGCTGGTTTGGCCCGATAGATTCCTGCCTGCCAAACCACGGGATATGGAGGAAGCGCGTGAAAACCGTCCACATGAACTTCGTCTGCGACGACTGGGAGCCGCTCTGAGGAGAGAGGGAGTAGTTACCTCTTATAGACCCTGATATCGACTACAACGTGCCAGACTCCTGGGGCGTAGCGCTTTATCACAAGCTCCTTCAGCTTCTCCGCATCATAACCATGCTCCCTTGCGATTCTCTTGAAGGTTGCAAAAGGCTCCTCAGGCCTTAGCTTCTCTGGAACCGTGTTGTGGTAGTGGATTATCGCCTCGTCCTTCGCTATGCTCAACGCCTTTGGGATGAACTCATGGGTTGTTACCACGTAGCCCATGAGAATTCTGTCGGCGATGTTTTCAGCCGGAAAGTCGCGGTTGTCCATGTTGTACGGCGTCATCAAATCCTGGACGCCGTTGAGCCAGATGTTTTCAACCAAAAAGCGGAAGGTGTAGGGGTTCTTCTCGATGGCGATAACCCTCGCACCCTTGTGGACGGCCATAGGAAGGCTCAGGTGGCCGATTCCGGCGAACATGTCAACTACAAGCTCGCCAGGTTTAGCTACCTCTGCCATCCTCACGCGCTCCTTCACGTTGGCGGGTGAAAACATTACTCTGGCAACGTCCAGCTTGTACTTAACGCCGTTTTCAACGTGAACCGTAACCGTGTCTTTCCCGTAGAGAAGCTCATAGTCGGGCTTTCTGGTCTCGCCGTGGATGTGTCCCTTCCTCAGAACGGTTTTTGCGCCGATAACCTGAGCGTAGACCTCCGCTATCCTCCTTTTGTAAGGCTCAAGCTCAGGCCTTAACGGGAGGATTAAAACGTCCCCTATCTGAACCCAGTGCTTGGGAAGGAGGGATACACGCTCAGGAGGAAGCTCCTTTGAGAGTATTTCTCGTATTCGGGGCTTGATTACCTGCGTCCGCATCGGATAAAAAACCGAGGAGTGCCTTAAAAGGGTTCCGTCGTTTCGTCAAAAAACGATGAGAAAGGCTTAAAAGATGAAACAACGAGAAATAAAAATAGACAACCTTTGAACCGGAGGTCGATGAAGGGTATGGAGGACGAACCCCCGAATAGTCGGTTCTTTGGCCTTTTGGGTAAGAAGAAAGAGGAGGCTGTTTTGGAACAGACCCTCAGCAGGGAAGCCTACGAAAACTACCGCCGGCTTTTGATGAGGGCCAGGCCTGAAGTCACGGGCTCAAAGCTTGTGGTGCACCTGCCCGACGCGGATATTGAGCTTGACGAAGGCAGACTGAGGGTCAAGGCCAAGAGCAAGAAGAACGCCGAGAAGGTCTTAAGGAACCTGCACCACTACGAAAGTCCTCCGAGCCTCTGGCCGGCCTACGGGCTGAGCTATTCAATAAAGCGGAAAAGACGAGTTGTCCTCTGATCCAAACCAGAACCTTTAAATTCTCCCCTTCTTCAACTTTTCTTCGCGGATGACGACCCTTGCCCAGTCTGAACTGTGATGACGTCGGTATTAGCTGACGCAGGGGGCGGGGAGGTTTGCGGGCCGATGATCCGTCCCGCTTATGGAGGTGAAGCGATGAACAACAACGGAGAGGACGGCGGCTTCATCGAGTTCTACGCCAGTGAGGCCCTGACCTGCCCGAGGAGGATATACTTCAGGCTCAAGGGGTATCTCCCAAAGTGGCCGGAGTTCGTGAGGGTCAGGCTCAACCAGGGAACCAACACTCACCAGATACTCGGACGGATACTGCAAGAGCGCTTTGGTGTTGAACTTGAAAAACACCTTGTCCTGCGCTCCAGCAAGCTCGGATTTGAGATACACGGGCGAATAGACGCTTTCAAGGACTTCCCCATTGAAATAAAGGGAAAAACGAGCCTGCCAAAGGTGCCCTACGACTACCACCTCGCCCAGCTCAACGTCTATCTCCGCTGGGCAGAATCCGAGTACGGCTACTTGTACTACATAAAGCTCCACGAGGAGCCTATGAAAATCATCAACAAGCTGGACATATCCTCTTTTCCCGTGATAAAAGGCCCAAACTTCAGAGTTTTTGAAGTGCCCTACGATAAGTCACTGTTCAAAGAAACGCTGCGTCACTTCTACAAGGTCAAGAAGGCTTACGAAAACGACCGCCTCCCCAAGGGCTGGAAGAGCTACGCCTGCAGATTCTGTCCATACAGACACATCTGCTATCCTGATAGGGACTGGGAGGAGTCGGAATGAGGCTTAAACCCCTTATGATCTCAACGCTCCTCCTGACCGTCTACGGATTAATGTTTATGGGATATTACTACAGAACAGGCTCGAGGGTTTACCTAGCGTTCTCGCTGTTTGCACTGACCTTGGCATATGGAACGGGCAGAAAAACCAAGATTGCCGTCAAAGTGACCCTCATATTCGCCGGTCTGGAATTCCTGATGGCGCTTTTCTACCTGATATCAGGGGCCCTAGTGTATGCCGTGGACGCCGCCATGAGCTTTTTCATAATCCACGACATAATGAGCTATATTGGAGAGGTCTACAAGGAAGAGAAAGAGAAGGCATCGGAGTGAATTAGAACTCCGGAATCCTTATCGGTGCCTGAAGCTCCTTCTCCGAGCTTTCCAGATTCGTTGCAAGCATCTTTATCCTCTCAACGCCCTTAATCTCCCTTATATACTCTGCAACGCTCCTGGGAACGAGCTCTTCCCAAGGCTCTCCTTCAATCATGCGCCTCCGTATCTCGGTGGCAGAGAGAATGTCCTTCCTGAACATCGGTTGGACGATGACCTCGTAGCCCTTCTCTCTGAACAGCTGCGCAACGAGGGAGTTCCCAGTAAAGACCACATCAAAGCGTGGAACCATGTTCACCACGTAGGTCGCCCATATGGCGTTGAAGTTTATATCCGGGAGCGGGATTAAGTAGTATCTCTTTTCAGTTAGCCCCGCCTCCTCGAGCGCCCTTATCAGCATCTCCATTCTTTCACTCGTTGTGAATGGATTCTTTAAGGTATGACTGGCCTGAGCGCTACCGATGCCTATTATTACCTCATCGACCTGTGAAAAAACAAATTCAAGTGCCTTTATGTGGCCGTTGTGAACGGGTTGGAAGCGGCCGACGAAGAGGCCTCTTTTTGGTCTTGACATGACTTTCAACCTCCGCTCAATATTTTTAAACGAGCCTAACCCTCACATCATCCCCAACCTTAAGCCCGAGCTTCTCAGCAGCAGAGCCCTGGTTTACGGCTATCTCAAGATAGCCGTGGCTTCCGGGCAGGGCAAGGAACTCTCCAGGTTTAACAAGCCCATAAGTATCGAGGTACGGGATTTTCATGCCAAAGTCGGGGAGTTCAACTTCCCTCGGCCTTTTGTAGTCATCGAGGTTCAGAACAACGTTGCCGAAGTCGTCAACGTAGATGACCTTGAGCAACCATTCATTCCCCTCTTTCTTTGGCTTGACGTCGAGTTTGATTAGACTCTCCAGCGGAACCTCAACGGCGAACTCTTCCGGTGATACTCCCTTATCAATGAGCGCCCCCGCAGGTCCGAAGACGTCCCTACCGTGGAAGGTCGAGCTCACCTCCCAGCCGGTGAAGCGCCTAAGCCTCTCTATATCAATTGCCCATGCCTTTCTCGGTTTGATGTGTTTGAGCGGAAGCGTGACCAAACCGTTGTCGGGAACGACAAGCCACTGTTCGCCTCGGACTATTACCGCCCGCCTCGAAGTCCCAACCCCCGGGTCTATCACACCCACGTGGATCGTTCCTTTAGGGGAATACTTTACCACCTGCTCCATGACGAACGATCCTTCGAGAATGGAGTGACGCGTTATTCCGTGGGTCACGTCAACAATGGTTGCGTTTGGGTTTATCCTGAGCATTGCAACCTTCATCTCGCCAACGTAGGGTCCTCTCAGTCCAAAGTCCGTCGTCAGAGTTATCACTACCACCACCCAAAGCTTATTAACTCTCAAGCATTTAAAGGGTTTGATATGGCAGAAGGAAAACACGTCCCCTTCCTAATCGCAATAGTTCTGGTGCTGTTAACCTCCGGATGCCTTTTCAAGCCTCCTGCTCAGGTGACATTTTCTGTGGACAAAACCTCGGTTTATCCCGGCGGAATTTTTCACATTATAGTCACGATAAACAACACCGGAAAGGTCGGAATCACGGGCGCCACTTTGTTACTCTCAAGAGAGGACTTTAGAGTCCTTCAAGAGCCGGAGTTCCCAAAAGTGCTGAAAGTCGGAGATGCCGTCCAGCTGGTATGGGTCGTTCAAGCCCCGGAAAAACCAGGCATATATCCCCTCCAAGTCTCTCTCGAGATTAAGGATGAACTGAAAAGAACGTGGACAGGGTTCTACGGGAATTTCAGGATAACTGTCACAAAGCAAAACCTAGTGCCAACAAAAATAGGTTTGGAAGTCAATGCGAGCAAAGAGGTCAGAGGTGGGGAAGTTGTTCAGGTTGTGCTTAAGGTAAGGAACAACTATGACTACCCGATTAAGATATTAGACGTTAAACTTTCTCCACTCTCAGAGATGAAAGTTCATCCCCTATTTCAGCCCCCGCTCACAGTTGATCCCAACGACGAAGCTATTCTTAAGTACAACATCTCCACCCCCTACGCATACCGGGAGGGTTTTGTATCCGTAATTGTCCATTATACTGTTGGGACTTCAAAGGGGACTTCAATAACAAGTTTTCCCATAAAGGTCGTTTGGAGGCCATGGGAAGCGGATAAAGAAAGCCTTCTCAGAGCCTACGGGAAATACTACAATGTCCTCCAAGAAAAGAGAATAGTCGACAGGTACTGGGAAAACAAGTTTAATTCAACTTCAACTTTCGACATCTCTTTCCTTAAGCCCATTGCAATGGCCATAGCTGAAAATGCAAGCTCCGAATACGAGGCAACACTAAAGCTGTACCAGTGGATAAATGCTTCATACCTCCTATCAGAAAACACAACTACCCTGAACCCCGATAAGATCTTTAGAAAAGAAGCAATCAGCCCTACAGAAGAGCAAATACTGCTCACGGCGCTTCTTAGGTCCTTAAACGTCCCCGCGAGAATAGTGTCACTGTTTGACGGGGAAGACTGCACACTGAGACCTATAACAGAGTTTTACACTGCAGATGGCTGGTACATAGTAGATACAAGACACGCCTTCATTGGGACTTTGGATGAATACCTTTCAAGCCCGTACTTCCCGAAGATATACCAGATGGTCTCACAGGAGCACTACCGGATAGTTGCCCAAACACCTAAGAAAGGATACCTGCACGAACACGAGGACATAACAGATGACTTTATGACAGACTTGGATTCCCGCATCTATGCCATTCTAAGGAAGAGAGTTCAACCCCAGTTGATCCCCAAACTGGATATGGTGCTTGCTGGACTAAACGATGAAGAGCGCCTCTATGCTCTTTTCCTCTTCGCATCGGCCCCTGAGGATGAGTTGAATAGAGTGCTGGGGACAAAGGACGTTGACACAATTCAGAAAACAATAAAAGCACTGTATGAATTCTACTGGAATGTGCCCTGGAAAGAAGACTTTAGTGCTTACTGGAAGATATTGAGAGGGTGAGAAGATGATAGCAGTCCTCAGACTTGGACACAGACCAGAGAGGGACAAGAGGATAACGACCCATGTAGCACTGACGGCAAGGGCCTTCGGGGCCGATAAAATCATAATAGCCGCAGAAGAGGACGAGCACGTGAAAGAGAGTGTTGAGGACGTTGTGAACCGCTGGGGCGGTCCCTTCGAAATTGAATTCAATCCAAGCTGGAAGAAAATCCTGAGAGAATGGAAAGATAGGGGGATTATAGTCCACCTCACGATGTACGGGGTACATATCGACAAGGCAATCCCCATCATAAAGGACGAGCTTAAGTCTGGAAAAGACTTGCTGGTAGTCGTCGGTGCTGAAAAAGTGCCGAGGGAGGTCTACGAGATTGCAGACTACAACGTGGCCGTCGGCAATCAGCCACACAGCGAGGTGGCGGCCCTGGCTGTCTTCCTAGATAGGTTGCTCGACGGAGCCGGCCTTAGGAAGGAGTTCCAGAACGCAAAGCTCAAGATCGTCCCGCAGGAGCGCGGTAAGAAAGTCCTCCAACTCGAATGAGGTGGGAGTATGCTCAACAGATACAGGGAGAACGTCAAAGGTTACCTTGAAACCCTTGTAAAGCCCCTAGCAAAAGCCGGTGTCACACCGAACACGATAACGTTCATAGGTCTCTTGATAAGCCTGCTTGGGGCGTACCTCTTCTATCTCCAGCGTCCAAGGCTCGCCGCAGTGATACTCCTCATAGGATCTGCCATAGATGCCCTCGATGGAACCTTAGCCAGGATGACGGGAAAAACGAGCCGCTTTGGAGCGTTCTTGGATTCTACCTTTGACAGAATAAGCGATGGTGCGGTACTCTTTGGTATAGCACTTGGCAACCTTGCGGACTGGCGCTGGACATTCCTGACATTCATGGGTGCATACCTAGTTAGCTACGAGCGCTGTAGGGCTGAGCTCGCAGGCTCAGGGAAACTCGCAGTTGGAATAGCAGAGAGAGCCGAGAGGTTGTTGATCCTAATAGGGTTCTCCCTCGCAGGAGCAGAGTACGTGAAGTGGGGTGTTTACATCGTCGGAGTGCTCGCCTGGATAACGGTCTTCCAGAGAATGTGGGCGGCCTATCAGAGGCTCAAGGAGTGAGAAAGAGGGGGAATGATGATAATTTCGCTAAACGAGGCAAACGATGAAGAGCCCTGCCGTTGCTGACCCCTAACCCTTCAGGCCCTTCACGATCTCCACGACCTCCGGAAGGCTTGAGACAATGAAGTCGCAGTTTTCCCACAGCTCTCTCTTTTCCCCATTTGGATCGAGGAGCACACTGGTCATTTCAACGTTTTTTGCTCCTACACAGTCCTTTTTCGGGTTGTCCCCGACGTAAAGAGCTTCCTCTGGCTTGACGCCAGCCTTTTCAAGGGCAAGCTGGAACGGCCTCGGATGGGGCTTGAAGAAACCAGCTTCTTCACTCGTCGTTATGCTGTCGAAGAGGTCGTATATTCCGAGAGCCTTCAGGTGAGCGGTGATGTAGTCGTTGTCGGAGTCAGTTATTATACCTACATGGAGTCCCATTCCCTTGAGGGCTTTTATTGCATCCACTGCATCAGGAAAGAGCTGGCCGTATTTTTCGTGCATCCTTATGCTTATCTCCCAGAAGCCCTCTGGCACCGTAAAGCCGTATCTCTCAGCGACCCTTCTCATGGCCTCAGTGTCCACATCCCTTATCTTTACTGCTTTTTTACCGGCAAGTTCTGAGAAGAGCGCGGAGCTCTCTTCCTCGTAGGCTCTCCAAACTTCTTCAGCGTCCAGGTCATCCCGGCCAGCTTTTTTCAGCACTTCCCTGACTATGTTCAGGTGAGTCACATTTTCACCGGCCTTTGTTATGAGAGTGCCAACGAAGTCAAAAAAGACAGCTTTCATTAGCATCACCATCATTTCTTTTCTCACTAACTTAAAGGACTTTCTGACATTATGACAACAATAGACCGAAAATAGTTGGACAATTGGGCACAAATTCAGAAAATCTTTGGAAAAAAATATAACTCCGATTTGAGCACAAACCAGAGGTGATGAGGGATCGAGGCAATACTGCTTGTGTGGGGCGTGAGGGACGAAATCCTCAGGGAACTCCCCGTCGAGGGACAGTGGCTCTATGGAGAGTATGACTTTATAGCAAAGGTAGACTTCTCCAGCGAGTCCGAGATGGAGGACTTTGAGAAGCTCCTTAGAAAGCTCGTAAACGGCAACACTTTCAAGCTCATGCCCGTAAAGCTCTCAGCGAGTAAAACTGATGTAAATGGAGAGGAGAAGATAACAATCATGGAGAGCGTTAAAGTTTCGGCCCCATGATCCCCCTCTTTTTCAGCTCTTCATAGGCCCGCCTCAGGGCCTCCCTTATCAGGTATCTCTTGTTCAGTCCACCGAGCCTGTAGGCGGCCTTTCTCAGGCTTCCCGTTCTGAGGAACAGCTCTATCAGTTTTCTGTCCCCTTCAGGAAGGTCAAGATATTTGAGGGCCTTTTCCGCGATTTCAACTGGCAGGTTGCCCTCGTAGGCGTAGTCAGAGCTCATAACGGGCTTATCAAACTTCTCAACGAGCCTGAATACAATAACGTGGGCAGGAGAGTCGTCGTTTACATACCTGTAGTGCCCCTTGAGTGCCCTTATCAGCTCTTCCCTGCTGGAGAACCCGTCCAGAAAGGCGTCCTCGTCCGTAAGCTCACCGACAGTCTTGCTTTCAACTTTCTCTATGACGGCCTTTCCGAGGGCATAGCCGCCTGCGTGTATGAGTACTGTGTCGCCCTCCTTGAGGTTTGGCTTCCTGCCAAGCCTAACAGTTGCCCGCTTTTTCCCCCTTAATATGTCCTCCGCGTACCTCCCGTCGAATTCGAGGTGCTTCATCTCCCCTCACCGAGGAGCTTGAATTTGATGGCAATCACACCGTAGCGGTTCTCCTTCCATTTGGGATAGAGGTTGTGGAACCTCTGCACAGCCCGCTCAAAGCTCGGTTCGTCTGGGAATATCTTCTTTATTGGTTCTTCCCTGAGAACCTGTCTAAACGTTTCGTACTTCTTCACCTCCGTTACGACAGCAGGAATTGAGTCGTTGAATATTATCTTGTCTCCCGGCTTAATGTTCCTAAACTGGGGGTATGCAACTCTAACCTCAATCCTCTTTTCACCGGAACGGATGAAGTCGAGGTACTCATCCCTGACAAAGAGTCTGTAGACCTTCATTTTCCCTACCGAATCTCAACTGCAATAGAGAAACTTTTAAAGCTTTGGAGTCGAAGAAATATAAGGTGCAAAAGATGATGCGCAGGGCGCAGGGTGCACTGGAGTACCTGTTTATGCTCGCAGCAGTTCTTGTGCTGGTGGCGATAGCTATTAAGGTGGCCGCTGACTCCACAAATGAGCTGAACAAGTCGGTTACAGAGTACACCAAGGAGATTAGGAAGAAGATCCTAGAAGACCTGTGACGGCGGTGATAGAATGGAAATGATACCTCTTTTGATGGGTCTCCTAACTGGTATTTTGGCATCGTACACGGACATAAAAACGGGCTTTGTCTTCGATGTGCACGCGTTCCCAACACTTCAGCTCATTGGGAAACTGCTCGGATGGGAAGAGGAGGAAGACGATGTTGGGCTTCCCAAGTGGGTTGAACGAATAATCATACCCTCTGCCGAGATAGGAATTCTTTACTACCTGTACCTTGGACTCAAAAGCGGGGACACTCTTCTGGCACTTTCTGGACTCATTGGGCTTTTAGTAGGTTTTGGACTCGGCCTTCTCCTGTACTATATAGGCGCTTGGGCCAGCGGTGATGTGGTAATACTTGCCGCGTTCTCCGCACTTCTACCCCTTGCTCCCTCGACCGCTAAGATTGTCCCACCTTATGGAAACGGGTACCCACTTTACCCAATCTCCATACTGTTCAACAGCATCCTTGCGGTCTTTCCGTTTATAATAGCCTATGCACTTGGGGTTCTTATCGTGAGAAAGGAAAAAGACGTCATAAAGGGAATTTTCACCGAAGGCGTAAGGGACACCATTGAGGTAACGCTGTGGATAATGTTAGGGATAGCAGTTACGGCCCTGCTGAACCCCAACAGGCCTCTGCTCGGACTTCTCGTAACTATCCTTGCGTTTCCGATATTCCTCAGATACCGCACAATGGGAGATGCCCTCGGAGTTGCAGGCATTCTCTACCTTCTGTACCTCCAGTCGGATACGGCACTCTTCGCCCTGTTAAAGGTGCTTGCAACTATTTACGCTGTAAAGATTATCCTCTCGACGGTAAAAATACTCCGGGAAAAAGTCCTCGTGGAAGAAGTCCCAGTTGAGGAGCTCCGCGAATGGGACATCCTTGGTGAGACCATTCACGAAATTAACGGCGAGATAAAACGCGAGAGAGAAAGCACCCTCGAACGGTTCAAAAAGGCACTATTGACAGGGGACTTCTCGAAAATTAGGCCGACCCTGGGTAGTGTAATAGCCTCCTCAACTGCAGAGGGACTCACCAAGGAGCAGATCGAAGAACTGAAGAAGCTCGTCGAACAAGGCAGGCTTGAGAACAGATTCCTGAGAAAGAAAGCGATGCCCTTTGCACCGGCCATATTCCTCGGCTTCCTGATAAGCTACTTCTGGGGAGACATCTTCTGGTGGCTGGAGCTTAAGATTATGGGCCTTTAAAGTTTTAAAGATTGAACCTAAAAGTCTCCGGGCCTGGCGTCCCGCCCTCCCCGGGGAAACGTGAACCGGGGCTTCTGCCAGGCCGACACCGGGGGATGAAGAGCTTTTGCTTTGCTGACTGTGATGAACACGCCCTTCACTGACCCCGCGTCAGCTCTTCTATTATCTCCTTGACCTCGTAGAGGCTCTCGACGTTGTGATCGCCTTCAACGCCTTCATGCGGGTTTATCGCTATGGCCACGTCAGCTTCCTTGAACATGCTGATGTCGTTGTAGCCATCTCCAACGGCCACACTCAGCTCCGGCTTCAGCTCATCCTTAAGCTTGCGGAGTATTGCGCCCTTGCCTTGGAAATCAACAACCGGGTTAACTTCTCCGGTTATCCTACCCGCCTTATCGAAAATAAGTTCGTTGGCGTAGACGTAGTCTACACCAAGCTCTTCACTCACTCTCTTAGCTAGGCACATAAGTCCACTGCTCAGGATGGCTATTTTAAAGCCGTTTTTCTTGAGGAACTCAATTAGCTCCTGTGCACCATCCATGTACTCGACGGAGTTTACCCACTCCAGTATTTCATCCTTAGTATGCCCCTTCCAGAGTGAAGCGTCCAGTCTCGCCCACGTGGCATAGTCTATCTCGCCGCTGAAAAAGGCCTCAGCGTACTCTTTTCCCTTCTCCCATGTTCCAAACTTTTTGTGAAGTTCAACCCATCCCGAAACCGACTTAACCAGCGTACCCTCAAGGTCAAAAGCTATGAGCCTAACCATTATACCACCTAAATAAATGCGGGGAAAGGCCACTTAAAAAAGCTACTCCTCCCACCCGTATTCTCCTATAAGTGGCACAAACGCGACACCGCCGTGGTTCTTGACCCTGATTGAGCCATCGGGCTTTTTAACAACCTCAAACAAGTCCTGCCAGAGATGGTAGCTTCCAACCGGAATTATCAGCTTTCCTCCGGGTTTCAGCTGTTCAACGAGGGGCTTTGGAATATCCGGGGCACCGGCAGTCACTATAATCCTGTCGTAGGGGGCCTTCGGCGGAAAGCCTTTGGTGCCATTGCCAAGAATTACATGGACGTTCTTAACACCTGCCCGCTCCAGGTTCTTTCTCGCGAATTCAACAAGTTCTGGAATCCTCTCGACCGTGTATACATCGGTCTTCACGAGTTCCGAGATGAGTGCCGCGTTCCACCCGCTTCCGGTTCCAATCTCAAGGACGTTCATGCCGGGCTTCAGGTCGGCAAGCTCCAGCATTATAGCGACCATATGCGGGGCAGAAACAGTCTGCCCGGCGGGGATAGGAAGCGGCTCATCAACGTGGGCATATCTCTTGTAGCGATCCTCGACGAAGAGATACCTGGGATATTTGAGAAATGCTCTTCTAACTGCCTCACTTGTTATTATCCCCTCCCCGACCAGCTTCTCAACGGTTCGTTTCCAGAGGGCATCCAAGTCCAACTCTCACCACCCGTTAAAAACATCAAAGCAGAGTATTAAAAAGCATCATGAAGATCTGGCCATGTACCAAGCAACCGCTATGATTGCTCCAGCTCCTATGGCAACACCAACCCCAAACCACAGAAGCTTTGTTGTGAAAGGCGTGTAAGGGACCTCTACTGTGGAGGTTACTGTTTTTGTCTTATATTCTGTAACTGTTGTTACGCTGGTGATAGTCACCGCAGTATGGTTTCCAGTTGGGATTACGGTAGCGGAAACGGTCTCATTGGCACATTCAGTTCTTGTTATCACAGCCTCGCCTGAAGGCACAACCTCAATCGAGAACTTAACAGGAGAATATCCCCCATAAGGAGTCCCGACTAATGCAGTGAAGGAATAATTACCTGGGGATGCTGGAACCAGTTTGAATACAAGCGTCTTCCCACTTCCCGGGGCAAGATTAACGGGAACAACAACTGCGCCGTTCTTCAGCTTCATGCCCTCAGAGAGCTCAACCCCGATTCCAGAAGGTACATCAAGGCTTAGGTTAGCGGGAACACTGACATCGCCTGTGTTCCTAACGGTTAAGGAGAGGTTGAAAGGAACTCCAACGGGGACACTTTCCGGACTAGTGGGAAGGAGCTCATACTGAATAATAGAAGGTTCCACAGTAACGTTGCCGGTGTTTGATGTGAAAGTTAAAATCGCACAGTGGCTACACGCCAGTTCAAAAGGCGCAAGCACGGTTGCGTAAGCCCTCCCAAGCTCAACGGTCCCGCTTTGAATGGAAACCACTCTGAACTTGAAAACCGCCTCCTCCCCCGGAGCTATCGAGTTAATGGAGACAGTTCCCTTTGAGAGCAATTTGAGACCTTTTGAAGGCTCGAAAGTTATGACTGCATTCTTGAGTGGGACACTTCCGGTGTTTTTTACCCTGAGCACCACGTCAAATGGAACGTACTGCTTGACGCTCCTATTCTCTACTTCTAGAGACATGAGCAGGTTTGCAGTCTTAGTCACATCTGGGAACTCGCTTGGGTCCAGGAACACAACAAATTCGGCGCTTTCGCTGGAGATGTTATCTAGTCCAACAATCACACCATGGTACGTCAGAACGTAGGATACCCCACCCGATGTAAGGCGCCCCTCTGCCAGCTTCTGCCCACAGCTGTTGAGGAGCGATACCTTAACAGCGTCCCCCAGCGGATAATCATACCTCAAAATGTAAGGCCCAACCGAAGCCGTTTGTCCGGGGCTGAGCTTTATCTGGGCGTCGGGAACGGTTTTGACCTCCATAGAGACTGCTAGAAGGCCTATCGAGACCTCCGCGTACCCATTGCAGTTGTCACAGCTCCCTTCACCCAGCTCCCCCACTATAGTAGCGCTTTTTAGGTTCACCACAAAGGGCTGTATAACCTTGGATTCTCCAGACTCTAGGCTGTAGGATTCCCCGTCGATCTCAAACACCGCGCCGGAGACAACCTTTCCACTGGAGTTCGAGGCCCAGATTTTGACTAGCTTAACGTAGTGCCCATTGACCGTAACGTTCTCGCCGGGGTTTAGAACACCATCAAACACCATCGGGGTGGAATTGACCTTTACCTGGAGATGGCCTATCTTGAAACTCGGCTGGGTGAAGATTTTGCTTTCTCCCTTGTAAGTGGCATTAATTTTAAATCCCTTCTGATCGACGCTCAAAACCCTAAAGCGATAGCCACCAAGGGTCAATTCATCACCAGCGAGCAGATACGGGTACTCCAAGTCGATCACCACAAAAGACTCAGAGCCAATGTATGCACCTTTGTACTCAAATTTAAGGTCGCCAATAGATGTGTTTTCCCCAGGCAGAAGGATCATTGATCTATAGTAAGAGCCGTCGACGTAGACATCAACCAGCAGCTTGCCATCAATGGAGAGATCCCCAAACCTCAAGCTGATGTCATCCACAGTGACAGACCCCGGGAGCTTTACCAGTGCTTCGGCAGACAGCGAACTTACTGGAACACTCGCAGAAACCAGAGAAAGGATAATGAAAAACAGAAACTCCTTCTTCATGGCATCACCCCCAGTAAATACCCCACAAGTTGGGCAGCCCCTGCACTACTCTCACCGCCTGTTCCCATCATTCTCGCCATCAACGTCTGGCCAAGGTACATCCCAACGGCGAATATCCATGCGAGAATCACAAAGTATCGAGCAGAGCCGAGTACGTGTCCTCCATCCGCCAGCTTGATTACCAGCGAGGATAGCAGTGAGTGAAGGATCATCATGGTTAGCATTATGTACATCAGAAATGTCATGCCCGTCGGGGGTATCACGTGTATTATGTCCCCAATGTAGTTCGAAGCCGCTCCTAAGTCCATCTGTGAAAACAGGTTGTTTATTGAGACCGCCACCTGGAAGGACGCCGCGAGAGCGAATGCAAAAGCCCCAGTGAGGCCGTAGATTATGCCTATAAAGCTAGCTATGCTCTGCTGTCTCTTTCTCCTGAGCCTGACGATCCTCTCGAAGTTCCTGCTTATAACCAAGCCCACATAGTCCGGCTCGGCACCCATACGAAGGCTCTCCCTGAATATCTCCGAGAATATTCCTATAAGCCAGCTCCCGGTCCCGGCAATGAAGAAGTCCCATGCCCTGTCTCTATCAACCCTAATGGCAAGCCTTCTATAAAGGGCCTTAATGTCATCTGTGAGAGAACCGAAGTCGTGGGCGCTAAGGTACTTAAGAACGAGAACCAGAGATGCACCGCTCGCGGCAAGTGAAGAGCTGAGACTCCTGATGAAGGCAGGAAAGTTCTCATCCTTCCTGAAGATGCGCTTTTCTTCTTTATCGACAACCATTCCCAGGTAGTAGAAAGGTGTGAGAACTATCGCCACCACAAACGGCTCAGGAATAGTGAACCTCTGCCTGATGAAAAGGAAATAAGCCAGCGTCAGTATAACGGTTCCAATGCCCGAGTATATTGCTGCCATTTTGATGTGCTCCCTTTTAGGATCCCTTATTCCCTTGCTGTCGGCCCAGATTGGATCTTCAGGCATTCTGAACTTAATGACAAGCAGAACGCCAACTTCAGCGGCTATTATCATGAGGAGTGCGTAGAGGCCCATTCTACCTATATCCATTCCCGTAATGATCGGGCCGATGATAATAAACGACGCTATGAAGACGACGGAGATTATAATGGACTCGTATATCTCTTTAAAGACGTCGAGATCATAGAGCGCTCCCTCGTAGAAGGTCTCATAATCATCCATAACCGTTTTCTGCTCCTGGAAGAGGTAGTCCTTTAAATCAACACCACTGTCAAGGGAGTACGCAAGTCTGTCCAAGAAGTCCGCAAACATTCTGCTGGGTGTCCTCCTAGCCAGAAAGCGAAAGGCTTCCGGCATCGCAAGATGAAGTTTGTTCACAAGTGTATGAACCTTTTTCAGCTCACTGGCTATAGCACCGAGTTTTGGATCCTTGGAAAGTATAGATATAAGATCGCTCCTGCCCATCTCGCTCGTGGACAGGACTGCAAAATAGGTGATGAAGTACGGCATCTTTGAGTTTATCGAAATCTTCTTGGAGTCTGCCACTATGTATGGATAAGCCACGGCGTAGACTACGAGAACTATGGGTATCAAAAACATGAGAACCCGGAGGCTTCTGGCGACTGGGAGAATTCTCGTTATAAAACCTATGACTATGAAGAGCACTGCCGAGATTCCAAGATAGGGCAGGAGAATACCCTTGATGTAGGATTCCATGTTTAGATCGGCCTTGGTGAAGATACTGGCTTTCTCTTCCGGCATTGTCATCACCTCAAATTCTGAAGCTGAGGCCCTCGAGACCCTTAAGATAGAAGGCCTTGATCTCCCTGTAGACGTCCCAGTAGTTCGTTATTCCGAGCTCGACCATTCTTTGGAGTATTCTCGCCCTCAGGAACAGCTCGTTGTAAATGTCCTTTGGATCCTCATAACCAGCTATTTCCGCTATCTTCCTCTCTAAGATGTACGAGTTGTTGAATCCACGGAATATGTGCCTGTCTGAGACGGGATCCCACTCAAAGACGTTCCTAGTCGCGACACCACCAAGCTCCTCGTAGTAGCCCTCGATCTCAACGACGCTCACGGTCCTCCTGAGGAACTTCCCTTTAATGTAAACAGCCTGCTGGAAGACTGCTATGTTCAGGTTGTCAATGAAGGTTATCGGCACGTTGATTGGGTGGCCAGTAAAACGCTGGATCATCTTCTTTATGTCACCGGCGTGGAAGGTAGACATAACCGGGTGGCCAGTCTGCATTGCCTGGAAGGCTATAGCACCTTCGGCACCACGGATCTCACCGACGATGATGTAGTTCGGCCTCGAACGCAGGGCTGCCTTCAGGAGGTCGAAGAGCGTGACCCTGCTCTCCTCCGGGCCGCGCTCCCTAGTTATGAGCCTCTGCCAGACAGGGTGGGGAACCTGGACTTCGGGGGTATCCTCAGCGGTGTAAATCTTTGATCCTGGCTTGATGAAAGGAATTATCGCGTTTAGGAGCGTTGTCTTACCAGAGGCCGTCTCGCCACAGACGAAGACACTCATTCCGTACTCAAGGGCTATCCACAGATATGCAGCAACCTCCGCGCTCAGGGTACCCCATGCTATTAGCTGTGTTATGCTTATCGGGGTCGCGGAGAACTTACGGATGGTCGCACTCGGACCCTTTATCGAAATGTCCGGGGAGTATATTATGTTGATACGGGAACCGTCAGGCAGAGCACCATCCACTATTGGATTGCGGTCACTCACCGGCCTTCCTATGCGCTCAGCCATGTTTTTGAAGTAGTCCGCCAGCTTGACATCATCGCCAAAGTCTATGTTTGTCTGCATCATCTCGAATATCTTGTGGACGAGGGAAACGTTGTGAGCACCTATGATGTGGATATCCTCAATGTAGGGATCCCTCGCCAGAGGTTCCAGAGGGCCTATACCAATGATGTCGCGCTTTATGAGGTATCGGAACTTCTCCATCTCGTCCTTGGTTATGGTGAACTTTGTTCTCTTACCCTTTGCAAGGCTGAGGACGGCTTCGTCAAAAAGGGCATCTAGGAATCTCTCAAACTCTTCCTGGTCCTCTGGGATGTCCCTCGTCGGTGCAAGCTCTAGTATCTTGTCCTTGATGAGTTTGTACTTCTCTTCCTCATCAACACTCTCTATCCTGGGCTCTATGACGATGTAACGCTTCTCGGCGGTGACAGGGTCGGTGAAGATGTGGACGAATATTGGGTCACCGACCGGGTAGAGTATGTTGGGGTACGGTATGTCCTTCATGTCCCTGCTGAGCTGGGCGTGAAACTCCGGAATCCTGCCATACTTCTTCCTGAACTGCTCAATGTACTTCCTGAGGTGGGGGTTCCTCGCCATTGCGTCTTCGAAGGTGTCGCTGATAACCGTCTGCGCCATATCACACCACCGCCGCTATTTCTACTATAAGCCCGGCCTTCGGCTCGACGCGGAAGGGTATTATCTTCTGGAAGACTCCCTTAGCGTTGTTGTACTTCACAATAGTCGCGGAGTTTTTCAGGTCACCACCAAACACCTTAACGTTGAGGCGGATCAGCATGGTGGCAGCTTCCTCTAGGACAAAGAGAGAGTCCCTGTCTATTTCCTCCGTGTTGGCGGTGAGAATTATCACCTTATCTAGGGAGGCCATCTTCTTGACATAGAGGAGGAAATCCCTCACGGCATCGGGATCCTGCTCTCGGGAGAGCAGCGATGAAAATGCATCGATAATCATGACGTTGGGCTCCCACAGCCTAGGCTCGCCGAAAAGCCTGCTCAAAAACTTCCTCTTCTCACTCACACCTGAGAGTAGAGGGTAGAGGGATACAAAGACCAGCTTTTTTCTGATTAGAAAAGGGATTATGCTATAGCCTAGGGATTCCATCTGTTTGATATACTCAACGGTGGTGTACTGACTTGAGATGTAGCTGGCTGTGTAGCCATTCATCAGAAAGCCATAGAGAAGTCTCTGGACGAATATAGACTTACCGCTCCCCCTGTCACCCTCAACTAACATTATTGTCCCGGCGGGGATTCCACCGCCAAGGCGCCTGTGCAGCTCATCGCCTTTGAGCTCTATCTTGAGGAGTTCCTCGACCAACGTGACCACCACCGGGAGGCGTTATTTTAGCTGGCTCTATAATCAGGTCTCAAAGACCAGCGATCTCTTCTTTCCGTTCTCAAGCACGATGAGGATTTTGTGTGTTCCAGTTGTGAGCTGATTCCCTAGAGTGACTGTTATCACTCCGACCTCGTAGGGGTTGAGAGTCGTTATTGAGTTGCCGTTTACATCTGTAAACGTCAGGTTTGCCGGGGGGATGATGCCACCATCAATGAAGACCTGGATCGCGCTTGAGGTAAATGGGATGGAGGTCTTACCTATATTCTTGACGTAAAACGTGTAGTTGTAGGGTCCAGTTCCCGCCACAGGTATATTGGTGGGATCGTTGATTATCGCGAAGTCAGTCCTGAGCTGGTCGGCGAGCATCGCCCCCCTGTCGTTCATACCGTGGGCTATGTCGGTGGTCACATAAGCGAGCGCCCCTGCGACGCTCCCTGCGACGAGCACTGCCACGATGAACATTATCAGCTCGCTCGCTGGCCCCCCTGCCGCCATCAGCCCACCTCCGTTGGACAGTACCACTGTTGGCTGTTGAGGGTTACACTCGTCCCGGACTTCGTGAAGTTGAACCTCAGTATACAGCCGTTATCAAAGACATATTCAAACACATGGTCACCATCGGAAACATCAGAATGTACTATCCCATTGACCTCCCCCGGAAGGAGGTAGTCCTCATCAAGTGTTGAGCTGTACACCCCATCGCGAAATATGTCGAGATGCCTAGCAGAGAGAGTCGTACCGTTGTTAATGTAATCAACCGTCACATTCACACCATCACTTGTTATCGACACTATCTCCACACGTGAATGAACCCAAGAGAGCTTTAGATTATACCAATCCTCCCGGGCGGCCTGGACAGCTGTGTAAGTGTTGTCCCACGCAGTGTAGAGTGTGCTGGCAGCTATTAAAAATGAGATAAAGATGATCGCTGCACTCGCTGACACGCTGAACCCCATAGGCCGCCCCCCGATCTCTGTACCTCAAATTCCGTAAAACTCGTCGAGGGTCTTTTCCAGCATCTTGATTTCTCTTTCAAGCTTGTCGAGGACGGCCCTGTTTATCTTGAGGCCCCTGAGTCTCTCGATGAAGAGCAGGCTTATGAGGTGATCCTGGACAGTGAGCTTTTCGGCTGGCTTCCACTCGGGGTCTCTGTGGTGTGGCCTAGTTCCCCTTGCGTAGTTCAGGAGCTGGTTGAGAACCTCCTCGCTTATCCAGCCTATCTCGTAGTAGAACTCCAGTACTCTCTCAAGGTTCTGTATTCCGACCCTGTCGATCAGGAAGCCAAGCCACTTGAGCGCTATCATTGTTGAAACGATGTCCTCTGGGAGCTTCTCAAGCCTAGCTTTCTTTGGCTCCTCCTCGAAGAGGAGGTTTGCTATATCCTCGGGAATCTGGAGCTGGCTTGTCATCTCAACACCACCTTCCTCCTTCTTTTCTTCTTCAACAACTTCGTGAGCGGGAACCTCTTCAACCGAAACCTCTTCAGGGGCTTCCTCCTGCGGAAGGGCTTCACCAGCCCCCGTCATTTCAGGGGCTGTTTCTTCGGCTGGCCCAACTTCTTCGGGCTGTACCTCTGAAGGTGCCTCCTCCACTTCAGGTGCTACCTCCTCACCACCAACCTCGGGGGCTTCTTCCACAATCTCTGGCTGAGCCTCTTCAGGAACTATCTCTGCAGGAACTTCAACCGTCTCCTCTGCGGGAACCTCCTCTATCTCCGCGGGAATGGAGACTTCTTCTGCGGCCTCCTCTGCAGCGCGGGCAACCTCCTCCTGAGCCTCGGCCACTGCCCTCTCGGCCTCCGCAAGCTCCTCCTCACTGACCTCTTCACCAGCCCGTATTTTTTCCTGGAGCTCTTCGAGCCTTTCTTGGGCCTCTTCAAGCTTTTCAACAGCGGTCTTAGCCTCAACTTTCTCCTCTAGCTCCTCAATCTTCTTACGGAGCTCATCAAGTTTCTGGACGACCTCTGACGGAGTTTCCTCCTTCTCCTCCCCGCCCTCAAGAAGCTCCTCAAGTTTTCCAATCTTCTCGTGGACTTCTTCGACCTTTTCGGAGACTTTCTCAGCCTTTTTCTCGTGAACGTCGAACTTAGCGGTTTCAAGGGTCTCAACGAGTCTGCTGAGCTGCATGCTGAGGTCAGTCAGCCTCTTGCCAAGCTCGTCCACCCTCTTGCTAAGCTCCTCGTACTTGGTCACCTGGTTGCCGTAGGTTTCCAGCACCTTCTGGACTATCTTCTCCAGCTGCTCGTAGGTGAGGTTGTCCTTCCTGGCTATCAGCTTCTCCCTGAGATCATTGATTATGACGCTGGGAACCTTGCCCTTCAGCTCGGACAGCTTGGCGTTGATGTCGGCCTCTGTGACGAGTCTTGCCATCTCCATGCATCACACCTCCGCGAGGACCTCGTATATGATCGAGTCCAGATCAACACCATATCCCGCGAGCACCTTAATGTCGTTTTTGATCTGAGCAATTTCAAGCTTGAGATCCTCAATCTCCTTCCTGATGTCCTGGATCTCACTGGAGAGCGGGTTTTCCTGGCTCATCTGCTCCTTGAACGGGTTTATTTCCTGGCTTATGACTTCGTAGAGCATCATGACGTCCTTTATCGTCTTGTCGAGCCTGTCTATTTCGTCCCTCAGCTCCTGCATCTGCTTCTTGAGGGTGTCAATGCCGATCTTTATCCTCGGAAGGTCGTTCTCTATCTCATTAACTCTCTCCATGAGCTGGTTCAGCTGTTCGTTCTCCTCTCTGTTCTCGACGCTCTCTTCAAGCTCTTCCAGGTCAATGTGCTCTTCCTCGGGGGTGGAGCTTTCATCCTTTTTCTTCTTGAACAAAGATGAAAGGAAGTCGAGTGCCATGCAGTCCCACCCCCTTTACTGGAGCTCCATCAGGTTGCTTGTGTACGTTGATGGAGACGTGAAGTCAATGACCCCTCCCGCGCCATTCTCTGGAATGACCTTTCCAGTCACCTTGGTTCCCGGGGGAATTCCGTATCCGGGTGTGTTAGCATCGTCGTCAAAAGGAATTGTCCAGAGGGCTATTCCCGCTATGTCACCCCAGCTGAGAGTCGGATGCTGCCAGCTACCGCTGAGACTCTTGTCGGCATCGCTGACAACGATGATGCCAAATAGCATCTTTTTAGGAGTGACCTGCGTCATATAATAGTAGAGGTTCTTCCATAGCGTGACTATATCATTGGCTGTCGCTGGAATGCCAGTTAGGTTAGCTACCGAGCCCGTTGAATTCTCCCCAACGTCCGCGAATACATTCTCTACGTCACCACTGTAGAGGAAGTAGTTATCAGTAATACCATCTCCCTCAGGATCAACGTACCTGTAAACCGCCATCCTCTTCCCGTCGCTGAGGACAACTCTCACATGGGCAAGGTCTATTCCAGAGCTGCCAGCGTTCGGGCTAACGTAAATGACAATTCTTGTTATGTTCCCACTTCCGGGTGGATTCGCCGGTGTGTAGCCATAGACGTTGAGAACCTTTATTCCGCTCGCGACCTCCTGGGTTGTCTGCCTGCCGGTGCTCATTGCCTTCTGCTGAAGGTAACCGCTCGTGCTTATGAGCACCCCAGCGGCTACTGCAGCTACTAGCACCATAGATATGAACACAATCAGGGTTCCAATGCCTATTGCTCCCCTCCTCATCTCGCATCACCTCACTGGAGCTGCATCACGTTGTAGCTGAAGGTAGCCGGCGTGGTGAAGTCGAGCACACCGGCGGCGCCCCTCTCGGGGATGACCTTTCCTGTTATCTTGGTGCTTGGTCCTATGCCGTTCTTGCCCTCGTACTCGAACATCGTCGTCCAGATGCACAGTGCCACCATGTCCCCGAACTCGAGTGTCGGGTGGCTGTTCTGCATTTCACTGCCTATGTCGTTGATAACTGCTATGGCAAAGCTGGCATTGTTCGTTATGTTGTTCCATATTGGAACCTCTGTAGTGTTGAAGAGGTCCTTAACACTCTCCGCATTCTGGAAGCTACCTGAATAGTTATACACAACCAACCTCCTACCGTCACTAAGGACTATTTTGACGTTGCTCAGATCAATGCCCTCACTGCCGGCATTTGGGGAGATCAATATGACCATCCTCTGGATTGTGCCACTGCTCGGAGGAGTTGCGTTAGTGTAGCCGTAGACATTGACGACCTTCAGACCACTTGCAACTTCCTGGGTGGTCTGCCTTCCGGCGGCTTGAGCCCTCTGCTCGAGGTAGCCCGCTGTACCTATGATAACCCCCGCAGCCACTGCGGCCACCAGCACCATTGCAATGAAGACGATGAGTGTGCCGATGCCTATTGCTCCCCTACGCATACCATCACCTCCGAAAAATCTTCAAAGAACGAAAAGGAAATTGATTAAGAAGTCACTGGAGCTCCATGACGCTCTGGGTGTAGGTGCTGGGAGTGGTGAACTCGATGACTCCTGGGGCACCAAACTCAGGAACAACCTCACCAGTGACCTTGGTGCCGGGCGCTATTCCGTTGGTATCGCTGAACACGGCACCAGCGTTGACTGCAAGGACAACTATGTCACCCTTGTTGAGGGTCGGGAAGTTCTGCTTGACTGAGCCATCGCTATCCTGGATGACGATTATGCCAAAGCCAGTGGCTTTAAGATTGGCCCAATTTATCGTTGTGTCGCTGAACACGTCCTCAACAGGGGTGTTGGTGTAGACACTCTCGTTGTACTCGAGGGTAGCCTCAATCCTGCCGTCGCTGAGGGTTATCCTGGTCTTCCTTAGGTCAATGCCAGCAGAGCCAGCGTTCGGAGTAACGTAGATGGCGAGCTTGGTTATGTTGTCGAAGGTATTATCGGCGTTCTTCTGAGCCCATCCAACGACGCTGGTGACCTTTATTCCGCTGGCTACCTCCTGAGTGGTCTGCCTTCCTGTGGCCTGGCTCTTCTGCTGGAGGTAGCCGCTGGTGTTGATCAGCACTGCCGCGGCCACTGCCGCAACGAGCACCATGGCAATGAACACGATGAGGGTTCCAATACCAACCGCACCCTTCCTCTTCCTAAACATCATCACTCACCTCCTCAGATAAATTGGGAAAGGACATCACTGGAGCTCGATGACAAAGCTAGTGTAGCTGGTTGGAGTGGTGAACTCGATGACTCCTGGGGCACCGAACTCAGGAACGACCTTGCCCTCGACCTTCTGCCTCGGCTCGAATCCATTGCTAAACACTGAGCTGAAGACGTAGAGGCGGGTTATCTTGGTAATTGATGCAGAGGTTGAAGTACCCGTGTTAGGATCAACATACTGTAGGGTCACGCCGCTGACTGCCCTGTCGACCCAGTAGTAGTTGCCTCCAACAGGAACTGTGAGCACGGCAACGTCACCGCCGTTGAGCGTTGGATACTTGGGCTTAAGGGAGTTGTCAGCGTCCTGAATAGCGATTATTCCGAAGTTGGTGGAACTGGTTATGTTACCCCAGCTCTCAAGGGTCTTGTCAAAGATGTTGGCAACAACGCCATCAGTGAATGCCGGTCCAATGCTGATGACTTCATTTGTAAAGGTTATGTTGGCGGTATCAGTCGAAGTTGAACTATATGAAATTGTGTAGGTGCTTCCACTAACGCTAACAGTAGCACCCGTGAGAATCAACTTCTTGTTAGTTTCATCCCAGCTTATAGCACTGCTCGGAAAGCCATTTATGATGTAGGTGTTCGTTCCGTCGCTAAGGGCGACGTAGTAGGTCTCGTTGCTGGTGGTGTAAGCGTTAACAAGCGATGTGTTTATCATAGCCGAAAGGTTGGCATTGTAGTCGTCGTACCTGTAGAAGAACACCGCCTGGGAGTTGCCGTCGCTGAGGATTATCCTGGTCTTCCTTAGGTCAATGCCAGCAGAGCCAGCGTTCGGAGAGACATAAACAGCGAGCCTTGTTATCTTACCCTCAGCGGGCGTGGTGGCATCGTCAATGTAACCGACAACCTTGGTGACCTGAATTCCACTGGCAACTTCCTGGGTGGTCTCCCTGCCGGTGCTGGAAGCCTTCTGCTGGAGGTAGCCACTTGTGTTAATCAGCACTGCCGCCGCCACTGCAGCCACTAGCACCATCGCGATGAACACAATCAGGGTGCCGATTCCGACAGCACCCTTTCTTCCCTTTCTCATTCTCTCACCTCCATCCTAGAAATTTGGAAAAGAAATAAAATCACTGAAGCTCCATAACCTGCTCAGTGTAGGTGCTGGGAGTGGTGAACTCGATGACTCCTGGGGCACCAAACTCAGGAACAACCTCACCAGTGACCTTCTTGCCCGGGGCTATTCCGTAGCCGAAGACACCAGTTTTGTCATCGGTTCCGACCTTGACCGTCAGAACGACGATGTCACCCTCGTTGAGGGTTGGATAGTTGGCGCTAAGGCTGGAGTCTCCATCTTGGATGACAATGATACCGTAGTTGGTCTGGTTCTGCTTAATATTTGCCCAAGCATTAAGGGTAGTGTCGAAGATGTCAGCAACTGGGCCCTCAGTAAAGGCACTAGCGGTGGTGTTATACATTAGAACAGCCTCAACGGTTCCATTGCTGAGAACAAGCTTGGTGTTCTTGAGATCAATGCCTGCGCTACCGGCGTTGGGCGTTATGTATACCGCCAACTGCTGGATGTATTCAAGGCTTCCGTTGGCCTTACCAACAACCCTCTCGACCTGGATTCCACTGGCAACCTGTTGGGTGCTAGCTCTTCCAGTGCTGGAAGCCTTCTGCTGGAGGTAGCCGCTGGTGTTGATCAGCACTGCCGCGGCCACTGCCGCAACGAGCACCATGGCAATAAACACTATCAAAGTCCCAATACCAACCGCACCTTTCCTAGTTCTAGTCTTCATTAGCCACGCACCCCCTGGGGTTCTTTGCGCTAATCTTTACAACGGGATTATATAAAGGCCTTTTTTGTTGTTGGTAGTGTAAGTAGCTGTGTACCTACATATGTAGGTACATAAACAAAAAAAGAAGCTCATAATTTTTCCAGTATAAGGAAGCTTCTGCCCGGAGACTTTACATCCACTTCGAAGTCCAAGCTGGAGACTATCTCCTTTATTTCCGAAACTGAGGGGAATCCCACAAAGTCCTTGTTGAGGGACTCAAAAAACTCCAGGGCAGGAACGTACTTAAACCGGTCCCTAAATGGATCAAGGATAACGAGCTTTCCCCCCTCCTTGAGGCCCTCAAGGGCGTTTTTTATGACCCTTTTCCTATTCCGGATGTACTCAAGGAAAAAGCTCATTATTACAACGTCATAGGAATTCACCGGGCGTATAAGGGTGGCATCCATCTCCTTTAGAACGACGGGAAGAGCCTCTCCAGCGATTCTAGCACGGGCTATGTCAAGGAGTGCATAGGAGTAGTCCAGGCCCAGGTAAAAGCCGTCGTACCCGACGAGCCTGCCGAAATATGCAGGAGAGACCGAGCCACAGCCGATATCCAGAACCGACATGCCCGCAGTTATACCCGCCACTTCAGCTATCGCTTGTCGGTAAAGAGTGGAAAAGGATGTGCTCATCCTCATGTCCCAAAAATCGGCATCTTTATCGAAGTCCATGATGATCTGGGGATGAGTGGGCGTTATGAAGGCATAATCAGCCATCTTGTATATCTCCTCAAGAACGGACGCCCAGTCCGGAGCCAAGGGATAGTACCTTTCCGCAGTAATGATCAGGTCATGGGAGAAGCTTACCAGCTCAACATGGTCGTTAGTTCTGATTATGCCGAGCCTATCAAGAGTTACTAAGAAGCGGGAGAGGAGCCTTCTGTTGGGGATTCCGATTTCATCCATGAACCCCGAGAGAGAAGGCCGTTTTGAAAGAGCTGAAAAAATGCCGCGCTTTATACCGAGTGAAATTATAAAAAATAGGGACATCTCTGTCATAAGGTCTAGGTTGGTATCAACGGCACGGATTAGGGGGGTGGACATCTCTCCACCTCACAGGAAGCGCCTGTAATAGCGGTGATATTCTTTGAGGTAATCAACGACTTTTTTGCCATATTCTGTTAGACGGTAGTACTTGAAGCCGTTCCTGCTTATTTCCTCAACAAGGCCAAGATAAACGAGGGAACTTTCGTTGTTGTACCTGTTCCCGAGACCCACCAAGGCCCCGCGGACGTTGGAGGGGTCGGAGCCGATCACCCGCGCTATCTCGGACAGGTAAGTTGCGGAGGGATATATCTCGTTGAGGTACATCAGTATCCTCTTTCTAAGCTCGCTACGGTGAAGGGAGCGCAATACCTGTGGTTCAATCACTACCGAGTTCATCCTGTCACCCCCGAAATGCTGGAACTGATTGTAGCCCGCTGATGTTAATTGAGCACGCTACCACAGTTCAATTAGCGATTGCAGGGTATATAACTTTTTCGTATAAATCTTGTCCTTTATCTAGGTCTAAACTCTATCAATAGAAGACCATTCAGTTATGTTGTTGCCATTCAAAATAAAATCTCATCGGCAATTGATTGTAGAATATACAATACGAATTGTCTCATAGTCGAGTAAATAAAAAGCAAAAATGATTATAGCCTACGAATCAGGAATCCAAGAAGTACAACCAATAGAACCACCATCCCAGGCCCGCAGGTGGCTTTTTTCTCTCGGATAGCATTGATGTCAATCAAGTAGAACTCCGAGCTGGCAGTACCAACAACCGCCCTGTCACCGAGAACGGCAATGCTCCTCACATAACCAGTATTGGGAACACTTCCGACGACCTTTCCGCTCTCCGGATCGAGGGCGTAGAGAGAACCAACGCTGTAGATATAAGTAGTGCCGTTCTGGATCTTCTGTTCAAACTTGCCAACACCAACCAAGAGAAGGCCGTTTGAATACGCCATTGCTTTGGCCCTATAAGGGAGCCTCTGTTCCCAGAGCACCTTTCCGGACGGAAGCTTTATTGACATTACGGTGCCGTTCTGCCCGTCATAACCGGAGACGTAGGCGGTGTTGCCGGCTACGAGGATGTCCTCGACGTAGAAGGTACTCATGTTCATCAGAACTTTCCCATTGGGGGAAACCAGATAAATCTCGCCCTTTGAATTGTCAAAACCCGTCCCTAAGAGAGCGTTACCGTCCCAGACCTCCACATCCCTGACCCAGTGCCCGATTGTTATGTTCCATAGGGGCTTGCCGTCAAGAGAGAACGCATAGAGCGATCCAAACTGGTGCGAGAATGAATATCCTGATGGGAACCCAGAGGAAGCGTATATGACTCCATTTCCAACCCTCACCCTCGAGAGCATGTCACCAATAGAGACGTTCCACATGAACGTTAGATTTTTTCCAAGTCTGATGGCATAGAGGTGACCTTTGTACTCCACCGAAGAGTTCGGGCCGGATATGAAATAGTCACCGTCGGCAGCATAAACAACGCCATCTCTAACCATGAAGTCGTAGAGCTTGCCCATGGTGTCGGCCACGGAGAGTATTCTGCCGGAGTTGTCGAACAGAATCAACCCCCCAAGACTGCCCGCGAGAACATCCCCATCGATTGGATAGAGCTTGACAACGTAGCCAGAAGCATTTTCCCACAGTTTTGAACCGGTTAAGGAATATGCGTAGAGCGTTCCGAGGTAGTACACACCGATTACTCCTGAGGAGTTTGTAATCTGGCGGTAGGAACAGGCAGCATAGACCGTTGTATTGGTTATCGCGACGGCCTCAATACTCTTCTGGTACTGAATATCACTGCAGACCGAACCTTTCCACAGCACGGGATTTTCCGAGCTTGAAACAGCCGGAAGAAAGAGCACTGCGAGGGCAAGCAACAGCACTGAAATACCCTTTATCTGCCTCATAGTTTTCACCAGGGACAGATGAAAAGATTAATATAAAACTTTGACGATTTGTACCGCGGTGGGAAGATGGAGGAAGAGCTGGACCTAAGGGAGGCTCTGGCGACAGGAGAGCGAATGCAGGAGATAATAGCAAGGGCCGCCATCGACAAGGAGTTCCTTAAAGAAATAATCGGCCTCCTCGATGATGACCTGTGGACCGTTCAGAAAAACGCCCTTAGGGTACTCTCGGCAATAATAGAAGAAACACCGGAGCTTCAGAGTGCCCTTGTTACGAAATTAATGGTCATGGTGAGGAGGAGCGAATCTGTTCCGTTAACACAGGAAATAGCGAGAACATTCGGCCTGCTGTCAAGGATCAACCCAGAAGAAGTCAGAAAAGTTGTGCCAATAATTTTCGCAAACTACCGCCTTGGGGATCCAAAGATTAAGATAAACATGACCTACGTGCTCGAGGAGATTATGAGGGCAAATCCATCACTCCTCAGCGGGGTTTTCAAAGACATTGGGGTACTGCTCACTTCGAAGAGCAATGCCGACAAGCTCGCCGCCTTAAACTTCATCTCGGCCCTGGGGGATAACGGGCTGAGGTACGTGACCCCATTTCTCCCAAAGCTCTTTGCGCTCCTGAATGATAAGGACGATGTTGTGCGCGCGAGTGCAGTCGAAACCCTTGCAAAGCTAGCAGAAAAGAACAAGAAGCTTCGTGCCATAGTCATCGAAAAGTTCAAGGAGCTTGATGAGCGGAGCGGCCTGGTAAAGCGCAAGGTGGACGAGGCACTCTCAGAGCTTCTCCTCCTCGAAAAGGGATGACCCTTCCTCGGTGTTCTCACCCGCTGTTCTCTCCTGGAGAAGCATTTTAAGGGCTTCTTTGAGCTTTTCGTTCTCCCTGCGTAGCCTTTCGTTTTCCTCCTTTAAAGTGTCCATAGCAGCAACGGCGGCCTTTACCTCACCAAGAATCCTCTCGAACTTTGAGCGCGGGATGAAGTCTTTTTTGATTACTTCAAGGGCCGAAGAAACGTCCTTTGCACCGGTAATCTCAAGCAGCTGCTTTTCAGCCACCCTCATTCTTTTAAGCTGAGACTCGTAGGCGTTAATTTTTTCTCCCAGTTTCTCAACTCTCGTAGCCATTTCATCCATCAGAGCCAGCCTCTTTCTCAGTTCTTCCAGCTCTCTTTCCTTCTCAATCAGCTGCCTCTTTAGGGTCTCGTTCTCCCGAGCCAGACCCTTCAACCTGACGTTTTCCTGCACGAGCCGTTCGTAGTGCTCCTGAATCTCCTTGAGAGTCTTGGCAAGTTCAACCCCCACTGAAAGCGTCTCCTGCTCCAGCTCCCGTTTCAACTCATCGACTTTTTCGGCGACTATCTTTCTCATGTCTTCATCAAGCTTCTGAGAATATGCCTCTTCTAGCCGTTTATAAAGCTCGGCTGGTAGCCTCTCAAGCTTCTCCTCAAGCTCATTCATGCGTGGAATCATTGCCTCTATGCTGTCCATAAAGAGGGTTCTCTGTTCTAAGGTGGAAATCTTGCCCTCCAGCTCCTTCAGGCGCTTTTCAAGAGAAGTGTACTGGTCCCGCTGAGCAGTGCTGAGATCATCGAGCTTGGAGGTTAAGATCTCTATCCTTTCACCTAATTGCCCCCTATGGATTTTAAGCTCCCTAACAACAGCAGCTATGGCCTGAAGAGAAATCAGATGGTAAGCCCCAAGGTTTTCTGCCTCAGGAATTATTGACTTAATCTCATCCCAATTGTACAGACTCTTCAGTTCCTCAATTATCTCAGGGTGATTCTGCACTATGTAATCCCAGTCACCTCTGCCCCCTTTGGATTTACCAAGCATAACAACCGACCAGAAAACATAAGCTTCCAAAATTTAAATAGCTTTTGTGTAGATAATTACGACAGAAAGTTAGTGGCCGGCGGCGTTCCCGGTTTCCCGCCCCCTCTCGGAGGGCAGTACACCCGGGAACGCTGGCGGGCTTAACTTCCGGGGTCGAAACGAGACCGGGTGTAGCCCCGCCGCTATGGCCGCCGTGCCGAGTTATTGCTCCAGAGATGACTTTATAAACTTTACGGTTGAGCAGGTTTCGATGGAGGAGCTCATAGAACTGATCTACATGGAGAAACGGCCGGTAGTAACTCCTGAGAGAAGGGTCAAGGACTTCCTCAATTCCATACAGCGAGCCAAGAACGGGGAGGAGATCAGTGTCAGGGGATTCATAATTCTGAGAAGGCCACCAAACGCACCCAGGGATGGCATCTACTACCTACTGTCTCCTGCGGCACCTTCCGAGATGAAAAGCTACCGCGGTCTTCGAGCTTACCTTGTCATCGAGATAACTGAGAGCACGGTGATAAACGCAAAAATCCAACCCGGCGAATATGTAGAGGCCGAAGGAGTTATCGACGCTTACCCGTTTGGAACTCTAAGACTGCTACACACGACGAGAATATCACCCGCCGACTACTCCGAATACTGGAAGGACTACCGCACACTTGCCCTCTCAAAAAGTGAGCTCGAGGGGTTAATCTCCGACACTATATACGCGGGCTATGAGTTGGAGAGAGCAATCACGTATTCCCTCCTCACAGCACCTTTTGTAGTGGGTACGAACTGGCTTGACGGGTTCACTCTTTCAGGGTTCAATGGGCTCGAGGGTTCAAAGAACGTTATGCTTTCCCTGTGGGAGGCTCTAAGGTACATCCACTCCCTGCTCCCCTGGGAGATGCAGTTGAGGAGGGACAAGTGGGCAGAAATTGAAGACGACGGCCTTCTAGGGGTAGACTTCAGATTCACACGGCCTTCAAGAGCAGGTCCCCTTTACTACGTTCCCCACAACAAGACCCTGCTTGAGAGTAAAGTTCCAGTCCCGAAGTGGGCGCTGAAAACTTTTGAGAAAAAGGAGGCAACTTTCCTTACGCCAAGAGCCTGGATAAGGCCTGAGGATGAAGCGGCGCTGTTGGCTGAGACGCCGTTTGTCCTGACAGAGCCGGTTAGTTACGAGAGAAACAGGGAGCTTGAGGAGCTGGTCCCAAACCTGATAGTCACTGTAATGCTAGCCAGAGAAAAGCTCGGCACACTAAACCCGTGGGAGCTTAAGGACTATGGAAAAAAGTTTGAGTCATTCCTCACAAAGAACAGGCGGGAGTACGGCGAGCTGTTCGATGCACTCACCCTCTCCGGGAAGGTCTTCAACGCGAACCTGCGCTACCGTCTGGGAGCTAGGTTGTTGGGTTCAATGGCCCGGCTGGAGGGACGGCTCTCAAAGCCGCTGATAACGGACTTAATCGGGATTTACCAGGAACTCACCGACCTCTGGGTAAACGAACTCCCTGAGAAGGAGAAGCTAAGGCTTATAAGGGAATATGAGCGCTACGTTGGGAGCGACAGGCTCGCCGGCAGGGCACTTGGGATCTTCGCCAACCTGGAGGCGACGAGGGAGGACGGCACAGTTTCGAGAGAAGAGTACATAAATGCGCTTGTGGAGTACGGGATTGCAAAGGGGAAGGCTGAGGAGATAATAGATAACCTCCTCCGCGAGGGCTACCTTTACGAACCATTCCCCGGGAAGCTTAGGTTGATAAGGTGGTAGCATGGGGAAAAAGGACATCAGGAGAAGGGAGCAGAGGGAGAAGAAGAGAATAGCCCGGGAAAGGGTAGAGACCCTTTTCACACTTGCGGAGAGAGTCTTCCCGTATTCGCCGGAGCTGGCCAACAGGTACGTGGAAATAGCCCTCGCTGTTCAGCAGAAGGCCAAGATACGGATGCCAAGGAAATGGAAGAGGCGCTACTGCAAGAAGTGCCACGCCTTCCTCGTTCCTGGGGTGAACGCGAGGGTGAGGCTCAGGGACAAGCCCTATCCCCACGTCGTTATAACGTGTCTTAACTGCGGCCACATAATGCGCTATCCGTACCTGAGAGAGAAAAAAGAGCGGAGAAGAGAAAATGGTTAAATCAAGGCTTGCCTACCGAAGTCTGGTTCCCACCGTTCTGCCATCTTCCATTGTGGTTGCCCTTGCCTCTGTGCATCCTCATGTACTGTCTGAGAGCCACGCGGTTCTCCTTGTAGAGGCTTCTGATCTCTTTTTCAAGCTGGTTGAGTAGCTTCATTGCCTCGCCATAGTTCCCCGCCTTTATGTAGCTTTCAATTTCAACGAGGGTCTGGTTGTACTCGGTCACGTTTATGCCTATCCTCTGGAGGATCTGAAGCTCGGCTTTTACTTTCCACAGCTTGACGATGACACCGACTTTACCAGCGCCCGTCTCTTTGGCCATTACGAAGTTGGCCTTTTTCAGCGCGAACTGCGTCCTGACCTGAAGCCACAGGAGCTTTTTGTACGCCTCGGTAACGTTGCCTTCCTGGATAAGCTTATTAACTTCCTGAAGTTCGAGCGTGAGGTTGTTCGCAAGTTCTACCAGCTCACTCGAGTTGGTCAGGTTTGCTATCTTAAGTATCCTGTTTATTCTGAGCTGGATGGCACGTTCCATACGCTGGATCTTAACGTTAACGTTCACGGTTACGTTGGTTACAGGAGCGTTGGCCCTGACGAGCTTCTTCATAACGCCTTCTGCTATTTTCTCTGTTACCGGCGTGTGAACAACTATGATCTTTTTCAGGGAAACAGTCTTGTTGACCTTGTCGATCGAGACGGTCTTGTTAATGTAAACTACAATACCACCGTTCTGGAGAGCAAGCTTAATGGCCTCTTCTATGGCCGCGGTATCGTTACCCGGTGCAATCACCGTGACGTTCTCCTCCTTAATAAGCCCCAGCTTCTTGGCCATTTGGAGTGCTATGAGGTTTGTCTCGTATCTGTTCATACCTCCCCAGCGGTATACGGTTATGTTGTAGCTCTCAAGGTCGCTGACGTACTGGTTAACCACCGCCATCGGCCCGCCTATTATGATGACCTGGTCTGGTGCGTAGCTGAGTATCTCCGCGGTAACGTTAGGCTCGTAGACTCCCCAGGGAGTTGTGACCACAACACCCCCGGTTACATTTGCGAGGAGCTTTGCTATGCCGCTGTCGGCCGTGTTGTCGCTGACCAGGATCACTGTAACACTGCCCTCGCTCTCAGCCGCTGAAACACTGCCAGTTCCCATAGTAATGGCCAATAGCATGACCACCATAAAGACCGTAGCAAGCTTCTTCCATACCATCCTGCATCACCTCGGTTTTATTTTAAGAAGGAAGTCATATTTAAGGAATTCTGTTGGAACAGAGAAACCACAACGAAATTTCTAAGAGACAAGGGCATATAATTCGTTTCCCCGGTTTTCTAGATTCCAAAAAACTTTTCAAAACGTTTCATTAGGTTTCAAGTTGGATAAAAACTCCAGATTTTAGCCAAAAAGCCCTACAAAATCGCAACGGCCCTGACTGGACTTCCTGAGCCACCCTCTATCTTCAGTGGGAACGCTATGAACGTGAACTCCCTTCCAAGAACTTCTTCAAGGTTTGCTAGATTCTCAAAGATTGGGATTTCTTCAGAGAGGAATATAGTATGAGTTGTATCGTCCCCTATCGTCATGTGGTCGGTTCCAACGGTCTTAACTCCCTCGGCAACGAGGAAAAGTGCAACCTCCGGGGAAAGTTCCCTACCGCCAGTGAGGAAGAGGACTATCTTTCCATAATAGCCAGAATCGGGAATTTCTTCAGGCTTGACTGGACCTTCTTCGCCGCGAACATCGAGAACAAATGCCTTACCGACAAACTTGTCGAGTGAAAGCTCGTCCACGGTCTTTCCGCCGGGAACAAAGTGTGCCGGAGCGTCCACATGAGTCCCGGAGTGCTCTCCCATCTTTATGACGTTCATATAGTAGCCATCGGTATCTATGAAAGCCCACGGGCGAATCCTTATCTCTGGGTCGCCTGGATAGGTTGGAGTCTCCTCACTGAGGGGAAGGGAAAGGTCAACTATCATAGACCCACCACTGAAATTTTGAGCTAATCCCTATAAACCTTTTCTGACTATTTCTTCCGCCGAACCCATCTAAGACCGTCCTCAACGACCGCTTCAATCTCCCCTCTGTTGTAGAGTTCTGCTATTAGTGCCCTAGCGGGCACAAGGTTCAGGGAAAGCTTTTTGGGAGTGATCTCAACGCCCAGAGTGCGCATGATCCTGAAGGCAAGCTCATCCACGGACAGAGGTTCTCTGAGAAAATCTAGGGCAAGATTTTCCGCATCCTCAACCCGTTTGATATTGAATTCAAGAGTTTCGATGGCTTCTTCGCCTGAGACTGGTTTTCCGTGGGAGGGTATCAGGAGGTAGCCTGAGCCTGCATACTCTCGCAGAACCTCAAGGGATTTTCGAAAGAGATCCACGTCCACGAGATACGACAGACCAACTGACTGGAGAAGCTTCTCGCCGAAGAACGAGTCGCCTGCATAGAGGAGACCATTCTCCTCATCCAAAAACCCCGTCATACCGGGAGAGTGGCCGTTGAGCTGAATCGCCCTTAGACCGGCTATTTCATCGCCCCACTCAAAAACTCCTTGAACCTTCACCTCCTCCGGGATGTAGTAGGCCAGAAAACCTTCTGGAGCCTTCGACCCAAATGTCAGTATCTCTCTGTTGAGCGAGCTTTCAGCTATTGAGAACTCAAAGCGATGAGTGAGGAGGGGGGCGTCGATCTTTGGGCATACCGAGACGTGGTCGGCGTGCCCGTGAGTTGCGAGCTGGAGCTGTATCTCAAGTCCAAGCTTTCTGACTTCCCTCTTCAGGTCTTTGTGTCTCCCGCTCCCGTGACCGGGGTCAACGAGAACGGTCTTTCCCTCATGAACTCGAATAAGAGTCGAGGGGCTTCCAAGGTAGAGATATGCTGTGTCTCCGAGCTTTCTAATTCCCATCGCTTCCACCGCTCAAAAGTTGCTTCAACGTTAGATAAACCTTCCTGGGGAGAGGCTTTTAAGCTCCCGCGCTGAGTTGTGAGTGGTGAAGTTTTATGGACTGCACGAAGAACTACTGCGTTAAGAACATCTCCCTAGCACCGAGCGGGGAGAAGAAGATAGACTGGGTCTCCCGCTTCATGCCGGTTCTCCAGCACATCAGGAAGGACTTCGAGGAAAGAAAACCGTTTAAGGGCGTTAGGATCGCCGCGACCCTTCACCTTGAGATGAAGACGGCCTTCCTGCTTCTCACTCTCAAAGCGGCCGGAGCCGAGGTGTCGGCGGCCGCGAGCAACCCGCTATCTACTCAGGACGACGTAGTTGCGGCTTTAGCTAAGGCCGGCGTTAAGGTCTACGCTATAAGGGGCGAGAGCAGGGAGCAGTACTACGAGTTCATGCACAAGGCCCTCGACATCAGGCCGAACATAATCATAGACGATGGAGCGGATATGGTCAGCACGGTTTTGAAGGAGAGGCAGGAGCTGATTCCCGACATCTGGGGGGCAAGTGAGGAAACCACGACAGGCGTCATAAGGCTTAGAGCCATGGAGAAGGACGGCGTCCTAGAGTTCCCGATCATAGCGGTCAACGATTCCTACACCAAATACCTCTTTGACAACCGCTACGGGACTGGGCAGTCAACGTGGGACGGCATCATTAGGAGTACAAACCTCCTCGTGGCCGGAAAGAACGTCGTAGTCGTCGGCTACGGATGGTGCGGAAGAGGAATAGCCATGCGCGCCCGTGGACTGGGAGCAGCGGTGATAGTCGTCGAGGTTGACCCGATACGGGCCCTAGAGGCCAGAATGGACGGATTCCTCGTCATGGACATGAAGGAAGCGGCGAAGATTGGGGACATCTTCATAACCGCCACAGGGGACATCAACTGCATTAGGAGAGAGCACTTCGAACTCATGAAGGACGGGGTAATTCTGGCCAACGCCGGCCACTTCGACGTGGAAATCTCTAAACCCGACCTCGAGGAGCTGGCCGTTGAGATAAGCCAGCCTAGGCCGAATATAACCGAGTACAAGATGGCCGATGGCAGAAGGCTCTATCTTCTAGCTGAGGGCAGATTGGTGAACTTAGCAGCTGCAGACGGACATCCTGCGGAGATAATGGACATGAGCTTCGCGCTCCAAGCGAAGGCCGCTGAGTACATCAAAGAGAACCACGAGCAGCTTGAGCCGAAGGTCTACGTCCTCCCAAGAGAGATTGACGAGATGGTCGCGAGGATAAAGCTGGCTTCGATGGGGATAAAGATAGAAGAGCTCACGGAAGAGCAGAGGAGGTATCTTGAGAGCTGGGAGCACGGGACTTGATCCCTTTATCCCCTCTTTTGAGGTGAGATCATGGAGTTCCAGCCCTTCAAAATCATCCCGATCGGCTACGTAAGGAAGGATGATGAGCTTCATGAGACGTTCATCGAAATACTCCCCGAGTTTGCAGAGGCCGTTGAAGGCCTTCGCGAGGGCGACTGGATAAAGCTCGTCCTGTGGTTCCACGAGAGCGATACTCCGGCCAGGCGAAAGGTTCTCAAGGTGCACCCCTATGGCAACCCGAAGAACCCACTCACCGGGGTATTCGCGACGCGCTCACCCTACAGACCGAACCCGGTAGCGCTATACACAGTCAGGATACACAGGATATATGATAGCAGGCTTTACATCGACTGGATTGACGCCCACGATGGGACGCCGGTAGTGGACATCAAGATATTCGTTGAGCGCTACGACTGTCCCAAGGAAGTCCCCATAGGGGAACGGGAGGCACATATAGAAATGGGCAGGATGATAGGCGAAATGAACATCATCCCGCGGAAGAGCGAACATCTGGATGAGCTCGAGGAGGTCTCACCTGAGGAGTACGATGCCCTCATCCTTGAAATCGGTCCAAAGACCACAACGCTGACTGCTAAGGAGCTGAAGGACTTGGTAAAGGCCCTAAAAGAGGTCTACGATAGCCTTCCCGCTGAGATTAAGGACAAGCTCGGTGAGCCCGGATGCTGAAGGGGATTATCTTTGATGTCGACGAGACCCTCGTTTACTATGAGGGCTACGACCATAAAAAGTGGTTCGAAGAGTGGGTCAAGCCAGAGCTTGAGAGGCACAGAATAAACCTTGACTACGAGCTTTACTCCAAGACAGCCCGCCTGGAGCTCCCGAGAACTTACGTGAGGAAGCTCGGCATAGACCCGGTCGAGCTATGGAAAATTATTGACGCAGTAAATAACAGATATCGGAAGAGAATGCTCGCTAAAGGGAAGATAAAAGCATTTTCAGATGTTTCAGCCCTCGAAGAGCTGAAAAAGCTAAACCTAAGGCTCGCGGCAGTGAGTAACGCTTCCCTTGAGAATACACTCCTCGTGCTGAGGGCTTTTGATCTCGAGAAGTACTTCGACCTTGTCCTCGGGAAGGACTACTCGAACCTCGACGGAGTGAAGCCCAGCCCATATCTGATTCAAAAAGCGCTCAAAATGCTCCACCTTCGGCCAGAGGAGGCATTAGTTGTGGGCGACAGTTCAAACGATGTCTTAGCGGCCCACAGGGCTGGTGTTAAGGCGGTAAACGTGGTCAGGTTTGGAAAGGTTAACGGCGCTGATTATTACGTGAAAGACCTCTGGGAGCTCGTGGAGCTTGTCAAAAGCATGCTATAATAAGAGTTTAACAGCCGTCGTAACATCTCGGTTTTTCTTTTAAAATACCTCAAAAACTCCAAAATTCTTTACTAACCATAGAAGCGGCCAACATAGAAGAGTTCACTTTTAAATGTGAGCGCTGTGGAGCGTCGCTTGAGATTTCTCCCGAGACGATAATAGCGGTTTGCCCCTACTGCGAGCAAGAGATAAAGCGCTGTCCCAACGACCACATAGTTCCAGAAGGGGCAAAATTCTGCCCGGTGTGCGGGGCCAAGATTGAGTTTCCCGCGTTTTCAAATTTTTAATTTCAAAAGACGTGGACGGCGCTCGCCTTGAAGCCCACCCACACATTTTTTCCAGCATCAAGTCCCAGCTCCAGCACCGAAGAGCGGGTAACGAATGCGGAAAGCTCCACTCCACCGGCCTTTAGCCTTACGCGGACGAGAAGGCCGAGCTCCTCAAGGCCAACAACCTCGGCCCTGAAGGTGTTCCTCATCGAGCTCCTCAAGGGCTCGTCGGACAGCACGATGTCCTCGGGCCGTATCCCGACCCTAATTTTTCCAGAAGCCTCAGCAGGGAGCTCTATCATGAGGCCATTTGCGCGGAGAATCCTGCCCTCCGCGAGCCCTTCAATGATATTTTCGAAACCCAGGAACCTGGCGACCTCTTCGCTCACGGGCCGCGAAAACACTTCCCTGACTGCACCAACCTGGACAAGCCTTCCATTGAGCATGACCCCAACCCTATCGCCCAGGCCCACGGCCTCCTCAAAGGAGTGCGTGACGTGGAGGGCCGTAAAGCCAAGCTCCTTCTTCCACCTCTTCATCTCGTTAATGAGTCTTCCTCTCGTCTGTACGTCGAGGTTGGCAAAGGGTTCGTCGAGGAGTAGAAGTTCCGGCTCAACTGCCAGGGCCCTCGCTATCGCAACCCGCTGTTGTTCACCGCCGCTCAGGGTCTTTGGTTTTCTGCCAAGAAGGTGGGAGATGCCGAGGACTTCTGAGAGCTCCTTTACTTTCCACTCAATTTCAGCTTTTGGAACCTTCCGCACTTTCAAACCAAAGGCTATGTTGTCGAAGACGCTCATGTTCGGGAAGAGGGCGTAGTTCTGTGGGATGTAAGCCAAACCCCTTTTCTCGGGAGGCAGACCAGTTATATCCTCCCCGTTCAGGAATATTTTTCCAGAGTCGGGCGCTATTATACCCGCTATCACTTCAAGAAGGACTGTCTTTCCGGCGCCGCTCGGTCCGAGGATTATGAAATGCTCGCCCCGTTTGACTGAAAAAGTTATGTCTCGAAGATGAAACTCGCGGTAGTCCTTGGAAATCTCCCTAACTTCCAGCATTCCTCCTCCCCACCAGCCAGCGGAGTATTACAAAGATCCCAAGGCTCAGGCTTACCATAACAACCGCTATCGGTCTAGATGCCCTCAGACCGTAGTTGTTGAAATACTCCAAGATGAGAACCTGTGCTGTCTTTGGGTAGTATGCGACTATCAGTATCGCTCCGACCTCGCTTATTGCCCTCGCCCACGTCATTATTGCCCCGCTCGCTATGGATGAAAATGCCATCGGGAGGGATATTGAGAGAAACGCCCGCCAGCGGGAAGCGCCGAGGGTTCTGGCTACTGCCTCAAGCTTCTCATCAACGGCCAGAAACCCATCCCTTGCGGCGTTGATCGTGAACGGAGCAGAAACAAATAACATCGCGGCTATTATTCCCCTGTAGCTGTCGAGGATTGAGCTTGAGAACGTGACGAGAAGCATTATGCCGACGACGGAGTGGGGTATAACTATCGGGACGTCCACCAAAGCCTGAACCACGCTCTTTCCAGGGAAATCCCTCCTAGCCAGAACGTATCCGAGGGGGACGCCGAAGAGGAGGGCTATCAGAGCTGTCGCGGTCGCGGTTAGGAGGGAGTTCCTGACCGCTTCTACCACGTACGGATCATGGAGGGTTTTAACAAGCATTCCAACATCAGAGGCCTGTTTGATAAAAACTACAGCTATCGGGACGGCTATGTAGGCTATCAGGAAGCTTCCCAGTGCCGCGAAGAGGTAGAGGGTGTAGTCCCGGCGCATCGCACTTCACCGGAATAATGAAATGGGGGATAAAAACCTCACCCTTTAACCTCAACCAGCTCTTTTATCTCCTCAGGCACGTTCCCGAAGGCCACCGGGGGATTAAGGAAGTCCTGGTGATTCTCGGCAAAGACCTTCTTGCCCTCCTCCCCAAGCAAGAACTTGAGGAATTCAATCGCCAGCTCCCTGTTGGGTGCGTCCTTGAGCACTGTAACACCGTAGACGATGGGCTTGGCTTTTATCGTCTTCCCGGTCGAACCGAGTGTTATCTCCACCTGTCCATAGTAGTCGGCCTTGCTGAAGTCCCTGAGGTTGATCTCGTCAGGCAGAGTGATGTAGCTGAGGTTGTGCTGTTCGGCGACGCTCTTGTAGATGAAGAAGTAGTCAAGGTTTCCGGACTCAACTAGGCCCGTTAAGTCGGTCTCCTTCGGCCTGATTACGATCCTGTTGTTTTTAACCTGAATTTCCCTCGGAGCGTAGACGTGGGTGCCGTTGGCGTAGATATTGGTGTTCTTCTCCACCAGCGTCTCGAAGATGGGCTTGCCGTAGTAGAGGTCGGCAAGCTTCATAACCATTACCGAGCGGTAGCCGCAGGGATCTTGATTTGGGTCGGAGAAGCCGAAGGAAACGTCATCGCGCGCGAGTATCTCGTACCATTTCTCAGGGTGGGCCTTCATCTCGTCTACGTACTTGCTCTTGTCCGTGAAGGCTATGACGATCTCGTTGGTCGCGAAGAGGACGTAGAAGTCCGTGTAGTTGGGGACAAGCATCTGAGGGATGAGTGTGTAATCCGCGACAGCAACGATGTCGGCCTTCTTTCCAAGATCGGTAACCTTTCTAACGGCCTTAACGCTCCCGCTCGCCTCGTCCTGGAACTTCACCTTAACACCGAGGTTCTTTTCGGCGTAGGCTGAAAACTCGTTTTCGAGCCTCTGGAAAGGTATGCTAAGCGAGCCCGCATGGAAGACTATCAGGGTTGCTTCCTTCTCAGAGATGTTGGCATTTTCCGAAGAGCTTGATATACAGCCAGCCGAGAACACTGCCAGCAGAAGGATCGCAGTCAACAACAATCCAGCCTTTCTCATTTGAACCACCGTAAAGAGGACAGAAGTGAGTAATTTAAACGTTTTGGGTAAACAAAAGGATTAAAGCAAACGCTTTTGTTTTCTTAGCTCTCCGAGGCCGTCAACTATCTCCTTGAAATACCCGTAGAACTCGCTCTTTCTGATGCTTTCAAGAGTGCTCCAGAACTCGTCGAGGCCTGAAGCTCCGGCGGACTCATACTCAAGTGCCTGGATGAGCATCTCGAGCTTGTCGGCGAACCTTACAAGCCGGCCTTCCGGTGTGCTCCCCTCTTCGTACTCGAGCCAGAGTTGGTAGTATTCCTCGGGAAGCGGACTGGTTTTCAGAAGGTCTTCAACGGCCTTTCTTTCCGCTTCGGACTTGTCCACATACTTAAGGGCCGGCTGGGGAATGTCTGTTATCCTTGCCTCCCCGATGTCGTGGATGAGGGCTATTCGAAGAGCTTTGTCAGGGTTTATTTCAACGCCCCTTCTTTTAAGCTCGTCCGCCAAAAAAAGTGTTATCAAGGCCGTCCTGAAGGAATGGTCGGCTATGCTCTCCGGATTTGAGACACCCCTCAGAACCCACCCAGTCCTCTTCAGCTTCTTCAGGTTGCCGAGTTCAACGAAAAGCCCCAGCATGGTCATTCCTCCGTAGTGAAAATAGCCCTTTCGGTCTCGATGGCGGTCGCTATTATTCCGTCTCCAACAAAGCGGCCGTAGACCTTCACTGTGTCTCCCTTCCCAACGCAGGGACTTCCGGCGAATTCAACGGAGAACCCGTGGAGCCTGAAGGTCGTCCTCCAGCTTGGGAGCTCCATCGGAAGGAACTCCACGAGGGGCTTGTCCTCTACGACTCCCTCAAGAACGATGTTTTTTCCTCTAAATTTTCTAGTTGAGAGGTCGTCGGGGGTTACAACGTAATAATAGTGATGACCCAGCTTGACCCTCTTCATGCTCATCACCTTTATATCCCGTCCGCTCTACCACTTTATGGGTGGTGGTATGATAAAGGTTGCGATTATAGGTGCTGAGAACGTTGGTAAATCAACTCTTATGAACGCTCTCATCGGCGGGAAGGTAAGTGAAGTCGAGGACCTGCCGGGGACAACAAAGGGGATAATAAGGAGGCGCTTTGGAAAGCTTAAGATACCAAAGGGCATGAAGAACCCCTACGGTGGGGCCGATGAATTCGTTCTCATAGACACTGCCGGTCTCTTTGACCCGGAGAGGGAGCTCAGGGGCAAAGTTCTGAGCGAGGAGAAATTCCGGGAGATAATCAATGAGATAACCTCGGCCGACATCATTATCCACATGGTGGACGCGACGGTGGGCCTTCACAGGGGAATGGAGAAGCTCCACCACATGCTGAAGTTCCGGTACGAGAAGCCCATAATAGTGGTTATCAATAAGATTGACCTCGTTCCACGGGAGCGCGTCGAGGAACTGAGGGAAATCATAAAGAAGAGACTTGAACAGGAGCCGATAGCACTCTCGCTGGTTACCTACGAGGGCTTTAACGAACTGCTTGAGAGGATAGCCTACATGGCCCAGTACGTGTGATCACTCCTCCGGGAACTCGGGGCAGGGGCATATCATCACGTAGACCCGCCTGTGTCTGGGTCCGTCGAGCTCGACGAAAAGAACCCTCTGCCAGGTTCCAAGCTGGAGTTCAGCCTGGTCTATGGGCACGACAACCTCCGGATTCAGAAGCAGGGAAGCCCGGAGGTGGGCATGGGCGTTGCTGTCTATCCTGTCATGAGAGTAGCCGGCTCCCTTCGGGATCAGCTCCTTCATCTTTGCTTTGAAGTCCTCTATGAGGTTGCTCTCGTACTCGTTTATCATAAGACCGGTTGTCGTGTGGTGGGTGAAAACAACTGCTATGCCGTGCTTCACCTTCGATCTGTAGACCATCTTCTGAACTTCATCTGTTATGTCCATTATCTGAAACCTCTCCTTCGTCGATATGGGTATTTCATACAGCATCTCAATCACCTCAGATCTTCGAGAATACCCTTAAGGAGCTTTTTTGGATCCGCTTCCTCCCCAAAAACCACAGCCCTAAGAAGAACGGCTTTTTCATACGCGCTGGCCAGCTCTTTGTTACCCTTTTCGATGACCTCTCCCCTCAGGATTGAGTATATCTCATCAACGGCATCCTTAAACAGAACCTCGTTGGAAAAATCAACGTCGGGAGAAGCCATAAAAACTACCAGATCGCGCACGAACTCGACCTTGTCCGAAGACTTTCCCTTCAACAGACGGATAATCTCCATTCAGGTTCCCCCCACGCTCAGCGCCCTAACCAGTATTTCCGACATTAGCAGGGAAGCAAATTTCCTGTCCCTGACTTCGAGGGCGGCATCTATAGCCTCTTCTATCCTGTTCTGTTTTAAGTAGCTTCTGGCAACGTCCGCAAGAACTATCGAGCGGAGCTTGGGATCCTGGAGTACAACCCCGATATTTCTGGCGGTCTCAACCTCTCCCAGCAGAGTGTAGTACCGGGCAACCTTTACCCACATGGCCTCAGATCTAACTCTCCTCGCCACGGCCTTGACCACTTCCTCAAGGGCCTTAGTCGGGTTTTCAAGGATTTTATCCATCAACAACTTTCCAACGATACGTGCATCCTCATCGGATAGCACTTCAAGGAAATCCGGAATGATCGCAGGGTTTTTCTCCAGAACATCCAGCGCGACTTCAGAGATCGCATGGAGTGAATCCTCAAGATTGTGGAGCATTCTAACGGCTATATCGGGCTTTCCGGCAAGCAGAAAAGCCTCCGCAAGTTCTATAACAAAATCGGCACCAAAACGCGAGCTGAACTCATTTGCCAGTTCTGAAAGCCCACCTATGAACTTGTCTATGACTCCCCTTTTGTTTAGACTGAAGGTAAGCTCCTTGAAGGCGATCTTTGCCCAATCTGGGGATTCTATTTCCCTGATCGTGGCCAGCGCTCTCTCATAACTCCCCACCGCAACAAAAGCCTTTGCTAGCTCTATCAGGGCCTTTGAGCGGTATGGCTCGTCAGTTATGTATTCAAGTGCCAGTTTAATTTTCCTGAGCTTGTAAGCGGCCTTTAGGGAGCTGTCCTGGGTTAATCTGCTCCCCGCCCGGACTATCGAGAAGAGAGTGGCCTGTCTGAGTTTTTTATCCGAAATTTCGGTAGCAAGTGTTACGGCCTGTCCGAGGTCTCCAAGGCTCACGAGATACCTGACAGCAAGTGCCAGAATTTCGTCTCTAACAGGAGGGGACAAAGCAGCGGAATCTTCAACCACCCTCAGAAACACCTTGTAGTACGCTTTAATCCCAGCCTTTCCCATATGGTATCCTATGGCCAGAGTGGCCCTGAGTAGAAGTTCGGGATCGTTTATATCCTTCAACGCGTCAAACGCCTTCAAAAACGCCTCTTTATACAGCGAGTCCCTCCTGCGCACGAGGGCTTCACCTAAACGGGCGTAGGTTACCGCGCGGGTATATGGATCAGGGATGATGTCAGCTGATTTAAGAACTTCAACCGTCAGCATAGGTGGTCACCGGACTCCCATTTCTTGATATTGAATTCCCAGTTTATATTTACGCGGAATCTTTTTAAAAGCTTACTCAAAGCGCAATCCATGTATGGAGTAATCTTAGGGAAGAATTCAGAGCTCAGTCGTGCTGAATTTTATTCTTTCGGGAGAAGATTCGGACTAAAGGTTAGGCCAGTTGAGGAAGGTCATAACTGGATAGTTTTTGAATCCAAACCCTTGGTGGAGAGATATTTCCGCTGGATAGGCGGTTCTCTCAAACTCGTCAGGATACTTGGAGAGGGTGAAGAGGCACTGGATGAGATGGAGTACTCCAGGCTTTTCACTGTCAGTCTCTACGGGAGAGATGACTGGAAGCTCTGGCGTAAGCTCGGGAGCGAGATAAAGAAGAGGTTCAAAAAGGAAGGGTCAGCTAAGTTCTTCAAGCCTGCAAAGACATACGCCATGCCCGCGGAGCTCATTCTTAAGGGTTTCCCCGATGTCAAGGACTTTGTCTTCCTCTTCAGAGAAGACGGTAGCTTCCTCGTCGGCGAGACGATCAGGGTAACGAATCCCTTCGAGCTGAAGAAGCTCGACGTCGAGAGACCTGTTCAGAAGCCGATCCTCTCCATACCGCCGAGGCTGGCGAGGATAATGGTGAACCTGACGGAGGTCAGAAAGGGCAGCTTCCTGGACCCTTTCTGCGGCATCGGAACGGTAGTGCAGGAGTTCGTTCTTCAGGGGCTTACTGCCTACGGGAGCGACCGTGACGAGGGGCAGATCAAAGACGCCAAGAAGAACCTTGCCTGGCTGAGGAAGGAGTTCAGACTCAAGAACTCGGCCCATCTGGAAGTCTGCGATGCCAGAAAGCTGAAGAAGTGTTTTAGACAGAGGTTTGACGCGATAGTTACCGAACCCTACCTCGGAAAGCCGCTCAAGAGGCATCCGAGCAGAGGTGATGCCATAAAGCTGGCCAACGAGCTAGACCGCTTCTATTATTCGGTCTTCGAGAGCTTTGCCGACGTTCTGAAAAGAAACGGAAAGGTTGTCTTCGTCTTTCCAGCCTATAAGCTGAGCGGTGGAGGAATATATCGGAAGGATAGGAAGTGGCTCGGGAAGCTCGGCTTTGAGGTTCTCGGAAGATACCTCGACTACGAGGAGAGGCACAGGGTCGTAAGGGACATTCATGTGATGAGGTATAGGGGTTAGCTGATAAGCCTCTCGTGCTCCTGCTTTATGCAACGGTGGGCGACGGCTGTAAGGCCCGCTTCTTTCGCTTTCTTGAACGCCTCCCTGTTGTAGGTGTTGAACTGGAACCAAACCGCCTTCGCGCCCTTCTTTATCGCCTGCTCAACGTAGTCCATCGTGAACTCTGGCCTTACGAAGAGGTCAACGATTTCAACGTCATCAGGTATATCAAGAACGCTCGGGTAGCACTTCCTTCCGAGAACCTCCTCGTAGCGCGGGTTCACGGGATAGACCTCGTAACCGTGTTCGAGGAGATAGCGCATGACCCTGTTAGCATCGCGCTCCGGCTTCGGTGAGGCACCGACGAGCGCTATCTTCCGGTACTTCGTGAGAATTTCCCTCACCTTCTCATCGCTCAGCCTGTCAACGGGCATTATCCGAACCATCTTATCACCCGGTAACCTTTGGAAAAGGGCTTTAAAGAGGTAGTGGAAAATCCCTCGGTGGTGGCCATCTACTCCGAGACTGTCAGGAGCTGGAAGATGCTCCTCATAATGTTCCCAGCTTTCATTTCAATGGCCATAGGAATAGGGGCCTCATACATGGTAGGCGAAAACGTGACGCCACTTCTCATTATCTTCCCCCCAGTTATGGTGATAGTTCTTGACCTGATGCAGCTAAGTATTGAGGTAGATGAGGAGACGCTGAAAATCAGAAGTACCCTTGGACTGCTCGCCAGAAAGACAATTCGGCTTAACGAGATAAAGCTTGTCAAAATATCAAAAGGCTGGATGAGCTGTAGCGGGATGATACACTACACCTACCCCGGAAAGGCCTGCGTTCTCATTGAAAGAACCAAGGGCTGGAGCATCTCATTCACGACAAACCGGCCGGAGGAGCTGGCGGAAGCTCTCAGGACTCTGGGCGTTCCAGTAGTAGGAGGTTCCCCCTGAATCCAACTATTCTGACTTTTTCTCCCCTCTTGGCCTCACCGTTTAAACAGACTCCTCTCCACAGCTCATTTTCGACCTTGACAATGCCCTCTGGAGACAGATCCTCAATGACAACCGCTTCCAATCCTATCAGAGCCTCAGGACCAGTTAAGGGCCTCTTCTCAAGCCCACCCCTTAGGACGTAGGGAGCTACCAGAAGGTCCTTAAGCAACAGGAACAGTAAAAGAGGCAGAGAGAGTTTCAACGGGATTTTGATTCCAAACTCTGAAAGGAGAACAAAAACGAAGACCGCGACGGCTATCTCGTCCGCTGAGAGAAGGAGGAGCTTCAAAACCCTCTTCAGCTTCACACCCTTCCCTCCAGCCACCGCCAGTATGGGTTCAGCTCCAGAATGCTCCACCACTTCTTCAGCTCCTCTCTCGCGGAGCGGTAGTTAGGGTAGAAGCGGGAGACAAAGCTCCAGAAGGCTCTTGAGTGGTTCCTGTGCTTCAGGTGGGCAAGCTCGTGGACGACAACGTACTCCCTGAGCTCCGGGGGAAGGGCTATCAAGCGGAGGTTGAAGTTCAGGTTGCCCTTTCCGGAACAGCTGCCCCACCTTGTCCTTTGCGAACGAATAAAGATCTTACTGGGGGAGACACCCATTTTTCCAGCGTATTTCTCAATAAGCTCCACTAACTTAGGTCGGAGAAGCCTTTTCAGTTCTTCCCTCATGTCTTCGGGATAAGGGGGAAGGACAACGGTCTTAAAGCGGTCATGGACTTTAGCCCTCCTTCCATGTACGACCTTGTAGAACTCACCGTTCAGAGGGAAGCCCGACTCTGCAAGCTCTTTCAGGTCTTCAATCTGGGCCAACTTCCCCTCCAGCCAGGCGGCGTTCTTTGCTATGAACTCCTCAACGTTGAACCCCTCGGGGGCGGTGACGACTACCCTGCCGTCCGGCTTCACCTCTATCCTCGCATACTTGACGGGACTTCGACGGATTTCTATTTTCATGGCCTTCCCTCTGAGGGAGAGTTTTGAAAGGGAAGTTAAAGGGTTATCCGCTGGAAAACAAATGGAAAGGTCAAGTTCCCTTCGGCTTCAGCCAAGCACTCAAACCAACCTGTCTCGTCTTCTGGTAGCGCAGGTCTTCCTTGCGGTAGCCAAAGGCCCTCAGGATTCTCTCAACGGCAGGCAGAACCTGGTTTTCAATGTAGTACTCAGCGTCGTACTTGTGCTTTGTCGGGTCAAACTCGTCGAATGGAATAGCTCTGTCCCCAATCCTTCCAGAGCCCTTTAGCACGATGTAGCTTATCACCGTTCCAGGGCGTATTTTGACGCCCCTCGCGGCCAATCTCTTAGCAACGGCAACGTGAGGTCCTGTCGCTTTGTAGTCGCTCAGATCCCTTGTTATCTGCTCGTGGATCACCAGTTTCTCCGGCGGAACCTCGTACTTGCTCAGCTTTTCCGTTACTTCTTTAACGATTTTAACCGCCTCTTCAACGTCACCGTCCTTTAGTAAAGCTTCAAGAACTCTAGCCTGCGTCTCCTTAGCTATCTCGCTCCAGTCGCGCCTCACAATCTCAAGTCCGCGCGTTGTTATCTTGCCTTCCTCGTCTATCACCGCGTACTTCTTTTTAGTGACGAAGAAGCCGCGCTTGTAGAAGCCCTCGTACTCGAGCTCAAGCGCGCCCGGAAGTTTATCGTTGATGTACTTGAGGAACTCCATCGCTTTCTTTTTGACGGTTTCGGCATCAGCTCCAGGTATTGTCGCGAAGAAACCGTCTGTGTCCGCGTACAGAACTTTAAAGCCATACTTTTCCTCTATCTCCCTGATGGTCATCGTTATGTACTCCCTTCCCCAGGCAGTGACGCTCTCCGCACACTCCTTGCAGTACCAGCGGGCCTTTGCATAGCCGTAGTAGCCGTAAAAACTGTTTGCTAGGATCTTGATAGCCCGCTGTCTGTAATCAAGGAGCTTCTTCTCAAGTGGATCAATCGTTGCCTTCATTCTCTTCTTTATCTTCTGCCTCTCCTCAAGCAGGGCCCCAAGGAGGCTCGGAATGAAGCCCGGGAAGTCCTTGCAGAAGCGGTGGCCAACCTGGGGGGCGGTGTCATACTCCTTGCATCCTTCCCTGTTGAGAGTATCCGGCGAGACGTTGTGGGTGATGATGATTGAGGGGTACAGCGAACGGAAATCCAGATAAACTATGTTCTCCCATAGACCTCTCTCCGGCTCTTTTACGTAGCCCCCTTCATAGCTCTGCCGTCTTCTGGCCAGCTCCTTTTCATCGGGCTTGTTCGGGGCCAGCTCGTTCCCCTCATAGGCCTTCCGGAGGAGGAACCACTCGACGAGGTTGCCAGTGCTGGAGCGGGAAACGTCCCAGAGGGACTGGCCGATCAAGCGGGAAAGCTGGGCCTCCATCGGGAAGAATTCCTTTCCGAGCTCGTAGGTAACCTTGGCGTCCTCCATAGAGTATTTAGCTACCCTCTCAAGCCCCTCCCCGCTCTCCCAAGCGGTGGCTATCTCCTCGGCGTAGACTTTCTCCTTTGGCTTTCCAAAGATCGCTTCATAGACGGCCTCAAGCGTATATGTGGGGAGGTTTATCGTCCGTCTTATCACGGGGTAGAGATCAAAGTGTATCCTGCCCTTAACCTCGACAGCAAACCTATCGCCCATCCTCTGAATCTTAGGCTCGCTTCCGTCCCTTCCGAGGGCAAAGTTTATTCCAAGCTTTTCACAGCGCTTCTTGAGGTAGGCAAAGTCAAAGTTGTCACCGTTGTACGTTATCAGTACATCCGGGTCTTTCTCCTTCACAATCCTGAGAAAGCGCTTTATCATCTCCCTCTCCGTCGAGACGACGTCAACGTAGGGGGGGTCTATGTTCTTCCACGTTATCACCCTCGCTCCTTCTTCGTCGGCGTAGCTTATCATAAGGATTGGCCCCTCGGCAAACTCCTCGCCCTCGTGGTAGAGCGTTTCAATGTCGAAGGCGAGCATTTTCAGATCCTCGTCGCCTTCCATCGGGATCAGGCCCTTATCTATGAGGTAGCGCTTGGCGAAGGGTATGTCGTACTCGTAGATGTCAATAACTGCTGGATGCTCTCGTATCTTGTCCCTTATCGCTGGAACGTCCTGCGGGTGAGTAAAGTAGAGCTTCCAGACCTCCAACGGCCTTCCGAGGAACTTCTTCTCCACTTTCTCGGCGCGCTTTACAGTTACAACCGTCCCGTGTCTCTCGGCAGTTATCTTCTTGACTTCCTCTATTGCAGAATCGTCCTTCAGGAGGGCGTAGATATAGGGCTCAAAAGTCCTGTCGTACTCGATCTTGAACTCGCCGTTTTCCTTCTTGAAAATCCTGATGACGGGCTTTCCATTCTCAGTTATGTAGTCAGTGTCGAGGATCATAAGGGACACCTAGAATCAATTACAGTTAAGGGCTAATAAATTCACCGCCACCTTTTTAAGTCAATTTTCAAAGGCCCCCTCATGGAGCTGTTTTACCGCGTGAGCTTTCAGGAAGTTGTGGCCGATGCGCTCATGCTTGTGGAGGAGCGTGAGCTGTCATCGAAGCACGCCCTTGAGAGGGTCTTTAAGAGGGTGGCCGGAAGAGACCGCGAGAAGGCTCGCGGTTTGGCGCATGCCTACGTCTTCGAGATCGAGAAGTGGCGCGCGAAGATAGACTTCATAATAAACTCAGTCCTCAAGGGTTCAAAGGTTGAAGACCTTGACCCCTATCTTGCGAACCTCCTTCGCATAGGGACTTTCGAAATACACTTCCGCAAAGTGCCGCCCGCTGTGGCAACGGACTCGATAGTTCGCGTCGTCAAGGAGAAGTTCGACTTCTCCAGAGCCAAGTTCGTCAACGCCCTAATGCACGAGATAGAGAAGTTCAACATAGAGAGGGCTTTAAAGAGACTCAAAGAGAAGGACAGAATTGAGTGGCTCTCCGTCCGCTTTTCCCACCCCCGCTGGTATGTGGAGTACGTTATAAACCTCTTCGGCTACGACGAGGCCGTAAGGCTCCTTCTCAGCAACAACCGGCCCCAGAGGTATTACGTGAGGGCCAACACGCTAAAGACAGACGTTGATTCCCTCCGCGACTACCTTGAAGAGAACGGCGTTAGAACTGCACTAACTCCAGTTCCAGACGTTTTAAAGGTTCTTGAGTACAAAACGCCGGTTACAAGGCTTGGCTGGTACAAGGAAGGCAAATTTGTAATTCAAGACTTGGCCAGCGCCTACGTCGCCCACGTTTTAAAGCCAGAGGCTGGTGAAAGGTTGCTCGATCTGGCGGCAGCTCCTGGCTCCAAGACCTTCCATGCTGCGGCGCTGATGGAGAATAAAGGAGAAATCGTGGCCGTCGACTACTCCTACGACCGGCTTATGCGCATGAAGGAAAAAGCAAGAGTTCTCGGTATTAAGAACGTCCGTTTCGTTCACGCCGACGGCCAGAGCTTCAGGGACAAGGAGAAGTTCGATAAGATAATCCTCGACGCCCCTTGTTCTTCATCCGGAACATACCGCCAGTTCCCGGAGGTGAAGTGGCGCTTCGATGAGGCAAAGATAAGGAGGATCATCAGCGTCCAGAGGAACATGCTCCGCAATGCTTACGAGAACCTCAGAGAGGGCGGTGAGATGACTTATTCTACCTGCTCAATAAGGATTGACGAGGACGAGGAGAACGTTCTGTTTGCTATCAACAAGGTGGGTCTTGAACTGGTGGACTATCCCTTCAGCTGGGGAGACCGGGGTTTCCTGGAGATAGGAAACAGAGTGTTCAGAGCCTGGACGCACAGGCACGACTGCAACAGCTTTTTCATTGCAAAGCTGGAGAGGTAGAACAGCTTAGAAAGGAGACTGGGAAGAACTATGTGAGAATTTCAAGGTTTGTTTTAGTTTTTCAACCCTTCCAAGCGGACAGAAGGCCCTGGCGCGATTCTTTATTGCTCTGACCATGATCCGGTCGTTCGACACAAGAACAATACCTCTGAACTTATCTCCATACTGACGAAGCTTTCAGAAAAAAGTAAAACAGCTCTATCCCCAAGACAACGTCCCCATAGCGAAATTGGATTGCTTCGAAGCTTAACAACATCGCGGGGTGAGGGAGGTTCTAATCTTCAAACCCTTTGAACTTCCAGAGGAGGAGCGCTCCGAAAACTGTCCAGAAAAGAGAGATCAGAAAAGCGCTTCCACCACCTCCCGTCATCAGCTTGGCAGCGCTCACCGTTGGGAGAAAGTTCATCGCCACGACGATTTTCTCAGGAAGAACGCTTTCGGGATAATACACAGGTGGAAAGACCGTTAGGGCCGTGACGGTCAAATTGGAGAGTCTCATCACGGTGAGCGGTTCCTTTATCTTGACCCCCATGAGGAAGCCAACTCCAGCACTCCAGAGCCAGAGAGAAACTATTCCAAACAAGATTCCGGGTATTGCTTCTAATCCGAGACGCCACGAGATCAGGAGCGTTAGGAGGGTGACGTAGGGAAAGGCTGGAATGCTCATTCCAATGGATATTCCAAGGGCCTTCCTCCAGTTTCCACCGGGGAGAGACATAATTATGTCGTAGAACTTCGAACGGGCCTTCATACCCACGAGCTCGATGGAGAGGTCGGCTATGCCGACGCCAGCTATGAAGCTCACTATCGCTCCCGCCAGAGCCCTGTCAAGGAACCTCCCGCCGCTCACGACGTAGACTATGAAGATGAAAGAGAGTGGCTGAAGAGCAAAGCTCACAAGTGCGAACTTTCCCTTGGTTAGGGCCCTCGCGTAGTACTCAATCAGCGCCATCATCGAGACCACCGACCAGAAAGACGTCCTCTATGGTTACCTCCTCCCTCCTGAAGGGAATCCCAAGCTCCTCAAGCCTCTCGATTATTTCCCTCTCCTCCGCTTTGGAGCGTGCGTAGATGTAGGTGTTCCTCCCGGCCCTCCTCAGGAAGAAGCCCCCGAGGGAAACTCCTTCAAAAGCCACGATCTTCGATGTAAACCCGCTGAGGTAGTCCCGCGCTATCTTCTCCGGCTTGCCGTCTGTGACTATCTTCCCAGCTTTGAGGAGGAGCACCCTGTCGCAGACGCTCGATATCTCGTTTAGGTAGTGGCTCGTGAGGACTATGGTGGCTTCCTCAGCCCTCTCGCGAAGGGTTTCCCACAGCCTGAGCCTGTTCTGGACGTCGAGGCCGACGGTAGGTTCGTCGAGGAAGTAAAGCGGAACATCAGCGGAGAGAACCATGGCCAGAAGGGCCCGTCTAACCATTCCTCCAGAAAGGGTTGAAAAGAGCTCATCCGCATACGTTATCCCGAAGGCTTCCATCGCTTCATCGGCCTTCTCCCTTGCCTCCTCCTTTGAGAGAGCGCGCATCCGGAGGTAGTGGTAGACGTAATCCCTCGGCGTGAGCGTGTAGAAGTGGGCCCTAACATCTTGGGGCAGGAGGGCGAATAGCTCCCTGGCTTTCTTGGGTTCTCTCCCGAAGAGCTCAATCCTTCCAGAATCGGGCCTCAAAAGACCAGTAAGGATTCTGATCAGCGTTGTTTTTCCAGCGCCGTTGGGGCCTATTATTCCTACTATCCCTGACCCTTCTATGGAAAAGGAAACGCCATCGAGGGCGCGCTTTGAGCCGAAGGATTTTGAGAGGTTCTCCGCTTTGATTGGGAGCATACACGTAGAATTCTCAAAACCGATTTAAAACAGTTTTTGATGGGCTAAGAACAGGAAGAAAAGGTTAGAGAGCAGAGACTTCAGTCAAGGTCGCTGCTGAAGTCCTCGCTACCGCCCTTGCCACCGCCTTCCTTGTCCTTCTCGAGCTTGCTGGCGGCAATGACGTCGTCAATCCTGAGGATCATTATGGCTGCCTCACTGGCGCTCTTGATGGCCTGCTTGGTAACCCTGACCGGAGCGATAACGCCGCGCTCCATCATGTCGGCCGGCTCGCCCTCGAAGACGTCAACACCGATTGTCGGTCCCTTCTCCTTGTGGGCTGCGATGACCTTCACGAGGGTCTCGATCGGGTCGAGACCTGCGTTCTCGGCGAGGGTCCTCGGGATGACCTTGAGAGCCTCTGCGAAGGCCTCGATGGCGAGCTGCTCCTTGCCGCCAACCTCCTTGGCGTACTCGTCGAGCCTGATGGCGAGCTCGATCTCCGGAGCACCGCCAGCTGCAACGATCTTGCCGTCCTCGACGATGTCCTTGACGACCTTGACTGCATCTTCGAGGGCCCTCTCAACCTCGTCAACAACGTGCTCAGTACCGCCCCTGATGAGTATCGTGACAGCCTTCGGGTTCTTGCAGCCCTCAACGAAGATCATGTTTTCGCCAGCGACCTTCCTCTGCTCGACGAGCTCGGCCTCACCGAGGTCCTCCGGGGTGAGGTCGCGGACGTTGGTGACGATCTTGGCGCCGGTGGCCTTGGCGAGCTTCTCCATGTCGCTCTTCTTGACTCTCCTGACCGCCATTATGCCGTACTTGGCCAGGTAGTGCTGGGCAAGGTCATCAATACCCTTCTGAACGAAGACGACGTTGGCGCCGACCTCCTTGATCTTGTCGACCATCTCCCTGAGCATCTTCTCCTCCTGCTCGAGGAAGGCCTGGAGCTGCTCCGGGCTGGTGATCCTGATCTCGGCGTCGGTCTCGGTCTCCTTGACCTCGAGGGCCTCGTTGATGAGGGCGATCTTAGCGTTCTCGACCCTCTTCGGCATGCCTGGGTGGACGACCTCCTTGTCGATGACGACACCCTTTATGAGCTGGGTGTCCTTGACGCTTCCGCCCTCCTTCTTCTCGAACTTGATGTTGTCGAGGTCAACCTTGTAGTGGCCATCAACCTTCTCAGCGACCTGCTTGACGGCCTCAACCGCTATCTCGGCGAGGTACTCCCTCTCCTCCTCGGCGGCCTTTCCGGTGATTGCGGTCATGGCAGCCTTCTTGAGGATCTCCCTGTCCTCGACGTCAACGTCCTTGGCGATGCTGTCGAGTATTTCCTGGGCTTTTTCAGCGGCGAGGGCGTAACCCTTGATGATTATGCTCGGGTGAATGTTCTGGTCCAAGAGCTCCTCAGCCTTCCTGAGAAGCTCGCCAGCGATGACGACAGCAGTAGTAGTACCATCACCAGCCTCCTTATCCTGAGTCTTAGCAACCTCAACCATCATCTTAGCAGCAGGATGCTGGATGTCCATCTCGTCGAGGATGGTGGCACCGTCGTTGGTGATGACGATGTCCCCGAGGCTGTCGACGAGCATTTTATCCATTCCCTTCGGGCCGAGGGTTGTCCTGACAGTCTCGGCGATGATTCTCGCGGCAAGAATGTTCAGCCTCTGGGCGTCCCTACCAACGTACCTCTGAGTCCCCTCAGGCAGAATAACAACCGGCTGGCCTGCAAGCTGGGCCATCTCCCCTCACCTCCACCCTTTTTTGTTTTTGAGGGTGGATAAGTTTTAGTTACAATTCGTGTTTCCGCGCTATTGTTCTTTTGTACTATTTATAAACTTTTCGGTAATGAACAAACGTTAAAAGCTATCAGCTGCAATGGTCAGAGGAAGCGAGAAAAGGTGATAAGGATGGACTACCGCGAGTTCTTTTCTCAATTTAAGTACCTCAGCGAGAAGCCGGGAATAGGCGGGAAGATAAAGGTTCACCCCGAGGACTTCATCGTAATCGAAGAGCCCCTCCCCCAAATCTTTGAGGGAAGGCGGTACGCCATCTTCCTTCTCAAAAAGCGGAACTGGGAGACGATGGCGGCAGTGAAGGAAATAGCCAAAAGGGCCGGCATAAGCCACAGGGATATTGGATTCGCCGGGACAAAGGACAGGCACGCGGTTACCTACCAGTACATAAGCGTGCCGGCTGGGGCCAAAGAAAGGATTGAACAGGTAAAGATCAGGGATATTGAGCTACGCTTCGTCTCCTATGGGAAGTTCATTAAGCTCGGCCATCTCCTCGGCAACAGGTTCAAGATCATAGTTAGAGATGTCAGCGAAGACACCCTTGATAGGACTAAGGAAATAGTGCGGGAACTCAGGGAGAAGGGCGGTTTCCCAAACTACTTCGGCTACCAGAGGTTTGGGGAAAGAAGGGTAGTGAACCACATGATAGGCAAACTGCTCCTTCAGGGAGATTTCGAAGAAGCGGCGAGGCTCTTTTTGGGTGCACATGATGGGAGCATGGAGGGAGACGAAGCCAGAAAAAACTTCTGGGAGACCGGGGACGTTGAGAGAGCGCTTGAGGAGTTCCCGGGCTTTCTAAGGTACGAGCGGACGCTCCTTCACAGGTATAAAGAGACAGGAAGCTGGAAGAGGGCTTTTCTCAGCCTGCCGCTCCCGATAATGCGCATATTCATCCACGCCTACCAGAGCTATCTCTTCAACCTCTACCTCTCGAGGAGGATTGAAAAGGGCCTGCCCCTGAACGAACCCCTCGTCGGCGACATAGTAGTGCAAGTTAAGGGAGGGATACCGTACAGGGATAGAACCTACCGCGTAACTGAAACCAACCTTGAATTCGTCAGGGAAAAAGTGAGGAATGGCCACGCCATGGTTTCAGGCCCGCTCTTCGGGTTCGCGATGAGGAGGGCAAAGGGCCTTCCAGGAGAGCTTGAGGAGGAAATACTTAAGGAAGAAGGGGTTAAGCTCGAAGCCTTCAGGAGACTCCCAAAGCCGATGGCTGAACCTGGTGGGAGGAGGGAGCTTCTCCTAAGGCCAATTGGCCTGACCTATGGCTACATCCCCTGGGTTGGAATGTGCCTCCGCTTCTTCCTGCCGAAGGGAACATATGCCACGAGCGTTCTCAGGGAAATCATGAAAGACCACTGAGGGGAACCCTTTTATTGGAACCTTTTCTTTTCATTCTCTGGTGAGAGAAATGACGATAAAGGCGATATCGGTTGACATAGACGGCACAATCACTTATCCCGACCGGCGTCTTCACGAGAAAGCCCTGGAGGCGATAAGGCTCGCAGAAAGCCTTGGAGTACCCGTAATGCTGGTTACGGGGAACACAATCCAATTTGGCGAGGCGGCAGCGATACTCATAGGAACGAGCGGGCCTGTTGTAGGTGAGGACGGAGGGGCGCTCTCAATTAAGGAAGGAAGGCTCAGGAAGAGGATTTATCTCACCAACATGGACGAGGAGTGGATACTCTGGAGTGAGCTGAAAAAGAGGTATCCCGAGGCTCTCTTGAGCTTCTCAATGCCCGAGAGGAAAGCCGGTCTCGTCGTGCTCAGGACTGTTCCGGTAGAAGCCGTGAGGGATCTCATAAAGGAACTCGGACTAAATTTAGTGGCCGTTGATTCGGGCTTTGCAATTCACATAAAAAAACCATGGATAAACAAGGGAACGGGAATAGAGAGGGCCTGCGAGTACCTAGGCATCTCGCCGAAAGATGTCGCCCATATAGGTGACGGGGAAAACGACCTCGACGCATTCAGGGTTGTCGGCTACCGCGTTGCCATAGCTCAGGCCCCAGAAAGCCTCAAGGAAAAAGCTGAGTACGTGACGACTAAGCCCTATGGAGAAGGAGGCGCGGAGGCCATAGAGCACATCTTGAGAAAGTTTGGATATCTTCCCGAAGAAAAGTCCTGAAGAGGTGAGGACAATGTTCAAGTACAAGCAGGTTATCGTCGCCAGAAAGGACCTCAAGCTCAGCAAGGGGAAGTTCGCCGTCCAGGTCGCCCACGGGGCTGTTACTGCTGCAATAAAGGCCCAGAAGGAAAAGCCAGAGTGGTTTAAAGCATGGTTCCATGAAGGGCAAAAGAAGGTCGTCGTCAAGGCTGAAAATCTTGAGGAGCTGTTTAAACTAAAGGCAGAGGCAGAGAAGCTAGGACTCCCAACAGCCCTCATAAAGGACGCAGGGCTGACGGAAATTCCACCCGGGACTGTAACGGTTCTCGCCATCGGGCCCGGGCCAGAAGAGGTCGTTGACAAGGTGACTGGGCACTTAAAGCTCCTGTGATTCAAAAAGAAAATGAAAAGTCAAGCAAAGCGGTTCACGTAGGTTCTAATCCCAATTTCTCCCAGCTCCTTCTTCAGATCTTCCACTTCTCTCTCAGGCCAGCAGTGCTCCGAGCACCACGCTCCGTTTCTGGGGTTGGTCAAAGGTGGGCCCACGAGGGGATTCAGGACAGCGTAAAAGTCCGTGTCAATATGTTTGAGCCCCTCCTCTATCCACGGCCACTGGTCGAACCCTCTGGCCACTGGTATTCTTAGCTCCAAGGGGATGCCGTAATCCGAAATCAAGTCAAGACCCCTGAGGAACAGCCTCCAGAGGCGCGTTGATGCTTCCCCTGGAAGGCCGTAGAGTTCTGCAGGAGGGGCTTTAAGGTCGGTAGCTATGTGGTCAACCAGCTCAACCTTAAGGAGTCTCTCGAGGGGTTTTAAGAGAGTCAAGTTGGTGTTCAGGCTGATTGGGAGGAACTCTTTGGCTTCTGAGAGCAGGGAGGAAAGCCCAGCCCACTGCATTAGCGGTTCTCCGCCGGTTACGTGGAAGTAGTCCACGAGGAAGGAGCTGGAAGATAAGTCGCCGAGGAGAGCATCTCTATCAAGGGGAAAACACTCCTTGCCCTCAGCTATACGCCAGTTGTGGCAGAACGGACACTTAAGGTTGCAGCCGCAGAGCCAGAGGGTAAAGGTCACCTTCCCGTGTACATCGACCATGCTGACCGTCTTCCAGCCGCTTGTGAGCATTGAATCACCCCAAAAAGAGAATCAGGAGGAGTAGTGCCTCCTGCTCCAGAACTCCCTTTTCCTGTAGGGGTTCCAGTTCTTGAGCGGGCGGTAGTAGCCTATGATCCTGCTCCATATTTCAACGTCCTCGCTTCCGCAGTGGGGGCAAGCCGTGTGGAGTCCCGTTGAGGATCTCCCGCAGGCATTGCAGACAGTTACTGCAGGCGTGTAGCTCCAGTAGACCAGCTTCGTCCTCAGGAGCCTTTTGGTGAGCTTCGCCAGCGCCTCAGGGTCTGGTTCCTCCCCAAGGAAGATGTGCATCATGACTCCTCCAGTGAAGCTTCCCTGAACTTCTTCCTCGATCCTTATCCTGTCGGCCAGCTCAATCGGACCGTAGTAGGGTGCGATGCTCGTTGAGTATATTGGGTTCTCGGGGTCGTCGAGGTAATCCCTCAGCTCCGGGAACTCGCGCAGGTCTTTGATGGCAAGCTTTGCCGCGGCGCTCTCTCCTGGGACTTCCTCAACGTTCCAGGGAGTTCCGCTCTCCCTCATCCATTTCCGTGCTTTTTCAACCGCGAACTCCACCATTCTCTTCATCAGCTTCGCTGCCTTCATCCGCTCGGCCCTTGAGCCCTCCTTCCACAGATCGGGCTCGTTGAGGTATATCGCCGCTGCCTCCGGCAAACCGAGGATTCCGATGGTGTTGAAGTGGCTCGACGGGAACTCCTCCAGATAGGTGTAGATCATGCTGTACATCTCGCGGTAGTTCGTCAGCAGCTTCACATACCTCTCCCTGAACCAGTCGGTGGTTTTCCTGACGGTTTCGAGGATTCTGGCGTACTCCTCCCAGAACCTATCGTCGTCCCCAGCCTTCAGCGCGAGCCTCGGCAGGTTAACTGTCGTGACGTTCACCGAACCGGTTACGTCGGGCATCGCCCATAGGCCGCCAAAGCGCTGTCTCTCAAGTCTCTCCATCGCCTCTTCCTCGGCGCTCTTGGGAGAAGCGCTGAAGGCGAATGCGAACTCCCTCTTGTCTATGTTTATCCTGCAGCACATCGAGTAGCTTGCATCGGGATCAACCACGTTCGTGTTGAGCCAGTAGAAGCTCCCTCTCTTCGCAGCCGTCGTGAAAACGGCCTCGAACACCTCGGGATCGTCCCAGAGCATCTTCGCGGTTCCCATTATCGTTGGTATCGGGAAGGTGAAGGGCTGGCCCTTAGCATCGCCCTCCCTGAGAACGTCAACCAGAGCCAGAAAGAACTCCTTTGCTTCCCTCTCGTAGCCCCCGAGCGGGCCAACCTCCTTCCCGTCGTAGACGGCCATATCGCCCGTGAGCATTTCCTTGGGAGCGTCGAGGGTCACGGTGAAGTTTGTAAAAGGCGTCTGCATCCCGACCCTGCTCGGGTAGTTGAGGTTGTAGACGAGCCTCTGAACGTGCTGGCGTATCTTCTCCCTGCTCAGACCGTCCTTTCTTATGAAGGGCCCCGCGTACCACTCGACGCTTGAGAGAGCCTGAGCGCCGCTGAAGTAGTGCTGCATGGTTATGAGGTAGTTCGCTATGTGGTCAACGTAGGTGTCGAAGTGCCTGGCTGGTCTAGAAGTTATCGTCGGGGTTCTCAGCCCCTTTTTGAGCAGCCTTGAGGTGCTGTGGCCAGAGCAGTAGGGTATGTACAGGCTGTAGGGGAGCTTGTGGATGTAGACCTCCCCCAAGAAGTGCGCCTTCCTCCCGTCCTCTGGAACCAAGGCCGTGCTCTCCTTCAGGGCCTCCTCCATGACGTAGGCGAAGAACCCCGTCGGACCTGGATAGCGGTTGGCGTTTTCAAGCACGTCCAGACTTTTCCAGCCAGCGTATTCTTGGATCACATCCTTTTTCACTGCCTCCATTTTCAGCACCTGGATAATTTATCCAAACAAAGTGAATGAGAGAGGAGTTAATAACGGTTGCCTTTGAACCGATGGTCATTGCTCCATAAACGAGGCGGCTTATGGATAAATTATCCAAACTAGTTGCCTAATTATTGACGTTCTTACAGGTCAAAACGTCAGGAGAACCCCATACCCAAATAAAATGCGTCAGAATTTTGACATTTATTCAAAAATAGAAGGATTTTTCTGACAAAATGCTCCGAATCTGGACGGCATACCTTTTTAACCTCTCAACCAAGATAAGGCCCGGTGATCAGAAATGAGTGAAATTAAACTCGAATGGGAAAAGGCTCTCGAAGAGAAGGACTGTGAGAAGCTCCTTGAGCTCTTTGACGATTATATCGACTCAATCGAGGACGAGGAGACTCTGAAGAAGGAGCTTGAACGCCTCAAAGAGGTAGCCCTCCAGTGCGAGGACCCCTACGACCTGGCCCATGAGATAGCCCATGTTTATTCCCACCTCGGCGATGTTGAGGCGGGAATTGAACTCTACAAGAAGCTCGTCGAGATGAAGAAGGACGATCCCGAAGAGTATGCGACGGCACTCTATTACCTGGCAGACGCCTACGAGCACTTTGGAATGCCGGAGAAGGCTATAGAGACCTACCAGAAGCTCCTTGAGCATGAAGAGAAAGTCCTGAAGAACGAGAAGGAGATAGCCCTGACCCTCGCCAACCTTGCGGTGAACTACGACGAGATAGGCGAGACCGAGAAGGCCATAGAGCTCATGGAGAAGGCCAGAGAGATATTTGAGAAGCTGAACGAGGAAAAGAACTACCTTATAAGTCTCCTTGACCTAGCCCACTTCAAGTACGAGCTGGGCGAATACGACGAAGCCGAGGCCCTGATAAAGGAAGTCCTCAGGAACCCGAGGGACGACGAAATAGAGATTAACGCCAAGCTCATTGAGGCCGAAATCTGGGCAGGGAGAGGAGACTACGATAAAGCCTTCAAGGCCCTGCGCGAGGCCCTCGTCAAAGCGATAGACGTGAGCGACGATATCTTTGGGATAGTCTTCGACACCCTGATAGACTTCATCAGCGGGCTTTTCGAAGAAGGCTCCTACGAGGCCGTTGCAAAGAACATGGAGAGCTTCGCAGAGCTGTTCGAGGACGACACAGCATACTTCTTCAGGGCCATTGGGGAGCTTGCCAGGTGGAAGGCAGGAGACGACGAGGCCAAGAAGCGTTTTGATGAACTTTATGAGAAAGTTAAGAACGAAGAACTGAAAGAAATCCTCGACGACTGGAAGAAGCCCAAGCTGGCTCTCGGTTTAAGTCTCTGACTTTTCTTTTCCAACCTTTACCCTTTACCCCCGGTGCGTTGAGATGGAAATGAATTATGAATATAATAAAGACCCGCGCAAAGAGCATCTACACTCCCTCCAGGATACCAGGAGTTAGCTGGTCAGTCAACCAGTACGTCGGCTGCTCCTTTGCCTGCTCCTACTGCTACGCCAAGTTCCTGACGAAGTGGAAGGACTACGGTAAGTGGGGGAGCTGGGTTGAGGTTAAGGTCAACGCCCACGAGCTTGCGAGAAAGAGAGTAAGGGGAAGCGTCGTCATGTCAACGGTCAGCGACCCCGACCAGCCGATAGAGGCGGAGCTGAAGCTTACGCGGCGGGTTCTCCAGTACATGGACAAGAGGAACGAGCTCTCAATCCTGACGAAGTCGCCGCTCGTCACGCGGGACATAGACCTTTTCAAACTCTTTGACCGCATAGAGGTCGAGCTGACAATAAACGGGTTTAAGGGAAGGGAGAAAAGGCTCTTTGAGCCCCTAACGCCAGTTCAGGAAGCCCGGATTAACGCCCTGAAGGAACTTAAAGAAGCCGGTCTGAAAACCTACGTCTTCGTGAGCCCAATAATACCGGAAGTTACGGACATCTCTTCCATAGTGGAGGAAACACGGGACTTCGCTGACTACTACTTCTTCGAAGTCCTCAACCTCCGCGCTTCCGGCAGGGAGTTTCAAAGGCTCCTTCAGGAGGAGTATCCGGAGAGTTACGAAATCCTAACCGACGACGGAAAGTTCGAGAAGTTCATAGAGAAGCTCAGGGAAGAAGTCAAAGACCTCAAGGTAAAAACCGAGGGGATAGAGACGCACAAGCGGGGTTGGGAGCTTGTTAAAGTTTGAAACAACATCAATTAATCCCCATTCCCACTTGGCCCAGCTTCAACCTTTGCATTCCTGATATCGCAGCCCGCCAACTGGAGGGAAGCAATGACCCTTCTGGCTTCTTCCTCGGTTATCCTGCCCTCCTCAACGGCCTTTTCAAGGAGGTACAGAGTCGTAAAGCACTGGGCTGGGAGGAGTGGGTTCCTGGTCAGGGCGTAGCTCTGCTCCCTCTTGTACATGAAGTGCCAGTCGAGCTGGGCCAGAACTATAAACCCCACTATCGCCAGGGCGTAAGCGATGCCCACGAACTCCCTGAAGGAGAACCTCTCCGCTATCCATGGAACCGAATAGAGCTCCTTGACGAAAACGAAGAGTATCATGAAGCTGTTGGCGATGCTGAGGTAGCTCGCTGCCCTCGTTATCTTAAGCTTCCACAAAACCAGCAGGTCCCTCGTCCGTACGAGCTTTCTGATGTCCATATTCCCACCCGAAGAAAATTGAAAAACGGCTTAAAGCCCTTCAGTCGAGCATAGCGAGTATCTTATCAACCTCGTTGGAGACCTCAACGTCGAAGAGGTGTATTGTCGGCAGGAGCCACCAGAGGCGGTACTGGTGGGTCTTGTCTTCCTCTCCAAAGTACTGGAAGACGAACCTTCCGAAGCCTGTCAGGTCTCTGTGGACGTCCCTTACCTCCCTTAAGACCCTTCTAACCTTCGGCGGGTACTCCTCGTAAGGAAGAGGCAGACTCTTGACGAAGACCCTGTCCTTGAAGAAGTCTGTTGTCAGGCCGACGCTTCCTACGTGCTTCTCGAGCTGGTTGAACTTCTTCTCGGTCCAGAAGCGGTGGAGTATGAGCCTCGGGTCTTCCTTTGCCAGCGGAAAGTTGCCCTCCTCTGTGTCGAGCCAGAACTCAAGGTAGGGCTGGCCTTTCTCGATGATTATTCTAGCGAGAAGCCTTGCGTTCTTTGGTATCTCTCTCTGGGTCTCGCTGATGTGGTACTCCTTTCCTCCTTCCGTGTAGGTCTCTCCCTCTTCCCTGGTGCCGGCCTTTGAGACGAAGTAGGCTTCCCTGCCGTCTATCGTTCCAAGGTGCAGGTCGTAGCCCCAGGCCTTGAGGTCCTTGAACTTGAACCTCCTCTCAGCTGGCACAACGCCGGTGTTCTCAACTATGTAGTATCCCTCGAGCATTTTCATCACCAAAGGTTAGTAAAAACGTTGAGCTTTTAAAGGTTTTCGTTGTCCTCGATAATAAGCTCAATAATGGCCCTCTGCTCGGGATTTTTCAGGAGTTCAATGATACGCCTGTTTACATCTCTGGCAGCCTTGTTGGCCCTTATAGCGAGCGTTCTCGCATCTATGTAATCGCTCTTTCTGATGACCATTGAGACGTCGTGGTCAAGAATAAGCTCAGGACTTCCCCAGGCAACGACCTCATCCACGAGGTCGCCGACCTTTATCCTTATCAGGAGCTTTTTACCTGCCCTAAGGGCATTTTTGAACTCATCGCTGAGGTCGTTGATTGCTTTGTCTGCCCCAATGCAGATTATGCAGTCTCCTCTCGGTGTCAGAAAGTTCTCTTTGGTGAATTCAAGGGTTGAGCGATGCGTGGCTTTGACGTTCTCGTGCCCGTGGCAGTGGATTACTTCCCTCAACATGGTCTCACGTTCCCGGAGGCGGTTAATAACGTTTGCTTCTTTGAAGAATCAACAGGACGGGAAAACCTTTAAAAGGACACTCCTGATTTTGGTTACGGCTGAAGATTATCCGAGAGGTGGTGAGAATGGGAAACATCAAGCAGACGTTCATTAAGAGGACTGCCCGTGAGCTCTTTGACAGGTACCCTGACAAGTTCACCAGGGACTTCGAGCACAACAAGAAGATGGTGGCCGAGCTCACCAACGTTACCAGCAAGACGATAAGGAACAGGATCGCCGGCTACATAACGAGGCTCGTAAGAATGAAGGAAGAGGGCAAAATACTCTAAAGTCTCTCTTTTTCAGCTTTCTCCTTTAACGACTTCCTAAAAGCCCTCCAAGTCTTCCAGTATCTTCTTTGGAAGCCTTGGCCCGAGTTCCTTCAGCAGTCTCTCGAATTCCTGCTCGTCTTCCTGGGCAATTCTTCGCATAAGGTTCTCTATGTAAGTCTCAACAAGCAGGCGGACCTCCTCAAGCTCCTGCTTCATTCTCATGGCCTCATCAATGCGCCTCTGCACCTCATCGAGAAACTGAACCAGCTCGTCCACTTTAGTTTCAATTGGCTCCGTTGACTTTATCAGCTCTCTAGCCTGCTGGTATTCGGCAGTCGCCCTTGGTTTTTTCGGTTCGTATATGTCTGTGCCGAATGTGTACGGAGTGAGCAGTACCTCAAGCCTGAAGCCGCGCTTTATCGTGTAGTACTTTCTCGGCCTGCCTCTGGGTATCTTTTCTGTCCTTCCCTCGATCAGTCCTGCACTCTCGAGTATTCTGAGGTGCTCCAGCACCGCCTTCTGCCCAACACCAAGCTCCTGACTAAGCTCGCTGACGAAGTATGGTCTCTTTGTGAGCAGGAGGAGTATTCTCCTCCTCGTCTCATTACCCAGGATATCGAGGAGTTTTCCAAGCTCTCGATTTGACTCCATAGCTCTCACCCCCTTTCCCTAACTTGAAGTTAGTAAAAAGTATTTAAACCTTTTTCGGTTTGAGCTGGTGGTAATGTCAAGTACACATACAGATAAAGGACAGATAGAAAAGGAAGAAAAGACACTAACCCTGAAACAGCTCAGACTGGAGTAACGTGACCCCACTTCTCCAGGGCCCTTGCGAGCTCTTTGTGGGTCTTAGCGTACTCGTCGAGCGGTATTCCCTGCATTATGGCGTCTATCGCCTGCCTGACGGCCCTTGCACCAGCAGCAGGCCCGTCCGGGTGGCCGAGGGTTCCGCCTCCGAGCTGGAGGACTATGTCGGTTCCGAGGGCCTCTATAACGGGCTGGATGTTGCCTGGGTGAAGGCCGCCAGAGCTCGTTGGGAACGCGGCCTTTATGCTGTAGAACTTCTGCTCAAGGTGGAAGACGTCGTTTTCATCGGGCTTGTAGTGACTCTCCCTGAGAATCCTCGCGTTCTGGATGACGTCCCACTTGCCGCCCTCAAGCTTGCCAGCTCCCGCAGTTCCAACGTGGAGCTGGTCGATGCCTATGAGCCTGTAGAGCTTGGCAAGGACGAACATCGAGATGCCATGGTACGGGTTCCTCGTGAAGGTCGCGTGCATTGCCCTGTGACCGTGGATTGCCAAACCGTAGTCGGCCGCGAGGTCTCTGATGTACCTCAGCGCTCCCCAGCCGGTTATGACGACGTCAACCATAGCGTGCTTGAGGCCGAGATCAGCAAGAACCTCAAGCCTCTGCTCCATCTCAAGAAGGTCAGCGGTTACGTTGGCAAACCACGTCTTCTTCTCGCCCGTCTCATTTTCCACCTTGTCAATTATCCTCGCCATTATCTCGGCCCTCTCCTCGAAGCGGTTGTACCACGGGCTCGTTAGGTTCTCATCGTCCTTCATGTAATCCGCACCGTTTAAGAGAAGGTCATAGGCCAGCTTCTCGAACTCCTCAGGAGAGTAGCCGACCTTCGGCTTTGGAACGACACCATAGATAGGCCTGTCTTTAATCTCGAGCATCTTCCTGACGCCCTCGATACCGAAGGCCGGGCCGTCGAACTCCCTTATGAGCTTCTCTGGAAGGTAAAGGTCCTCAAGGCGGAGCCCCTTGACGCGCTTCATTCCGAAGACGTTTCCGGCTATGCTCGCGAGAAGGCCCGGAAGGTTTGCTTCCTCAAAGGCGTGAAACGGGTAGGCGATCTTGACTATCCAGCTGCCGTCTCCCATGTCGTGGAAGTCGTAGGCCTTAGCTGAGAGGTCGGCCCATCTCTCCTGCTCGTACCAGGGATAGAGGGTTGTCCATGTACCAGTGGAGCTCTCAGCTGCCACAGCTCCGGCCGCCTGCTCGATGGTGTAGCCCTCTGCCGGCGTCACCCGGAACACGGCTATGATGTCCCTCTTCTTGCTGGGCTCATAGCCCTTGTCAACATAGTAGTCGTAGATCTTATCAAACTTCTCAACCACGCCTTTCACCTCCAGGTAAATTTAGTATTACATTGACACACATAAAAAGTTTTCTGGGCAGATTTGGCCATCCAGGCACATAAGTTTACAGAAACGCTATTGGACAACGGAGCTTAATGGCGGTTTATTAAGCCAATTGGGGCGTTTTTATGTCCAGACCCGATGGCGGTTAAAAACTCTCAATTTCCAACCTTATAACCCAACAGGTGTCCCCGGCCCAATTTCTAACTGTCCAACCCAAAATCGCCAGAAAGCCGGCCCCACAACTGTCCTTTTCCGAAAGGTTTATATAGGCCTTTGCTCTTAATTTAGAACGCAGAACTCTGCAGACAACCATAAAGGAGGTGTTGTGAATGGCTGAGCTTCCGATTGCCCCAGTTGACAGGCTTATAAGGAAGGCCGGTGCCGCCCGCGTCAGCGAGGAGGCTGCCAAGGTTCTCGCCGAGCACCTTGAGGAGAAGGCCATTGAGATCGCCAAGAAGGCCGTCGCCCTCGCCCAGCACGCTGGCAGAAAGACCGTCAAGGCCGAGGACATCAAGCTTGCCATCAAGAGCTGATGGCGCTTTTTGCCTCTTTGCCTTTTCATAACTTTTCTGAAACTTACCAGAACGTTATTCTCTCAACACCCACGTTTTCTCCGGAGACCTTGAGAACAGCAAAGCCTGGAGAGTCCATCCTGGGAAACACCGGCGATCCTGGATTGAGCAGAATAACTTTTTTGCCATAAAGGGAGTGTATATCATAATAGTATCTATGAGTGTGGCCGAAAACAAGAACGTCAACGTCCATCTCGAGGGCCTTGAGAGTTAAGAAGTGGGCATTCAGAGAGAGCAGTTGATGGCCGTGGATCATGCCTATCTTAACGTCTTCGACCTCGACGACCTCTTCCTCGGGAAGGTTAAGCCTGTCAACGTTCCCCCTAACTGCAAGGGTTGGGGCAATCTCCTCAAGCTTCTCAAGAAGCTCAGGGCTGGTTACATCGCCTGCGTGGAGAATAAGCTCCGGCTGGATTTTCCTGAGGTGTTCAAATAAAAAGGTAGGGAGGTTTCTTGTCTTGTCCCCGTAGTGAGTGTCGCTTATCACAGCCACTTTCAAGGGTATCCCTCATATCGGGACGTTTATGCCGAGCTTTTCAACGAGCTCCTTATAGCGGTTCCTGACGGTTACTTCGGTTACGTGAGCAACTTCAGCGACTTCCCTTTGGGTCTTCTTTTCGCCCTCAAGGAGAGCCGCTATGTAGAGGGCCGCCGCGGCGAGACCCGTTGGGCCCTTACCGCTTGTTATCCCGCGCTTTATAGCCTCGTTCAGGATTTCCTTGGCCCTCTTCTTGGTCCTGGCACTCACTCCAAGGGCGTCGCCAAAGCGGTCAACGTACTCTATTGGGCTGGTTGGCCTGAGGTTCAAACCTAACCCCCTGGCCATAAAGCGGTAGCTCCTACCGATTTCCTTCTTTGAGACCTTGGATACAGACGCTATCTCATCCAGCGTTCTCGGAATGCCTTCCATCCTGCAGGCGGCGTAGAGTGCAGCGGAGACCATACCCTCTATTGAACGGCCGCGGATGAGCTTCTTCATGACCGCCTTCCTGTAGAGGGAAGCGGCGACTTCCTTGAGATGCCTCGGCAGGCGGAGCTGGGCGGCCATCCTGTCAAGCTCGCTGAGGGCGAAGGCAAGGTTTCTCTCGGCGGCGTCGTTGATGCGCATCCTCCTCTGCCACATACGGAGCCTTCTGAGCTTTGTCCGGTACATACCGGTTATCTGGTTGCCGTGAATGTCCTTGTCGCGCCAGTCTATGTCGGTGGAAAGACCTTTGTCGTGGATCATCAGGGTCATGGGTGCCCCAGTTCTGGCACGCTTTTCCCTCTGACCCGGCTCGAACGCTCTCCACTCCGGCCCCTCATCAACCACGTTCTCCTCAATTACGTAGCCGCACTTGGCACAGACTATCTCTCCCCTACGAGGGTCGTATATAAACTCGGTCGAACCGCAAACTGGGCATACTCTCCTCGGGCTAATATCTCTCACCCCCTTCTCCTGGGGGTGGGGCCGGAACGCTTGCCAGTCTTACCCTTTTTAGAATGGACTTTGTCCTTCTTTGAGGATTTGTTTTTACCACCGGTCTTTCCTTTCTGAGGGGCCTTCTTGCTCCCTTTTTCCCGCCTGCCAACGTAGAGAAGGGCACCAACGTACTTCTCGGGATCCTTAACCCGAGGCTTAACGGCGACATAGGGATAATTAACCGGACCAAAAACATCCTTGACTACTCCGACGGGTTTCAATTCCTTGTCAACAACCGGATCGTTCAGCGACGGTACCCAGTTTGTCCTAACTATGAGAAAGCCCTGCTTCGCGTAGTGAGAAACAACTCCCAGGCGTTTCATAGCCCCACCCCAAAACCAGATTTCCTTTTAAACTTTTCGCTTTTTCCCTTTATAAAGCTTTCGATAATCAGAGAAAAATTTTTAATAAAGAGCGCCGAATAATAGAATTTGGGAAGGGTAAAATGAAGTGTCTTGTTGTTGGCCATGTTGTCAGAGACATAATTAAAAAAGGCAATAAGGTTCTTGAAAGGCTCGGTGGCGGTGCTTATTATTCTGCACTCGCCCTTTCAAGATTCTGCGATGTTGAGATACTTACTTCTTTCTCAAATCTCCCAGAGGAGTGGATCAAAGAATTGGAGGCAATGGCGAAACTGCAGGTAGTCCCCTCTGAGGCAACAACGACTTACGAACTGATGTACCTCGACGGTAACAGGAGGAGGTTAAAACTCCTAGAGAGAGCCTCTACAATTAACGAGCTTCCGAATGAAGAATATGACATCCTCCTCATAAATCCCGTTGCAGGAGAAGTGCCCCCTGCCCTGGTTGCCAGCGCTCTCAAAAGGTTTCCATTTGTTGCGGTTGACCTACAGGGGTTTATCCGTTCCTCAAGTCCTGGGGAAATTAAGTACCTGCCCATCGACGGCTCATTCTTAAAGGGAGCGAATATTCTTCACGCAGACCTTGGGGAATACCAATATCTGGAGGGGTTCTCCCCGGAGTTCGTTGACGTTCTTCTTCTCTCCAACGGGCCAGAGCCTGGGAAGGCATTTTTCCGCGGAAGGGAGTACACGTTTGAGCCAGTCCCCGTAGAAGTGGACGAATCGACTGGGGCGGGAGATGTTTTTCTTGGAGCCTTTACTGGATTCTACTCCCAGTGCCCCTTCGTGCAGGCCCTTAAACGAGCAGCTGCCTTTACGGCGCTGTTCCTAAAGAACAGACACCTAAATTTTTCCATGGAAGAAGTCAACAGACTCGCGATTGAAGTTGAAGTGAAAAGGGTATAAACCTTATCTTCCAACTCCCAACGCCGATGATGAAACGTCAGCACGCTGAATGATGATGAGAAGGGACTTCCCTGAGGTGGTTTCAATGGACAGGTACGTCCTTCTGGTTAAGGCCTCGGGAGGAGCGGACGTGTTCTCCTTCAGAGAAGAGGCGAAGAAGCTGGCTGAGAAGTACGGCTTTGAAGCAGAGACCCACAGGTGTATCGGTCTTACGGTCGATGCCGTGATAGTGTACAACAACGGAATCGTCCTGATAAAGCGGAAGAACGAGCCTTTCAAAGACTACTACGCCCTTCCTGGGGGCTTCGTCGAATACGGCGAGACCGTTGAGGAGGCCCTCCTCCGCGAGGTTAAGGAAGAGACGGGGCTTGACGTGAAGCCAGTAAAGCTGGTGGGCGTTTATTCAAGGCCTGACAGGGATCCCCGGGGGCACACGGTAACGGTCGCTTTCCTCTGCATCGGAGAGGGGGAGCTGAAGGCAGGCGACGACGCCAAGGAAGTCTTCGTGTTCCCGATAGAGGAGGCCCTGAAGCTTCCACTGGCATTTGACCACGGGGAGATACTCCGGGATGCACTAAGTCTGGGGTGAGAGCATGAGGCTCGAATACCCCGCTTTCGGGAAGATAATCGTTGATGGAACCACTTACGAGCACGATATAGTTATCTATCCAAGCGGAAGGGTCGAGCGCAGGAAGAAGGAAATAAGCAAGCAAAAACACGGGACGAGCCACAAGCTCGACCCTAAAGAGTTAAAGGAATACCTTACCGAGGACTTTGACGTCCTCATCGTGGGGACTGGGATGTACGGAAAGCTATCACTCCTTCCTGGGAGCAGAGAACTCGTGAAGGAGAAAGAAGTCCTCGAACTCCCAACCAAAAAGGCCGTTGAAGTTTTCAACGAGATTTATGGAGAGAAAAAAGTGCTGGGAATATTCCACGTCACATGCTGAACTTTTACTCTTTTGGTTCAAGGTGAGCCCTCTTCACTTCCAGCACACCAGAATATGTGCACCCATTCCACTTCTTCTCGACCTCGTCGAAGACAACCCTCGCCCTGAAGAACGGCGCGTCCCTCACGAAGGTCTCAAACTCACCACCCTCTCCCGCAACGTGAACCCCGTACTTTTCGTTGAGCTTTATCAGCTCTTTAAGAGCCTTCTCATCTATCCTCCTTCCGAGCCAGTTCTGATCAAGACCGTAAGCTGCTGTTCCGACTATGACCACGTCAAAGAGGCCTATGATTTCCCTCATGTAATCAACCGGATCCCTGTGCCAGGCGGGGGCAAAACTCCCTATTCCAAGCTCTTTGGCGACCCTATCGACCCTCTGCTTCTGGTACTCACTCGCCAATGCGCCAGCAACGATCCCATCAATCTTCAGCCCCTCAAGGACGGCCTTCATATCCTCGACTTCCTTCTCCTTTTCTCCTGACGTGAAGCCCTTGACGATGGGAATCCCTATTGCCCTGGCCTGAAGCTCGGTGAGATGTATGTTTGGGACGTGGTACATGTAGCTCTCGTCGCTCTCGCTCACCATTGAGACGAGGTACTTGACCTCAAACCCCTGCTTGAGAGCCCAGTAGAGAGCGTAGTTTGAGTCTTTCCCGCCTGAATAGAGGACTGCAACGCGCATTTTTCCCACCCGAAAATTTTTAAATACTCTAGGTTAATTTAACTTCGAGCGTTAGAGTGTTTCTAGCGGCTCTTGGCAGCGGCCGTTAAAAAGGTGATGGCCATGGTCCCAGAGAGGGCAGTAATCCTAGCGGCTGGTCTCGGGACGAGGATGGGCGGAAAGCCCAAGGGACTTGTCAGAGTAGCCAGAAGGGAGATTCTGTACAGGACGATGGCGCTGCTCCAGGAAAAAGGGGTTAAAAAGTTCGTAGTGGTCACCAACGGGAAGTACGCGCCCCTTTACCGGGAGTTCATAGAAAGGTACGGCTTCGACGCTGAACTCATAATAAACCCCGAGCCGGGGATGGGCAACGGCCATTCCCTCCACCTTGCCAGAGGAAAGGTTTCAGGAAAGTTCGTACTGGTAATGAGCGACCACGTATATTCTAGGGATTTCATCGAGCGGGCGGTGAACGGGGAAGGCCTCATAGCGGACAGGGAGCCGAGATGGGTCGATACTGAGGAGGCAACGAAAGTCCAAGTAAAGGACGGAAAAGTCTGGAAAATCGGGAAAGGACTCAAGGAATGGGACGCCGTTGATACCGGGTTCTTCATCCTCGATGGGAGGATCTTCGAGGTTACAGAAGCCCTCGAAAAAGAGAAGAACGGCGACTACTCCCTGAGCGAGGTGATGGAACGGGCAAAGGTTCCAGTGACCTTCGTTGACGGCCTCGGCTGGACGGACGTTGACACCCCTGAGGAGATTAATAGGGCAAGGAGAATGCTCGTCAGAACCGCAGTGAAGGGAACGGGAGACGGGTTCATCAGCAGACACCTGAACAGGAGAATTTCAACAAGGGTCAGCGAACTGCTGGTAGAGAAAGTTACACCGAACCAGATGACAGTCCTAACGTTCTTACTCGGTATCCTCTCGGCGCTGGCGACACTGGTGAGCCTTCCGTTGGCAGGAATACTCTACCAGCTAAGCTCCATCCTCGACGGCGTTGATGGAGAGCTGGCAAGGGCACAGTTGAGGTCAAGTAAGCTCGGCGGCTACGTTGATTCAATCCTCGACCGCTACGTTGACGGGAGCTTCCTGGCAGTGCTGGCCTATGCGATACTCAACGAGCCAATCTGGTATCTGGTTGCCCTCCTGGCCCTCCTCGGCTCGGTGATGGTCAGCTACTCAACGGAGAGGTTCAGGGGAGCTTTCTGCAGGGACGCCTACAAAGAGGTACCAGCCCTCAGAAAACTGCCCGGAAAAAGGGATGAGAGAGTCTTCCTGACGATGCTTTTCCTTCTGTATCCGGCGACACTATCGGTCAAGGCACTCTTCCTGACCCTTGCCGTACTGACAAACTTCAGGGTTGCACTAGCCATATATTTCGTCGTCAAAAAAGTTTCACGTCCGAAAACTATTTAACTGATATAAAATATTTCAAGAATAACGGAAAGGAGGTGAAGGAAGATGGTGAGGGTCGTTATACTCGGACAGGGATACGTTGCCAGCATCTTCGCGAGCGGGCTTGAGAAGATAAAGGCAGGAAAGATGGAGCCCTACGGGGTCCCGCTGGCAGATGAGCTCCCGATTAAGATAAAAGACATCGAGATCGTTGGTTCCTACGACGTTGACTCCAACAAGGTCGGAAAGGACCTCTATGAGGTCGTCAAGGGCTACGACCCGGAGGCCCCCGAGAGCCTTAGGGGAATGACCATAAGGAAAGGAGTCCATCTCGGAAGCCTCAGGAACCTGCCGCTTACCCCCACAGGTCTCGACGACGAGATGACACTTAAAGAGGCCGTTGAGCACCTCGTTAACGAGTGGAAGGAGCTCAAGCCGGACGTCTTCGTGAACGTCTGCACAACCGAGGCCTTCGTCCCGTTCGAGAGCAGGGAGGAGCTTGAGAAGGCCATCAAAGAAAACAACAAGGAGAGGCTCACAGCGACACAGTTCTATGTGTATGCTGCCGCCAAGTACGCCAAGGAGGTCGGCGGAGCGGCCTTCGTTAATGCAATTCCGACCCTCATCGCCAACGACCCGGTCTTCGTCGAGCTAGCGAAGGAGAGCAACCTCGTCATCTTCGGTGACGACGGTGCCACAGGCGCGACACCGCTTACCGCAGACATACTCAGCCACCTCGCTCAGAGGAACCGCTACGTCCTCGACATAGCCCAGTTCAATATCGGCGGCAACCAGGACTTCCTGGCTTTGACTGACAAGGAGAGAAACAGAAGCAAAGAGTTCACCAAGAGCTCGGTCGTTGAGGATCTGCTCGGCTACGACGCTCCTCACTACATCAAGCCGACCGGATTCCTCGAACCGCTCGGCGACAAGAAGTTCATAGCCATGCATATCGAATATGTCAGCTTCAACGGCGCCCACGACGAGCTTGTCATTACCGGCAGGATAAACGACAGTCCTGCCCTCGCTGGCCTCCTCGTCGACCTCGTCAGGCTCGGAAAGATAGCCGTTGACAGGAAGGAGTTCGGAACTGTCTACGAGGTCAACGCCTTCTATATGAAGAACCCCGGACCAAAGGAAGCTAAGAACATACCGAGGATAATCGCCCACGAGAAGATGAGGATGTGGGCTGGACTGAAGCCCAGGTGGTTCTGAGGGCTTTTCTCCCCTCCGGCAACTTTTTTAATAACTTCTCCCCACTTCTTCTGGAGGGGAACCAATGAGCTGGAAGAGGGGAGCTTATCCCGAGTTTACGCTTGAAGACGTTATAGCCACGCTGTTTCTTCTAAAAGAACCCATCGGCAGGAAGGCCATCGCCGAAACACTCGACCTCGGCGAAGGTAGCGTCAGGACACTTCTTAAAAAGCTCAACTGGATTGATGTCATAGATTCGGCCCAGCGTGGGCACTTTCTAAGCAAAACAGGGAAAAAACTCCTTGAGAGGCTTAAGGGGATATTCTCGGAGGCACACTTCGTTGGGAAAGTCGATGGAATGCCCGCCTATGCTATCGTCGTTAAAAACCCGCCCCAATTCAAGAGCATTGAGCTCAGGGACGAGGCCATAAGGTTCTTCGCAAAGGGGGCAATGATACTGATCGTTAAAAACGGCGAGCCAGTCTTCCCGGAGGACGAGAGGCCGCTGAGGGACACAATGGAAGAACTAGCAATGAACATTGAAGAAGTCCTGAACTTCTCAGATGGAGATCTGATAGTCGTAACCTGGGCAGAAAACCCGTCGGACGCCATGAAAAGCGCCTACCATGTCGCAGTGGCATTAAAAAGTGATGAAATCCCGGAGGAGCTCAAGTCCCTCGTGAGGTGAGGAGATGAGAGAGAGCAGGCTTATCTTGGCGCTCGACGTTTACGATAGGGAGAAAGCCCTCGAGATAGCGGAGCGCACAGCAGACTATTTATGGGCAATCAAGGTAAACTGGCCGCTCATAACAGGCTCGGGATTGAAGATAATCACCGAGCTCAAGCAGGTCACAGGTCTTCCAATAATAGCCGACCTCAAGCTGGCGGACATACCGAACACGAACAGGATGATAGCGAGTAAGGTCTTCGAAGCCGGAGCGGACTACATCATCGTCCACGGTTTCGTCGGCAGGGACAGCGTCGAGGCCGTTATGGGGCTTGGAAAAACGATTATAGTTGTCGAGATGAGCCACCCCGGAGCTAAAGAGTTCATTCAGCCCGTCGTCGATAAGCTGATCGAGCTTGCGAACGAGCTGAAGCCTTTCGGGGTAATAGCTCCCGCGACCAGACCTGAGCGCGTCTCGTACATACGCTCAAAGCTCCAGGAGGGGATAAAGATTCTTACTCCAGGTGTGGGTGCACAGGGCGGAAAGGCAAAGAACGCTGTTAAGGCCGGGGCCGACTACGTGATAGTCGGGCGCTTTATCTACGGTAGTGACACCCCACGCGAGGCCGCGAGGGGGCTCTACGAGGAGATTTCGGAGGTGGTCTGATGGAGCTGAAGGTCAAGCACCCCCTCAGCAAGAAGGAGATAAAGGAGATAATCCGCGAGATGAGTGAGATCTTCGGCGAGGAGATAGCGAGGAAGATGCTGAACAAGAAGGACAGGGTGGAGGTGGCTGAGTTCGACAAGACCACCGAAATCCTCCTTGTGAACGGGAAGCCCTTCTTCATACGGAGAAAGGAGCTTGTTTTTCCCCTCGTCATAGCGCTCTACGAGCTCTCCAACGAAGAAGACCTGAGGAAGTGGCCGAGGAGGGTAGTCGTGGATGAGGGAGCAGTACCATACATCCTGAACGGAGCCGACGTCATGGCGGCTGGTATAGTTGACGCAGACGAGAACATCAAGGAAGGCGACTTCGTCTTCGTCGTCGAGGAGAACTACGGAAGGCCCCTCGCGATAGGGATAGCACTCATGGACGGCAGGAAGATGAAGGAGAAGCCGAAAGGCAAGGCCGTGAAGAACATCCACCACGCCAAGGATAAAATCTGGCAGGTCACGGTGGGATGAGATGGAAGAGAAACGGAAGAAGATCAGGGTCCTGGTTGGAGGAGTCTTTGATATCCTCCACGTCGGCCACATCCACTTTTTAAAGCAGGCTAAGGAGCTCGGCGATGAGCTGGTCGTCATAGTCGCACACGACGAGACCGTGAGGATGCAGAAGAGACGAGACCCCATAAACCCCGCGGAGGACAGAGCCGAACTCCTGAGGGCTATAAGGTACGTGGACGAGGTTTACATAGGAACGCCCGGGACGATAGACATAGAGCTAGTGAAGAGGATAGACCCGGACGTGATAGCAATCGGCCCGGATCAGTTCTTCAACTGCGAGAAGCTGAAAGAGGAACTGAGAAAACACGGGATAAACGCCGAAGTCATACGGATACCCTACCTATACAAAAGCGACAGAGCAAAGACGAGCAAAATAATCCAGAGGATAGTGGAGACGTTCTGCGAGTAAAGGATTCGACCATCTGATTTCAACCACACCATGATTTTAGGGCATCGATTAGAGCTTTTTGACTAAAGCTTAAACCTGCTCAGATAATCGCGAAGGAACTCTGGATCTTCCCTTTTGACGGCGCTCATTAGCTCCTCGAACTTCTTCTCGCCGAGGGCCTGCTTGAGGTAGTAGTACAGGTTTACCGCATCCTCGACTATTATGCTCTGTCTCCTCCCCTCTTCACCGTAGAGCTCGATGAGCTTTCTGTTCATATCTTTGGTGATATAAAGGGTCTTCTGCATTTTATCCTTCTTTAAATCGGCGGTTTTCTCTTTCTTGGACTTAGAAGGGCGGGTTAATTCGTTTATTGAGCCGTCAAAAAGCCTCGGGAGTTTATCCTTCGACAATTTCAACCACCTCTTTGGCAAGCTTTTGGAAGGCTTTAGATGCCCTACCGTTCGGCTCAAACTCAAATATGCTCTTACCCTCACTCTGGGCTTTCTCAAGGGCTATGGCCTTCGGTATCGTGGTCAGTATCGGAGCGTCTGGATAAGCCTCCTTCAGCTCCTTGAGGCGCATCTTCGGAACTTTCGTTTGCTTGGTGAACTTGTTGGGAACGAGGCCTAGTAGCTTTAGGTTCTCGTTGGTCTCCTCCCTGATCATCCTCATCAGGTTGAACATGAGCTGCATGCCGATTACTCCGAAGTAGCTAAGCTCAAGCGGTATCAGCACATAATCAGATGCCGTTAGGGAGTTCACAAGGAATATGCCCATGCTGGGCGGGTTATCAATGAGGACGTAGTCGTAGTCTGGGAGTACCGGAATAAGGGCCTTTTCGAGTCGTCTCTCACGGTTGTAGGCGTTTATTATCTCGATCTCCTTGGCCGATAGATTCAAATGGCTTGGAATAAGATCAAGGTTCTCCTTGACGGAGACAATAGTCTCCTCAATCTCACTCTCCCTAGTCATCAGCGTCCCAACGTTCCTGTTGGAGTGCTCAAGAACCTTCATCCCGATTAGACCGAATGTTAAGTTGAACTGGGGATCAACGTCAACCAGGAGAACCTGCTTGCCCATTTCAGAGAGGGCAAAGCCGAGGTTCATCGTGAGCGTTGTCTTGCCCACTCCCCCCTTCTGATTGGCAACGCTGATTACGACTGCCATCTGTTTCACCCTAAAAGGAATAAAAGTCAGCTGAGGTCGTCGAAATCGGCCAGGAGCTTGTTTATATATCCTCTCATGTCACTTCCTGGCCTTGCGTCGGACTTGCGAGATATTACCTTGTATATCTTGTCTTCAAAGGAGTTGAATCCTGCTTTTGGCTCAGCGGGGAGCAGAGAATCCTTTACTGGAAGCTGAAGGGCAGTCTCTCCACCAATGATGTGCGGGCTCTTGACGCCGGTCATTATCACCATCGCGCGAACCATCTTGCCCATGTCCTCATCTATTCTGGCACCCCACTTGATTTCGCTCTTTTCGCCAAGCTTCTCATAGACGATGTTCATTGCCTCGTTGATCTCGCCGAGACTGACGTCGGGACCAACTGTAAAGTGGACGAGTGCTTTCTCGCCGCTTCCGTATTCCACGTCGAGGAGCTTGTTCTGGAGGGCGTTCTTAACGGCGTCAACGGCCCTGTTGCTTGAGTCGCTCTCTCCGATACCTATGAGGGCAGCACCGCCGTTGTGCATTATGCTGTAAACATCTGCGAAGTCAATGTTCACCATAGACGGGAGCTTTATAGTCTCGGTTATGCCCTTGACCATCCTGGCTATAATCTCATCCGCAAAGCGGAAGGCCGCGTTGATCGGGAGCTTGGGTACGAGCTGGAGGAGCTTGTCGTTCTCGATTATTATGACGGTGTCCGAATAGTACAGAAGGGCCTTTATTCCAGCCTTTGCCTTCTCCTCCCTGATCTTACCCTCATTCTTGAACGGATACGTGACAACGCTTATGACGAGTGGCTCCCTGAAGCGGCCGTTGTGGCGAGCGCGCTCCTTTATGACCCTGGCAACGACGGGAGCTGCGCCGGTACCCGTTCCGTTGCCCATTCCAGCGGTTATGAAAACCAAATCGGCGTCTCCAATTGTTTCAGCTATCTCGTGCGCACTCGCCTCTGCTGCGCGGTAACCAATCTCAGGGTCGCCGCCAGAACCCTTTCCCTGGGTCAGATCCTTCCCAAGAAGGAGCTTCTTGTGAGCCTTGGCATGCTTGAGGGCCTGAGCATCAGTGTTCATGGCAATAAGCTCGGCACCCTGAACACCGAGGTCATAAAGCCTTGTTATGGTGTTGTTTCCAGAGCCACCAACACCAACTATGACTATTCTTATTTCGTTCTCATCATCGTCATCGAACTGTGGCGCTGTTTGAACTTTTTTCGACTCATCGTCCAGGTCTATTTTTATCCCCGCCTGCTCAAGCAGTTTGAACACCATTTTCCAACCCCCTCTCATAATCAGAGATTGCAACATTATTTTACCGCTAATTTTAGCGCTTATTTAATGATGTATTCCGGCGTTGAGCGTTCTTCAGTCTCCAGGCGGTACAGCTCCTTTTTCAGAAGCTCACGGATCGCCTCGCGAATGACCTCACTCCTGTTGGGATAAACACCTTTTTTAACGAGTTGATCCATGGCGTTGATAAGACCCTGCGGAAGCTGAACGCTGATAATTCTCATTCTGCTCATCCCTGCACCACCCAGTTCACCAAGCCGCTGAATTAGTTAATGATTTAAGTAGTTAAATACTTTATGCTTCTGTTTTAATATTTTGATATTATGATTTTCAAAAATTTTTTGAAAAATCCTTTTAAGGCCAATCTCTAAACGGTAAGACAGGTGATTGAGAGTGATTTCTGTAACTAAAAGCATACATATAACTAGAGTTGATGTACACAATGTTGATGATGTACTCGGTTACTTAGGTTCGAATGTGCAACTGGTCAGTGTCGAGTGCTGGAGGGCAGTAGCTTTCGCGGCAGTCCTGGCAGATAGGGCAGTAAAAAGGGGTACTGCCCACGCAAAAACTCTTGGGGGTGAGCTACTTCTCCGCTTGGCTGGAACCCACCAGATAAGAGAAGCAATAAGAGAGGTAGGAGCAAAAAACGGCCTCAACTACCTTGTGATATTCGGCGATAGATCCAAGGCAGAAGAGACCCTGAGAAATCTTGGTCTTACAGAGGTTGAACTCAAAGACTGCTCCGACGACGAATTGAAAAGATTCTTTGAAAAAAGTGCCCTAGTCGAAGTTTTGTAGGGTTTTTCAAAACATTTTTGACGATTCTATTGGATAGGTTTATATAACTGGCTTTATCATTCCCGACCTGCCCGGGGGGAACATCGATGAGGTATAAGAAGAGGAAGTACTTCATGGCCGGCAGGATAAACATCCTCCAGAGGTCAAAGATAAGGGAGCTTTTTGAGAAGGCCTCCAAGATGGAAAACGTCATCTCACTCGGTATTGGAGAGCCGGATTTTGACACTCCCGAGATCATAAAGGAAGCCGCCAAGAGGGCGATTGATGAAGGCTACACTCATTACACTCCCAACGCAGGTATCCCTGAGTTTAGGGAGGCCATCGCCGAGTACTACAAGGAGTTCTACAACGTTGATGTTGACATGGACAACATAATAGTCACCGCAGGTGCGTACGAGGCCACTTACCTCGCCTTCGAGAGCATACTCGAACAGGGCGACGACGTGATAATCCCTGATCCGGCCTTTGTCTGCTACGTCGAAGATGCCAAGATAGCCGAGGCCGGGATAATCCGCATCCCGCTCAGGGAAGAGAACAAGTTCCGCATCGATCCCGACGAGCTCCTTGAGGCAATAACAAAGAGGACAAGAATGATAGTCATGAACTACCCCAACAACCCGACGGGAGCAATAATGAAGAAGGATGTTGCAAAGGCTATAGCTGACATAGCCCAGGACTACAACATCTACATCCTCAGCGATGAGCCCTATGAACACTTCCTCTACGAGGGAGCCAAACACCACCCGATGATAAAGTACGCCCCGGACAACACGATACTCGCCAACAGCTTCTCCAAGACCTTCGCCATGACAGGCTGGCGCCTCGGCTTCGCCATAGCACCTGAGCAGGTCATCCGCGATATGATAAAGCTCCACGCCTATGTTATTGGCAACGTTACATCCTTCATCCAGATAGCGGGTATAACAGCCCTGCGCGACAAGAGGAGCTGGGAAGCCGTCGAGAGGATGAGGCAGGTGTACGACGAGAGGAGAAAGCTCGTCCTTAAGTACCTCAACGATATGCCGCACATAACACCATTCAGACCGAAGGGAGCGTTCTACATCTGGGCCAAGATTGATCCGGAGCTCGACATGAGCAGTGAAGACTTTGCCGAGTGGCTCCTTGAGAACGCCGGAGTTGTCGTTATCCCTGGAACCGCCTTCGGAAGGCAGGGTGAGGGCTGGATAAGAATAAGCTACGCAACCGAAAAGGAGAAGCTCATTGAAGCCATGGAGAGAATGAAGGAGGCCCTCTCGAAGCTGTGAGGTGGTTCCATGGAAAACCTGCTTGCCGTCTTTGTTTCCATTTTTCTGGCAGAGCTCGGAGATAAGACCCAGCTCACGACGATAGCATTCGCCTCAAAATACGGGTGGAAAACTGCCTTTCTGGGGGCTATCCTCGGATTAGCTGCCGTCAACTTGATAGGTGCCCTCATTGGGGATAAGATTGGAGACGTTCTTCCGATTGAAGTTATCCACAAAGGCGCTGGCGTTCTATTCATAGTCTTTGGCATCCTGATGCTACTTGGAAAAATGTGAGGAGGGATAAAATTGGCCGATAAGAGGTGGACAACCGTCCTCATGAACACTCTAGTTGTGGCAACGGGTTTTGGGACAATGCACATGCTGGAGAAGTTCAAGAGTGTTGTCGTATCCCACTACGGGATAACCGAAGCCGCTATGGGCTACCAGCAGACCGCCTACGTCGTTGGTCTCTTTGTGGCGTTCCTTCTGGGTGGGACGAGTCTCTTCAAAGGCTCATTCAAGCGGAGCGTGACGATGATAGTCAGCTTCGCGGCGATACCCCAGTTCCTCATACCCTTCGTTGGGAACTGGTGGGGCGTTGTCGCCCTCAGGTTCTTCCAGGGATTCATCGTGGCGCTTATAGCGGTCTTCAGCAACCAGATCGGCAGACTCTTCCTTGCGGAGAGACCCTTTGCAAAGGGTATAATCCTCTCCGGAATCTTCTGGGGTGGGATCTACGGCATAAACCTTGCCAAGTGGGCCTCCCACACCTACGAGGGCTGGGAAGCGGTTAAAATCGCGTTCCTGATCTCGGCGGTCGTGATGTATGCCATGCTCGCCCTCTGGTGGCTCTTTGTTGAAGACTTCGAGATACCCAAAGAGAAGCACTCCTCTAGGAGGACAAACGTCTGGAAGATGCCCTTCACATGGGTTTTTGGATTCACGTTCTTCCCGGCGCTCTGGATAATATTCACTCTGGGCTCATTTACCCTCCACCATGCCGAGTTCACGGACTCACAGACGGCCAACCTCGTCATGGCCCTTGAAATCTCGATGGGCCTCTGGTCAATCATAATGGGATACCTCGGCTACCGCCTATCCCTCAGGAACACATCCAACAGGGGCCTGTTCAAGGCGATAGTCAGCGTCATGGTCATCTCCTACGCGGTAACTCTACTCGGCCTCGTCTTTGTCTGGAAGGGAATAAGCGCCAGCGACTACACCTTTGCCCTGCTCGGGTTTGCGGTAGCCGGGATTGTTCAGGGGACGGGGCCAGCATTCTGGACGACTGCACCAGCGGCGTATCCCAAGGAGATCTATCCCGAGGCGAGCTTTGCCCTCGGTCTTATCTCAAACAGCGCCAACGCGGTTGCACCGAACGTGATGTTCGTTCTCGTAAGCAGTGTTGCAGTTGGAATGGGAATATACATGGCAATGCCCATAATCGGAATACTGCTCCTCCTTACGGCATCCAGAATGAAACTCCCGGTGGAGGAGCTAGGAGAATGAAGACCAGAACAACTCTCTTCCTTGCTTTTCTTTTAATTACAATTTTCTTCGGCGGATTAGCCCTCTTAAGAGGCCCGGACTGGATGCTACTTCTCATTGGACTGATCCATGGTGTTCTCGCAGTGGGGATCCTAAGGGGAGTAAAGAACCTGATAAGAATCTCCGTTTACATAGCCCTGCTTGACTTTGTCTTTGGGATTATCTGGACGATTGGGATGCCCTCAGCCTCATCTATTACCCTGTCTCTTCTCGCGGGCCTAATCCTAGCGGTTCTCCTCGATGAAGAGGTAAGGGATGAACTTGAGAGATAAGAGAGGTCATGAACCAAGTAGCTGACTACTACCTCCTAGCGAGATTTATAACGATCTTCACGGAATTCCCTTCCACAATGCTCCCCTTTATCCAAACGTATTGATAAGACTCTAAATCCTCTTTTAGTTCCGGGCTGTCAATTATATGACCATACAGATAATCCACGAACTCTTTATGGAACGTAGGGTTATAATACTCTCCGAAATGCGGAAATTCCATGTGCCAGGTACTGCCATCAGAGTAGCCGGGAGGTAAGTACCTAGAGCTGTCCAGATTTGCAATTTGCGTATTTAGGTGGAGGTTAGGATAATTCTCCAAGAGTACTTGCTTCAAATCGGACACTATGTGCTGAATATCCGCCTGTGTGAAAACATAGTCATCCTGTTTAAAATCCTCAGCGGTAAGAGTCCCAACAGAGTTTACAGTTATTCCCTGTGATGTCTTTTTGATCTCATACACAGCAGCCTTAGAGATAATGAGGTTTTTCTCAAGACCATTTGAATTTTGGTTCCTCCAGTATGCCCAATCCTTCCAATAAGTGCCCAAATCCATAACTGGAGGGTGCTGATCAAGCATGAAGTACTTGTCATTCACCTTAATAGCGGTGACAACATGACCAATGGGATCATTTGAGAAATCAATGTCAAACACATAGACAGGGGAATACCCCATCTTAACCAACAGTGCCGCCGTGAGAAGGGCATAATCAACACAAACTCCCTTTCCACGTTCAATCGTTTCAAGAGGCGTTTGAATAGCCGTAGAAGGAGCCAAAGTCTTTGAGTAATCATAGGATATACGCTTATCTTCCCATTCAAGCACGTTCCAAGCACTCTCCTCAAGAGTGTCCTTTTTCAGTTGAGTAGCAAGAGGTTGGAGGCCCTCCATTATTTTTGGGTCGTTGAGGTAGCACTTGAGAGCTTTTTCCAGAGATGACGAAGCCCCACTACAAGAGAGCGGATTGGACTTCACCAAAGAATCCAGCGAACTTGAGTTAGCCTTAAGAACTGGCGCGTTTGATGGGAGCAAATTGCCCTTAAACACAGCCACTACGGCCAAGAGTATAATCACGATCGCGAGGGCAGATACGGCTTTCCAAGGGAATTTTTTCTCATCAGGTGGTGAGGATAGAGTCTTCCATGAATGTGTTGAACGCGAAGGAGCCGAAGCCTGCAGGGGTTCTATCTGCGAAGATTTATTTTCACGACGACGGCGCCCACTCTCAAGGAGTTTCCTACGAAGGCGTTCATCTTCTGCCCTCACTTTAGCTACTTCAGCTTTGACCTCACTTTTCTTCTCTTTGATGTACTCGCTAAGGCTAAGATACTGACCCATTTTCTCAGCGAGTTCCCACAATGCCTCAATAATTCTCCTGTTATCAGGATGATCTGGGAGTCTAGCCTCCACATCGACCATAATCTTGAAAAACTCGTCCAGAATAACCTTTCCGTTTCTAGGGAACTCCCGCTTGTACTCATACCAAAGATCGTCCCTCCACTGTTCTAGCCTGCTAGCTAGAGTATCTCCTATCGAGAAGTCAGTCCACTTTATTCCGGTGTATCCGTCACGACCATAGAGGGCCTTGCGAGTAGAACGTAGGGATGCAATAATCCAATTCAGGTCGGGATTGATAATCCGGGTAATGAAATAATGTATATCCTTTTCGTCTGGCATGATTACCACCATATATTGATTTCAAAAACATCATTACGCCAACATATAAGAACATTTCGCCACAGTGAACCGATAAAGCATGGCGATGAATATTCATGAGAAATCATTCAACAATAGGGCTTTTTGGGTGAAGAGATTCCAGAAATCGCCGTGAGGTTAGAATGGTGCGGTGGCCGGGATTTGAACCCGGGTCACCGGCTTGGAAGGCCGGTGTCCTAGACCAGGCTAGACTACCACCGCACTGCGAGAAAGTGGTGGGGCGAGGGGGATTTGAACCCCCGACACCCGGATCTTCAGTCCGGCGCTCTCCCAGGCTGAGCTACCGCCCCACGCTCCAGAAATAGGGAGACAAAGGGGATTTATAAATCTTGCGGTGATGACTCAGATCTTGGGCTCCACAGCATAGACCGTCTTATCCTCCCCAATACCCTCGATCAGGCCCCTGTGTCTCCGCACGCAGCTCTCGCACTCGCCGCAGTGGATCGGCTTCCCGTCCTCGGTGAAGCCCTTTGGCATATAGCAGGAGTTGGAGTACTCGTACTTAGCGTTTAGCTCCTTCAAGAGCCTTGCTATTCCCTTTTTGTCTAGATTTATTAGTGGTGCAACGACTTTAACCTCAGCCATTGTCCCATACCTGAGCATCTCGTTCATCTTCTCAACGAACTCTGGTGTGTTGTCCGGAAACGTTGCTCCTTCCTCGGCGTTGAAGCCGACCACTATATCCCCGCCGCCGAGGGCATCGAGGAGAGAAGCGGCAACTGCTATCAGAACGACGTTCCTAGCGGGAACCCACACGCTCTTGGCGGTCTCCTGAGCAACCCTTATATCCTCAAGCTCTTCTCCGGTAACCTTCGGCGTCTCTCCTCCGACTAGCGTCGTCCCGCGGAGCTTTGAGAACTCCTCCAGAAAGTCGAGCCTTACTATTTTGAGCGGGACGTCCAGCTCCTTCGAAAAGAACTCTGCCACCCTGTTAGTGACCTTCTCTTCATTGCTGCCGTAGTTAGCTGTGAGCATTATGACCTCATCGTAGTTCCTCTTCGCCCAGTAAAGGCAGGCGGTGCTGTCAAGTCCGCCGCTGAAGAGAACGACCGCACGTCTCATTTTTTTCCACCCGACCTATATCAAATTTTGATTGCTTAAAATCCTTTGGAATCTCAACATCACTTGTAACTTTTCATCCCCTCTTACTCCAGCGCCAGCCCGACTATCTCCTCCACGCTCGAAAACCCTTCCTCTTCAAGGTAGCGCTTGATACCCTCATTTATCTCCCTGAACACATTCCAGCCGCGGATGTAAACTGCGGTTCCTATCTGAAGTGCCGATGCTCCAGCCAGAAGGAACTCCACGGCGTCCTGCCATGTAGTTATTCCTCCAATACCAATCACAGGAATGTCAAGAGTTCTCGCGAGGTCATAGACAGCTCTCAGGGCAACGGGCTTGACGCCCGGTCCAGAGTAGCCGCCGACCCTATTGCTCAGTATGGGCCTTCTGGCGTAGATGTCTATCGCGATTGCCTTCAGTGTGTTTATCGCCGAGACAGCATCGGCGCCCGCCTTCTCCGCCACGAGTCCGAGCTTTGTTATATCATCAATGTTCGGTGTAAGCTTGGCTATAACAGGCTTGTCAGTGGCATCTTTAACCGCCCTGACGACCTCATAGACGTTCTCAGGTTTCTGGCCAAGTTCCATACCGTATCCCTTAGCGTGAGGACAGGAGAGGTTGAGCTCGAATGCGTCGGCAACGTCGCTCAGCTTCTCCGCTAGAAAGGCGAACTCCTCCGGTGTTCCACCGAAAATGGACACTATAAGGGGAAAATCAAACGTGTAGCCTTCAGCCATCTCAAGGAAGCCCTTCCAGCCAGGGTTTGGGAGGCCCATAGCGTTTATCAGCCCGTAGGGAAGCTCCACTATCGTTGGGTTGTCGTAGCCCTTTCTCGGCTCGATGCCTATTGATTTTGTAACCACACCACCGGCACCTTCTTCGTGCGCCCTTATCCACTGCTCCGGGACCTTATCGTTTATACCTGAAGCAAGAATGAGAGGATTCTCGAACTCTATGCCTAGGAGATTGATTGAGAGCTTTGTCACTTCAATCACCAACTCTGCTTAGCAGGAGACCGGTATAAAACCTTGACCCCCAGCAGGGGCAAAGCTTATAAAAGCTTTATCAGGTTAAAGATTCGGGCACGGGCCGGTAGCTCAGCCTGGTTAGAGCGCGGGGCTTTTAACCCCGTGGCCGCGGGTTCGAATCCCGCCCGGCCCGCCAGCAATACAAACTTCGCCTGCGCGAAGTTTGATCAAGGCTCATGGTTCCTCCCAAAATTGCTTTTCTATGGGGATTTCCACAACACACAAGATAGCATCAGTGAATTTCCTAAGTTTCAGCCTGCTGAAAAGGAGTTTCTAACACCCCGACGCCCTACGGGCGTCCATTACAAAGCAAACTCGCCTAAAACTAGCCTGTCAAAATTGAAATTCACAACCCAAGACAGCATTCAAAGGAAATCCTCTCAAAACAGCCTTTAATCGAGAACCACTAACCTTGATGAAACTTTGCCCAGCAAAGTTTCTTTGGGCAAGCTTTTTCCAAAAGCTTGCTAGAAAAGTTTTTATCGTATTCTTTACTATTCCCCAATAGGAGGAGGGATCGTCATGGAACCCCACGAATTCAAGCTCACCGAAGAGGGCATAAAGGCTGTTCTCCCACCCATGGAAGCGGAGATAATGGAACTCATGTGGCGTTTCAAAGTCGCGACCGCTGGACAGATATATGAAGAGCTGAAGAAGAAATACCCTGAAATCAGAAGATCAACCGTCAGCATACTGATGAACAGGCTCTGCGAGAAAGGGCTGCTGAAGAGAACAGTGGAGCGTGGAAGGGGTGGAATGAGATACGTGTACTCAATAACAACGACCAGGGAGGAGTTCGAGCAGAAAGTAGTCAAGAGCATACTGGACGCCCTAATGAACAACTTCAGAGAGGCAACCTACGCATACCTTTCAAAGATGAAAAAGTGATGATATATGATACCGCTCATCGTAGCCCTCGAGGTGCTGTTGCTGTACATATCTTTGGGAACGGTGGGAATAGCCGCTACTATTCTCGCTACGTTAACCCTTATGAGTATGTATCTAATGGCAACCAGGTATGGGGCTAATAACGGGCTTATCCCCCTCGATAAAAAGGAAATGAAGTGGCTCCATGAGGGTATAGAGAAGATGTCAAAAAAAGCTGGAATGAGAGTTCCAGTAGTGTACCTTCAGGATGACTACATCCCCAATGCATACTCTTTCGGTAGAAATATCGTCCTCTCACTGGGGCTTTTTGAGGTTCTGGATGATGATGAAATCCTGGCAGTTGCCGCACATGAGCTCGGCCACATAAAGAACGGGGACACAAAGCTGTTTCCAATGGTTACATACGGCCGGTATCTAATGCTCATAACAACCGTCCTGCTGATACTCGGCGGAAACCTAGCCGTCAGGATAGTTGCTCCCTTCCTGTACATTTCCTACGAGGCTTCGAGAATAAGCCTCATGAAGAAGAGAGAGTTCATGGCCGACGACACTGCACTGAGGCTGCTACCTACCCCAATGAGTCTCAAAAGGGCGCTTGAGGAGCTGAAATACTACGAAGACCTGAGGACGAGTGTAAAGATCAACGCCCTGCCGAGCATTGAACCCAGTATAGAGAGGGACCCGGGAACCAAACGGGTATCCTTTGTCGAGACCCATCCTTCCTACGAAGAAAGAATAATGAGGATCACTATGTACATCACAAACCTCAACAAACGCATCCAGTGATGGTTATGTCAAAGATAGAGATAAAGCTCGATCATGAAAAGGCCGAGAGGATAAAGAAAATCAGACCGACCAAGGACGAGTACTTCATGCTGATAGCAAAGCTCGTCTCCCTCCGGGCAACCTGCCCACGGCTCAGAGTTGGAGCGGTAGCAGTGAAAGACGGCTACATCCTAGCAACGGGATACAACGGTGCACCTAGGGGTATGAATCACTGTATTGACGTGGGCTGTCTTATTGTGGATGGACACTGTCACAGGGCAGTCCACGCCGAGCAGAACGTCATAGCGATGGCGGCAAGGAAGGGCATAAGTCTTGAAGGGGCGACGCTTTACGTCACCCACTTCCCTTGCGACACCTGCTTCAAGCTCCTGATAAACGCGGGCATCCGTGAGATAGTCTATGAAGAAATGTATCCCAACGAGGCCACCGAGATACTCCTGAGGGAAGCGCAAGAAAAGGGAATAGTGAAGATCAGACAGTTCAAGCTCAAAAAGGAGAGGGTTAGGCTGTTCCTGGAGGAGCTGTTTGGAGAGGACTTTTAGTGCCTTTCCTCAACTTTAACCTTTTCTTCCAGCGCCTTGAGCCGCTCGTTGATTTCTTCGAGCTCTATGGCAACTTTCCTCGTTAATTCGGTTATCTCCCTTTCAGTCCTGTCGATTTTCAGGTAAAGGTCAAAGACGATAAAGAACAAGAGACCGATAGACACCACAAAAAGAGCATCCAGCCCCCTTCCAAGACCCAGCAGATCCTTTACCGCTTGAGATACCTGAATTGGGAAGATTGCAACAACGACAAACACAAGTATAAGTATGGCCCACGATATTCCGCTCTGCCAGTCCAGTCTCCCTCCGGAGTAGTCGCGGTATAGTCTAAGGAGGAGGTACGCGAGAACTAACAGTGCTATGGCCTGAGCCGCGTACATAATACCTCACCTCAGTTTATCAAACAGCAGGTTGAGGGCTATTTTAATACCCTCAAGGACGTTTGTCCCCTTTCTCATCGAATACTCCGTATAGACAGCCTTTATCGGAACCTCCACAATTCTGCAACCGTTTTTAACGGCTTCAATTATAATCTCACTTGAAACCGCATACCTGTCGCAGGTAATCCTGATCTTTGCGGCACACTCACCGCTGAAGCACCTGAGCCCGCTCTGGCTGTCGCTGACGTACTTACGTGCAAACAGCGCAGTTATGAAATCGAGGACTAAGTTTCCAAACTTTTTGACAAGGGGCATCTGACTGGTGTCTCCTTTAAGGCGGGAGCCGACCGCAAAGTCCGCTTTTCCCTCCGCAACGGGCTTCATGACATTCAGTGCGTCGCTTATCAGATGCTGGCCATCGGCGTCGAAGGTAAGAACTATTTTAGCGCCCTTTCTTACTGCGTAAGCGAGCCCCGTACCGAGCGCCCCACCGAGGCCTCTGTTTACGAGATGGGTGAGAACGTGGACACCAAAAGACCTCGCTATCTCTTCAGTTCTGTCCTTTGAACCATCGTTGACAACGACTATTTCTTCACGCCTAAAATAACGCAGGAGGTCGGTCAGAACCGAGCCTATTGTCTTCTCCTCGTTATAAGCAGGAACAACGACGTAGCTCGACAGCAACCGCTCCATTAACGGAATGAAATCCTCCATAGTGGAAATTTCGAAGTTGGGGAATGCCTCGACCGAGAAGCTCATCCTTCCGGCTTCATGGGACGTCACCAAGAGACTGAGTGCACCGGCGTTCTTTGCAGCTATGACATCGTAGCCGTGATCCCCTATAACCAAAGTCTTCTCGGGGAGGATTCCAAGGGCATCCAGAACCCGCTTTATCTGTCCCCCATTTGGCTTCAACTGGTCTGGGGGAACATCTTCTCTCGCCACAATGATGTCAAAGTAGTCAGCAATGCCAGTTTTCTGAAGGGAGAAGAGGGCGGCATCCCTTGAACTCCTGGTTACAACTGCCATCCTGATTCCCTTCTCTCTCAAGAACTCGAGGGACTCATGAACTCCTTTGAACAGGAAGGCGTCTTTCATCCTGTCGGTCTCAAGCTCGACCTGTATCGAATGGAGTTCGTCAAAGGGAATGCCCGTTTTCTCGGAGATTTTAATCAAGGTCTCGTACATGGGTGTTAGGTCTCCAATAAGCTCTTCGCTTATGCCCATCTCCCGGAGTCTTTTTCTAAGCTCCTCCTTGACTTCAGAGAACGCCTTTGGGGCACCGACCAGCGTGCCGTCGAGGTCGAAGACCACCAGTCTGATGTCCATACTACCACCGAAGGGTTTATTTTCTGCAGTTCCAAAGGAATGCGGTGTCAGTAATGGAAGCGGCGGCTCCCCTTATAGCCTTAACTCTCTCGGCGGTACTAACCCCCTATCTCGCTGGACTCATGAAAAGGGCTGGAATAGTTGGAAAGGACATACACAAGTTGACCAAGCCCGAAGTCCCCGAAATGGGTGGGTTATCACTGCTCATCTCTATCGGAACTGTGTCATCTCTAATCGAACCAAGGATTGGTCTCGTTTTTCTCTTGTTTGGGATAGTGGGAATCGTTGACGACTTAACGGCCCTAAAGCAGTCCCACAAGGTTGCTCTGTCCTTGATAGTCGCTTCACCGGTGATGTTTTTTGACGTTCCCCGATATGTGGACGTATTCGGATTCCCCCTTAATCTCAGAGTTATCTACCCTCTGGTAGCCCTTCTGTATGTAGTGGGCTCGGCAAACCTAGTGAACATGCTGGCAGGTTTTAACGGACTGGAGGTCGGGACGAGCGCTATCGCGCTGGCTTTTCTGGGGCTACTCACAGAGGGAACAGCCAGAGAGCTGGCCTTTACCGGTGCAGCGGCAGCCCTAGGCTTTCTCTGGTGGAACAGATATCCAGCCAAGATATTTCCCGGCGATACTGGAACCCTGAGCCTTGGGGCACTTATTGGACTCGTTGTAGTTGTTGGGAAGGTTGAAGCCTACGGGGCAATTCTTCTAATACCCCACTTCCTGGACTTTACCATAAAGGCCGCTGGAGTCAGATTCGGGGTCAGAAAGCATGGAAGAACCGAGATCCTGCCCGACGGGACGCTAAAGGCACCACCTTATCCAAGCTTTCTGGGAATGATAATGAGAAAAGTACGCGTGAACGAACCGAAGCTGGTCGCAATAGTGTGGGCCATAGAGTTCATTCTTGGCCTTCTCGCCCTTGCTCTGAGTCGATTACTTTGACCATACCAAAACCGTAGCGGGTCTTCTCGCCAAAACCAGCCTCATAGCCTAGTCGCGCCAGTTCCGGTGAACCCGAGTACTTGAAAACCATGAGGGAACTCCTATAATAGGTATCCTTGACGAGGATTCTCACGGGCTTAAACTTCAGAACATCAATTTTAAACTCCTTGTCCTCTGGCATTTCACCGTAGATGCTCGAATACCTCATGAGCATTATTTTCCGGAGCTTGTCGAAGAACATCTCATCATCTGGATAGAGGTCCCACACTTTCATTCTGCCGTTGACAAACTTAACCGTTCGCACGAGGATTGGACTGAGAGTTGAGAAGAGAACTGGGCCTTTAAGCTCAGGCTCCTTCAGGACCTTAACATCGTCCGCGATAAAAACAGCATCCTTAATCTTTAGGAGGGGATCATCGAGAAAGCCCTCAGCAATGGCATGAATAACATCGGTGGAATGGGACGACACATAGAGAGAAACGTCATCGGAGAGAACCCTAATGCCCGCCTCTGGAATAAGCTCCCTCTTCCTGACCATTATCCTGGAGAACGTAAAGTAATCAACACCGCTGGATTCGACTTCTTTGCCGAGCTCTGGGGAGACCAAATAAATCTTCTCCAGTAACTGAGAAAAGACCTCATAATTGTAGTTAAACGGGAGAATAGTACCCACTTCAGCGGGCCTGAGCTTTATTTCAATCCTCATTATTGATCCCTCCAATATAGTGCCAATGTATTTAAACGTTAAAAAGGTTAATAAGTGTTTCGAAGTCGGATTTGAAGACTATTGTGAATCAGTGGGTTATAAACTACCCTCGGCTAAAAGTTGTCACACTCTGAACTTGGTATCGGCTGATATGGATAGAGTTAAAAAGAGTCCCAACTAGGTATACATCAGGAGAGAAGTCAGAGGTGAGAATGCATGAGTATTGAGAACACTGACGTTCACCCGGAGGGTTACGATGATTACGTCACTTTCCTCAAAAGGAGAATCAGGCAGCTGGAGTTACAGGTGAGAACACTTGAGGCAGACAAGGAGAGACTTGAGAGGGAGCTTTCAAGGCTGAGAATGGAGATGTCAAGACTCAGACAGCCGCCGGCCTTTGCAGGGAACGTCATAGAGGTGCTCGACGACGAGAGGGCTATCGTTCAGAACTACAACGGGCCGCGCTTCGTCGTCAGGATAGCACCGTGGATAGAGAGGGACAAGCTCAAGCCAGGAGCCAGGGTGGCGCTCGACCAGAGGACGATGGCGATAGTGGAGCTCCTGCCGAGCGAGAAAGACCCGAGCGTCCTCGGTTTCGAAGTCATTGAAAGGCCCAAGGTCACTTACAACGACATAGGCGGACTTGAGAAGCAGCTCCAGGAACTCAGGGAAGCAATAGAGCTCCCGCTCAAGCACCCGGAGCTGTTTGAACAGGTCGGCATCGAGCCGCCGAAAGGAGTTCTCCTCTACGGTCCGCCGGGCTGTGGAAAAACTCTGATGGCAAAGGCAGTTGCCAACCACGTCAACGCCACTTTCATCCGCGTCGTCGGTAGTGAACTGGTCAGGAAGTTCATCGGAGAGGGTGCCAGACTGGTCCACGAACTCTTTGAGCTTGCCAAGGAGAAGGCACCCACGATAATCTTCATAGACGAAATAGACGCCATAGGCGCAAAGAGAATGGACGAAACCACCGGCGGCGAGAGGGAAGTCAACAGGACTCTTATGCAGCTCCTCGCTGAGATGGACGGCTTCGACCCGAGGGGCAACGTGAAAGTCATAGCGGCAACTAACAGGCCGGACATACTTGATCCAGCTCTGCTCAGACCCGGAAGGTTCGATAGGCTAATAGAGGTTCCACTCCCGGACTATCACGGCAGGCTGGAAATACTCAAGGTCCACACGAGGAAGATGAACCTCAGGGGGGTTGACCTGCACGTTATAGCCGAGATAACCGAGGGAGCAAGTGGAGCCGACCTCAAGGCCATAGCTACCGAGGCAGGCATGTTCGCCATCAGGGACAGAAGGACGTACGTTACGCAGGACGACTTCCTCAAGGCCGTGGAGAAAGTCCTCGGCTCTGAGAAGAGACTGGCCCAGCAGATAGCGATGCACGAGGTAATGTACGGCTGAAGCCCCTCCTTTTTTATTCCTGATTTTAAAGCGAGCATTTACAATAGTACAGTCTTTCTGGGCTTGTTTCAAGGTTTTTTCCTTTTCAGAAAGCTCTCAATCCACAGTATCACCCACGCGAGCAGATACATTACGGGAATAGATAAGAAAGCATGCCTGTAGCCAAAGATATCTATAAGCAGGCCTAAGAGATAAGGCCCAACCGTCGCGCCGAAAAACCCAACCATATTAACGAAGCCCATGACTGAACCCAGGTTTTCTGGACTTGCTTTCTCTGAGGTGTAAGCAGTAACTATTGGGCCCACTGAGTAGAACGTAAGCCCGAGGGGGATTATAATCCAGGGAGATGCTGTTACTGCAAGGAGGAACGTCAGCAGTGCATTTAACACGAATACCAGCGGGACGCTTCTCCTTCCCGTTCTATCGTAGATCATGCCACCGAGGAAAGAGCCGGCCACCCCCACAACCGAGAGTAAAGAGAAAAGACCCGAGGCAATTTCGAGGGAGACTCCCGAGTGTACCAGGAATGACACCAGAAACGTTAGAAGGCCAAAGAATGCCGCGAGCGCAAGGAAATTCGCAGCGCTTAGGGGGAGAACGTTCATCGGAATCGAGAGTGAGGCATTATACGGCTTCGAGACTTCTCCCTTGACAGCGAAGGTAAGGGCAACTCCAACAAGGAGGCTCATGGAAGAGAGTACCGCAAAGGCGTACCTCCACTGGAGGGAGAGCGCTATGGGTACGACTATCAGGGGAGCGATCCCACTCCCTACTGGCGGCCCGACCATGAAGATGCCCATAGCTGAGCCCTTCCTCTCCCGGTAGACCTCGCTTATGAGGGCTGTCGCTGGGGCATAGTAAAGGCCCGAGAAAACTCCATAGAGAGCCCTAACCGCCAGAAGCTCCCAGTACTGGCGCGCGAAGACTATGAGCGCAGAAGAGAGGGAGTACCCTATAATGCTCACCACTAAGAGGCGCTTCCTTCCGAGCCTGTCTCCAAGATAGCCCGCGGGTACCTGGATGAGTGCATAGGGAAGTAGCAATGCAGTCATCAGCAGGCCGGCCTTGGCGTTGGCTATACCCAGCTCAGCTTTTATAATGGGGATGAGGGGAGGTATTGCCATCCTGTGGGCGTAGTTGAATATCCAGCCGAGGGAGAGCAGCAACAGGAGTTTCTTCCGCATGGGTTCGACAAAAGATGAAACGTTTAAAAGTTTGTTGGACAACAAAGTAAGTTTATAAAAGGCGCGGGCAACCAGTTACGGGAGAGGGCATGGTCAGCAAACTGCTCGCACTTGAGGCTTATCCATCACTCAGGGATCTGGACTTCAGGATACTGAGGGGAGTAGAGCTCAACATGCGTCACCACAGGTGGGTTCCCCTAGAGGACATAGCCCGCTTTGCCAGGGTGGACGTTGAGACAGCATCCTTCAGACTTGGAAAGCTCGACGACTGGGGGCTTGTTGTCAGGAGGAGCGACATCGGCTACATAGGCTACCAGCTCACGATACACGGCTATGACGCATTGGCAATCAGGGCTCTCGCCAAGAAGGGAGTTATAGAGGCTATAAGCACGACTCAGATAGGTGTTGGCAAGGACGCTGATGTTTACGTTGGAGTAACTCCGTCTGGAGAAAAGGTAGCGGTTAAGTTCAACAGGATAGGGGGGAGAACGGCCTCAAGAAGGGCCGGCTACCACAGTCACGTCTTCCAAGACAAGCACCACACCAGCTGGCTCTACGTTTCGAGGCTGATTGCCAAGAAGGAGCACGAGGCCCTTGTCCTGCTCAGCCCAATAGCGAGAGTTCCGCGACCGATAGCATGGAATCGGCACGTCGTCGTAATGGAGTTTGTGGAAGGAACAGAACTGGCTGAACTCAGGGACACTGATTTGAGCAGAGAGGAAGCAGAGAGGATACTCGATAGAGTCCTTGAAGAGTACCTCAAAATAGTGCACTTTGGCATAGTTCACTCGGACATGAGCGAGTTTAACATAGTCCTGACTAAAGACGGGGACATCCTGATAATAGACTGGGCGCAGTACATCACCACGGCCCATCCGGAGAGCTACGAACTGCTGAAGAGAGACATAATAGTCCTTTTGAATGCCTTCAGGAGAAGGTGGAGAGTAAAAAAGGAGTTTGAAAAGGTCTGGCCGGAGTTTGAATCAGCCTGGAAGGTAAGCAGGGGGGAGGGAAATGGTAATTAAGTACGAGCCCCTCAACAGGAAGGAGAGGATAGCAAGGCTCTTCAGGGAGGCCATAGAGGCCGAAAACCAGAAAGACCTTGAAACTGCCAAGAAAAAGCTCGACGAGATACTCCACGAGAGCATGGAGGAAGAGCCCGAGCTGTACTTTGAGGCCTGCTTCCGCCTCGCTGATATCTTCCTCCAGGAGGACAACTATAGGGGAGCGGTTAAGTGCGCGCTTAGGGCTATTTATAACGCACCGAACGATGATCTGTTTCGCCTTGGGTTCAAGAGATTGGCGGATATTCTCACGATAATCAAAGACGCTGGAAGAGAACTGGAGCTCACAGAGAACATGGATTCACTCAGAGTTCTCCTCAAAGAGGACGAACTCCTCAGCTCGTTCCTTGAAGCCCTAATGAAAGCAACAAAAGGAGAAGAAGTCAGCGTGGAGTTTCCTGTCAAGGAGATGAACGAGGCACTGGAAGCGCTCAAAGGATGAAACTCATGACCCTCTCTAGGTCTTCCCTTTTTGGTGCGAACGGGTAGTTGTAGGGTTCCTTTCCAGGTCTCTCGTTGTAGTAGGGCCTGTTACAGCCTGGACAACCATGGGTCATGAAAACCGTCGAAGGGATTTTCTTAACTTCGTCCTCGGAGAGTGCAAAGCCCTTGATGGAGTCTCCATCGAAGACTATGGCATCTTCTTTCCCGATGCTCACGAGGTATTTAGCAAGCTGGATCTTTCTGTAGCGTTCAAGGCTCGGGGGCTTCAGCTTCTCAAGGCGCGTTCTCTTTACCGGTGTGAAGGCGAATATGGAAACATCAGCGCCGATTTCCCTCGCGCGTATGAAAGTTTCCACAAGCTCTCTATCAGTCTCTCCCATGCCAACAATGACATGAATTAAAGCACTCCCGTTGCCAAAGACCCTGATCACTCTGCCCGCAAAGTCCCACACTTCCTCCCATGACAGGTCTGGTTTTATCTCCTTAAAGAGCCTCTCGCTGGCAACGTCAAGGCCGACACCTATGTAGTCCACGCCGAGCTCCTTGAAGCGTTCAAGTGTCTCCGAATCAACAGGTGTTATCGAGACCGAAATCGGGAGATTAAGGTCGGAGAAGGCCCCAAGGAGGTCAAAAACATCCTCAACCATTCCTGGATAATCAATGGTCTGGAGGCAGATTCTCGCAAAGTTTCCCCTCTTCAAACCTTCGAGTACATCCTCCAGCCCGAAAGCGGGCCACACAACCCTCGACAGCTTCTCAAGGTCTGCCCGACTTGAACGGGCCTGGACGCAGAAGGCGCAGTCGTTGGAGCATCTTCCCGGCCAGTAGGTCATGAGGTAAGCAGTAGTTGGTCTGGCAAGGAGTTTCGCCCTGATTAGGCCCATAACTATTGCGGTTCCATAGGAGACCCTCACCATTTCAGGCATCTACGTCACCCTTAATCTTCGGGATTAGGATGTTTATAAGTGCCACTCCAGCTATGAGTGGAAGCAACGGGAAAACCGCGCCGTATCCATTAAGGTCCGCAACGTAGCCAAGGGCGACTTGGCCACCCAGTGTGCCAAGGTCGAAGAACATCGTGTATATGCTTGAACCCATTGCGCGGATTTTTCCCGGAAGGGGAGCGAGGGCCATCATCTGCATCGCGGGAACGGCCAGACCAAAGCCCGCACCGATGAGAACGGCACTTATGTAGGACTCTGGCGGCAGAATCCTGTAGTTGAGAAAGACGTAGCCCGTTATAACGACCAGAATTCCACCAAAGGAAACGGGAACCGGACCAATCTTGTCCGCGGTCTTACCCCCAATTAACCTGGTTGCGAAGCTTGAGGCACCAACCACCATCATATAAAGGCCGAAAGCCCTCTGTGGGAAGCCGAGGTATTTATAGAAGGCCGGGAGGTATGTTGTTATGCCCGAATAAGAGGCCGAGAAAAAGAGGAGTGCCAGTGAAGTAAAAACGAACGAGACTTTAAGAAGTGCCCTATAACTGACGCTCTCTCTGGAGGATTCTTCGTCGCCAGTTATTCTTCCTACCTCTCTCCACACGGGGATTATAAAGCCCGCGCCGATGAGAGAGAACAGAGACACGAAAGAAAATGCTCCAACAAAACCAAGGTAGTCGGAGAGATAACCACCCAGAGCAGGACCAACGATGTTACCGAGCGAGAACATCATGCCGCGCCATCCGAGGGTCTCACCCACTCTGCCGGGGGGAGCCAGATCAACGGCAGTGGAGAGGCTTGAAGGGAAGAATATCCCCATTGAAAAGCCGTGGAGTGCTCTGGTGAACGCGAAGAGTACGAGGTTGGATGTATAAGCAGAAGCGACGTAGAGCAGGCCGCTGAGGAGGGACAGCACGTTTCCGACTATCATCATCTCAAGACGGTAGCCCCTATCCCCGATGAGGCCGCCAACCGGCTTTGAGACGAGTGACACAAAAGATGTAACACCCGCGACGAGGCCGACAACGAATGGATTTGCACCGAGTGTTATTGCGAAGGGGGAAACTATAGGGTTGGTTAAGCTAATCCCGAGGAAGAAGAAAAACGTCGAAAGGTTGAGGAGCCAGATGTTTCTGAGCGTTTTTTCCACTAAACACCAGCCTCCGGCTCGTCCATTCCGTCCTTCATGAAGGCGTAGCTCATGTGCTTGGTGTTCTTGGCGAAGCCGACGTTGCCCTTTGCATCGACCATGATTATACCCATCGTATCCGGACCAAAGTACTTCGTGGCGAGCCCTATGGCGGCTTCGCTCGCCGTCTGAGCGTCCATACCGAGCCTGACGAAGTCGGTAGCACTCTTTGCCAGTGCGAGCTTTATTGCCACTTCGCCGAGGCCGGTGCAGGAAGCTCCGGCAACTTCGTTTGCGTACGTTCCGCCGCCGATGATTGGAGTGTCCCCCACCCTGCCGAACATCTTGAGGAAAACTCCACCAGTTGAAGTTCCGGCAACGACCTCTTCGCCGTCAAAGGCCACAGCGCCAACCGTGCTCCTCAGGACTTCCGGATACTCCTTGATCAGCTCGTTGAGCTTCTTCCAGTGCCTCGTTTCGCCCTTCTCTATGAGCTTCTTCCTGAGCTCTTCCCACTGCTTGAGTCTCTCCTCTGTTATCGGATCGTACTCCTCAAAGCCGAGCAGTCTGGCAAACTTAACTGCCCCTTCACCTATCAGGAGAACGTGGTCGGTCTTTTCCATAACCTTCCTTGCTACGCTTATCGGGTTCCTGACGCCCCATATTCCGGCGACTGCACCAGCGTCAAGCGTCTTGCCGCGCATTATGGCAGCGTCCATCTCAACCTTTCCGTCGAGGGTCAGAACGCTCCCCGTCCCTGCATTGAAAATAGGGTTGTCCTCAAGGGCTTTAACTGCCTCCTCAACTGCATCCAGCGCGGAACCCCTCTTCAGCTCTCTCCAGCCGGCGAGAGCAGCCTCCCTAACACCCTCAATGACCTTGGGTATTCTCTCCTCCTTCCTTATTGTCCCAGCCCCACCGTGGACTATGATGGCAGCCATGAGAATCACCGAGAAGAGTTTCCTCGAAAGGTTAAAAGAATTATGGAAACGACTAGCTGAGAGCCATGTTTATTATGGTCTCGCCGATGTTCTCAAGGTACTCGAGGATTCTGCGGTAGCTCTCCATAGCTATTGACCTGTGGTAGTCTATGGACTTTATCTCATCCTTAAGCTCCAGCATTAGCTTGTCCACTTTCATAAGGTCCCGCTCCTCAATCTGGTCAAGCATCTGGCTGAACTTCTCCTTGAGATAGGGAACGTTTATCCTGTCGGGATTCTCCGCGATTCTTATGAGGTGGTCTCCAATCCTCTCAATGTTGCGCACTATGAAGAGTATGCCGATTAGGTCGAAGGTTCTCCTTATTATGCCGCTCTCCTCGGTGATACCGCGTTTTGTCAGGAGCCTGCTGACAGTCCGGATTATCAGGAAGTAAAACCTGTCGAGCTCGCTTTCAAGGTCGTTAATGTCCCTCAGGATTTCCTCGTTTCCAGGGGATTGTATCAGGAGCTCAATATCACCGAGCATTGAGAGTATTAGGGAGCGTATCCTGTTCAGGAGTTCCGCTAGGTTCACCTCATCCTCATCGAGAAGGCTCTTGGCGACTATCCTGGTCGGCTCGTCCAGTATTATCTCAACTCCCGGGAGGCTCTGAAGGGTTTTCCTCAGCTTGACCTTGTATATAGGCATCTCCTCTGTGAGGTTTATCTCAAGAACGTCGTAGCCCTGAATGTAAGCAGAGATGACGAGCCTTATCGCCATATCCGGGGAATATTTCTTTGAAATTGTCAAAATCTTCTTTTCACTTACCTCTTTGACCTCCTTTGGGAAGATCGTTATGCTGCCATCGGGGTTCACAACGAGAGGAACGGCATCACCCTGCTTGAGGTTGTTCATCTTGACCCATTTTTTTGGGAGGGAGATTATGTAGGAACTCCTCCCCGTAAACTGAATCTTTCTAAACTCCATATTAACTCACCCCATCTATATAGCAACTACAAGAAGAAGGGAGAAGATATAAAGGTTGTGGAGAACATTGAGACGTTCATTCTTTCGACAGCTCAACACCCCTCTCAAAGGCCCTGAAGTTCATCTCCCAGAGCTTCTCCCTGAGGGTCAGCTTGATGCCCTCAAGGATGCTCTCCTTCCTGAGCGGAATCAGTTCCTTCCCATAGGCGTACCCAAGCATGAGGACTCCAAGGGTTCTCGGGTTTATTTTGTCCGCTTCCCTCTGGAAGTTCATCATATCTACCGGACAGATTCGTCCTATAGCCTCTCTTATCTCGTCCAGCTCGGGATAGCGCTCCTTGCCAACGAGGGTCGTAGCGGTGTGTATTGGATAGGCGTTGATTATAGCGTGGCTCTTTTTGCTCAGAAAGCGAGCGTTCCTCAAAGCCTCGGCCGGTTCAAGGGCGAGCATCAGATCCGCTTCCCCTTCCCCAATGAGGGGAGAATACACTTCCTCACCGAAGCGGAGGTAGCTCAAAACGCTCCCATAACGCTGGCTCATCCCAAGGGTCTCACCGATTCTGACGTTGTAACCTTCTACCATGGCCGCGTTCCCGACTATTCTGGAGAGGGTCAAACCGCCCTGACCGCCGACACCGGTTATGATGAGGTTGAACTCCATTTCCACCACCGGGAAAAGTTTGAGAAGAAACATAAAAACCTAAGCTCAAAAAGGTTCGGTCAAACTATCAGTTTCTCGAATATCCTGAGCTTTTCCCTCTCCTTTAGCTTAATCCAGTCAAAGATCGAGCCCGAACTTTCTCTAAGCCTGAGCGTCTCAACGAGCTCCCGGTATTTTCCGCCGGCAATGCCGTTCGCTATTATCGCGCTCCCCTCAGCTGCCTCCTTCGCCCTTGCCCTGCTCTCGAGCTTAAGCACCTTCACTGAGAAGCCGTAGGCTTCAAAGGCGTTTTCAAGCGCCTCCTTAACGTCCCTGAAGAACTCTGGAATCCTCGAGAAACGGCCGCTCAGGTATATTGAGTCTGGTTTTACAGAGGGTAACAGGGCAAAGACGTCCTTGACTATGGCCTCTATCATCGCTTCGTAGCCTTTCCTCACTTCCTCGTCTTTCTTTGCCAGCCTAACGAACTCCTCGGGGGAGACGCTGAATGGGTCTATTCCAGCCACGTAGGCCGCCCCACCCTGGAAAAGCACCATCTTCCCGAAGTCCTCCAGGGCATTCGCCAGGGCATAGGCCAGCTCGCCGTCCATGAACCCCATCCCAAGGTAACCGGGGAATCCAGCGGTGCCCGCCATGCCGTCAACGATCTGGCCGTTCTTAACTGCCATGGCAGAAGTGTAGGCGAAGCCTATCTCGACCGCTATGAGGTTGGTCTCAGAATAGGGGACTCCCCTCCTCTCGGCCTCCCTAACTATGGCAAGGGCCGCTGTGAAGACCTTGTCAGCCGTTCCGAGGTCGATCCTGTTGGCCTTCCTCCACTCCGGAACCGTTGGGAGGTGAATGACTCCCGGAGTGAAGTAGATGTTTAGGTCTTCAGCTTCTCGCATCATGAGCATCAGTTCCCTGAGGCCAACTATCTTGAGCCTCCTCCTCACGTCGGCCTCCGTTATGAAAGTCGCCAGAGCTATCTCGGCATCGGTGGCTTCCCTGGCAGGTTTTAAGGGAATTCCATAGCCGCAGGGGCCAACTATGGCATCTATCTTTCCGTACTCATCCTGAACCTCCCTGAGAAGTTCGATTATTATTCCCGGATTCTCTGTAACGCGGTTCCTGTCCACGGAAGCGTCTATTATGATTTCTCCAGTCTCGTCGTCGAAGCCGAAGATGTCCATGCTCTTCGTCCCGGAGTCAATCCCAACCGCCTTAACCATCCAGCACCACCATTCCCCTGTTGTCGGCCTTCGTAATGAAAACCTCACCACCGTCGCCGTTCTCCCGCAGGAAGGCTTCAACCTCTGCCCTGAGCCTTTCAGCATGTTCAATACCATCAACAAGACCGTAGAAAGTCGGCCCCCAGCTCGTCTGGCAGGCGCAGTAGGCCCTTTCGAGCATCAGCTTGATTCCCTCGTTCACTATGTCGCAGCAGTAGACGTTCTCCTGGTAGTCACTCCAGAACTCGCCGAGGAGATGGTTGAACTGGTACAGACCTTCTCCGAAGGTTTTGATGTCCCGCTCAACGAAAGCGGGAAGGATCTTCATGAGGACTATCCGTGAAAGCCTGTCGGCCAGCTCCGGCGGCATCTTCTTCAGGTTTCCGAGTATCTCGTCCTCCCTCTTCCTGACCTCTGCCAGGGCTTTTCTCGGCGTCTCTGGGATGGCAACCACGAAGAGCCAGTTATCGGGCATCTCTCCCCTGAATATCAGTGGGGGAACTACTTTTTCCCGCTTATCAACCGGGAAGCCGCCCTCGTATATGAAGCCTCCAACCTTAACGGCGTAGAAGCCCAGGGCCGTTATAAGGCCTCTACGCATGGCCAAAGCAACATCCTCAAGAGACAAGCCGAGACCGTAGAGTTTGGATATGGCCGCCCCCATGGTTAGCGCAAGGGTCGTGTGAAAACCAATCCCAACCCATTTAGGAATGTACCTGTGGACAGTAATCTCAACCGGCGGAAAGTCGTAGGACTCCCTGAACCGCTTTAAAAACCTGAGGACATCAGGATCATTTGAGATGTCCCTATCGGATTTCCTGACCTCTATCTCCAGCGAAGGAATCTCGATGGCAAAACCAACTGTCCCGTAGAGCCTGCCCATGTCACCGCTGAGGTCGGGGTTCCCAGTGTGAAGATGAGCCGGCGCTTTGATTCTGATCAAATTCACCAACATCACCCCAACGGGGTTTCAATGGAGGTCATTAAAAATCTAGCCCGCGGGTTAGGTATATAAGGTCTCAAAACAAACATGCTAACATGGGGTTCGTCGAGTACTACTCAGCATTTAAAGCCTACAGCGACATAAACTCCGATGAGTACAGAAAGAGGATAGAGAACCTGGAGCCGCTACTCATGAAGTTCATGAAAACGAGAGGTAGGGTTCTCGACCTTGCCTGCGGTGTTGGAGGCTTTTCGTTCCTTCTGGAGGATCTCGGATTTAACGTAGTTGGGCTCGATAACAGCAAGTTCATGTTGGAGAAAGCAAGAGAGTTTGCGAAAGAGAAGGAGTCACGCGTAGAGTTCATAGAAGGTGACGCGAGGGAGCTCCCATTCGAAAACAACAGCTTTGACTACGTGCTCTTTATAGACAGCCTCGTCCACTTTGAGCCCCAGGACTTGGCCAAGGTTTTCAGAGAAACTGCGAGAGTGCTGAAGCCCGGAGGGAAGTTCATACTTCAGTTCACAGACCTAAGAGCGCTCCTGCCAGTTCTCGTGAACGGTCAAGTTGTCGGCGCTGAATACTGGGTAAACAAGGTTCTGCCAGACCCAGAAGAAAAGACCGTCGTCATAGAGTTCCAGAGCGAAAAGGACTCGTTCAGAGTAAGGTTCAACGTCTGGGGCAAAGTGGCCGTCGAACTGCTTGCAAAGCTCTACTTCAGGAAAATAGGGGAAGAAAGGCTTAACGAGCACTCATACTTCCAGGTCTATGAACCAAAGAAATAGAGGGATTAAGCCTCCAATTTCAGCCTTTTAATGACGAACTCCCTGTCCAGGGAAGCCAAGAACGGAGCCAGTCTCGGCCCTCTGCCCTTGCCAATGAAGAGGTTGTAGAGTGCCTTGAACCACTCCTTGCTGGGAATCCCGCGCTTCTTTGCTGTATCGAAGATGACGTTGTTCAGCTCATCGACGCTGAACTTCTCGTGCTCCTCAAGCCACTTTGCAACTTCAAGCATTGCTTCCCTAATCTCCTGCCTGAGCTCGATCTCAGGCGGCTTTTCGAGGAGCGAGAACTTAACATCATCAGGCGCGTACTTCTCGACCCAGTTTTTGGCAAGCCTTATGCGGAGCTTTATCCTTTCGATGTCCTCCTCAGTCAAGTTCTCCGGAACGTGCCCTTGCTCCTGGAGAACCCTTATTATTCCGTCCTCGTCGAGGTGGGGCATCTGGACGAGCGTCACCAGGAAGCGGAAGGGTGCCTGCGCGACCAGCCTCTCCGGGAGCTTCGGCATTGAAAGCTCGTAAGTCCTCTTCAGCTCTTCCTCTTCCTCGGGATTCTTTGCATGCTCAAGGCCGAAGTAGATGCGCTCAACCTTGTCGAACTCGTCGTAGAGGTTGAGCAGGCCGAGGCCAAGGTCTATCCTCAGCTCCTTGTTCGGCCTTGCCTTTGCGTAGATGAAGCGGATTATTCCAGGCTCAAGAACCTCGTAGAGGTCGCTGAGCAGAATGACGTTGCCCTTGCTTCCAGACATCTTGCCCTTCTGGCCCTTTATGCCGACGAACTCATACATGAGCGTGAGGGGCGCCTTCCAGCCAAAAACCTTTTCAACTATCTCCTTCCCGGTGTCATAGGAGCTTCCCGCGGCTAGGTGATCCTTACCAGCCGGCTCGAAGTCAACCTTAAAGTGAGCCCACCTCATCGGCCAGTCGACGCGCCAGCGGAGCTTCACGTTGCCTTCCCTTATGTCGGTCTCTCCTTCTCTGCCGCAGTGGGGGCACTTATAAGACACCTTCCACTCGCCGTCCCAGGATACGAACTCAGCCTCCCTCCTGCAGTACGGGCAGTAGATCATGACAGGCTGCCAAGAGTCTTCGAGGGGCGGCTGCTTTGCCCTCTCGCGGTACTTGTCAAGGATTGCCTTTATCTCGTCCCTCTTCTCAAGGGCGAGCCTTATTTCCTCGGCATACTCACCGCTCTGGTACAGCTCGCTCGCGTGGAGGAAGTCAACCTCGATGCCGAGCTTTGAGACTTCTTCCTCGAAGAGGCTCATGAAGTGGTCTGCATAGCTCTCGTGACAGCCCCAGGGGTCTGGGACCTCGCGGACTGGCTTAGTGAGGTGCTCCTTCCACTCAGGCGGAACGTTCTTTGGGACTTTCCTAAAGCGGTCGTAGTCGTCCCACATGTGGATGTGCCTAACCGTCTTGCCCCTGTCTCTTAAGGCGTGTCCAACGATGTAAGCGGTAAAAAACTCGCGAAAGTTCCCTATGTGAACGTAACCGCTCGGCGTTATTCCGCTCTCTACCACGTACTCCTCCTTGTCGCCCCTTTCCCTGATTATCTTCTCAGCCATGTAGTCTGCCCAGTGAACCATTCTTACCCACCGCGCTTAGCTAGTGGAATGTCCTTTTAAGGTTACGGCCCTTCCAGAATTACTTTACCCTGGGCAAAAGTTATAAAGTTTAGTAGTAAGCATTAAACGACACAAAAACAAAAAGGTGATCAAAGTGGAAGTTGAACTGTTGAGGAGTCAGGTCTTCTTCCCAGCGTCGCTGGAGATACAGGAAGAGCTCCTGAAGGCTGGCTTTAAAGTTCCATACGACAGAGAGAGCGGGAGGAAAACATCCGTCCCAGTGGTCGTTAGCTCAAGAGAACCGAGAAAAATTAGGGAATCGAGGCTGCTGAAGGCCAGAGAATACGAGAGCGACGGGAAGCTCGCCCTTCTCCCAGAAGAGCAGGCGGTGATCGAACTTGACATAACTGAGAAAGGCTTCCTCGTGCTGAAGCCGAAGCTCATGGAGTACCACCTTGAGGAGATGGGATTTCTTTCCGTACCCCCGAGGTTCTGGGGGACGTGGGCAAGCTTTTCGCTTCCATTTTCAGGGTATGAGAGCATCGTTGAAGAGTTCAGCGACTTCAGAGATGAAGAAGCCAGGGGCATCCAGCTTGCCTCCAAGGGTTCTGGGAGCAGAATAGAGGTTTACGCTTACAAGGGGAGAAGCAGAAAAGACCTCGGAATACCAGTTTTCGGTTACGCCCTCGGACTTCACGGATTGACCCTAGCGGATGAATACCTTAGAGATAAAGCAGGGGAGAACGAAGTTCCAGAGGAGAGGCTCCGCTACCTAAAGCTCGGGCTGAAGAAGAGAAAGGAGACAAAAGCAGGCTTGAAAGTCGGCGTAGTCTGGGAAAATGGTAAGCCGACCGAGATAACCTTGAAGCTCACGACCACAGAGCCAAGGGTAAGGATACAGGGCCTCTATGGAGAGTTGATTGGGAAGTCGAGGGGAGAACTGACGAAAACAGGGGAGTGGTACGTTGTCATACACGCTGGGGACTTCATAAACGCCCTTGAGAGCGTGTGCAGGGCTTTCGGATGAGCAAGGTATATAACCTTCCCAACGCTTTTTCATCTTTGGTGAATATAGAGTGGACTTTAGCTGGGTTCCCTACGCACTAATTGGGGCCTCTATCATAGTTGAGACCATCTGGCTTACAAAGTACCTCGGGCAGGAATGGGCCTGGGTGAACAGGAAGCTCATACACTTCAGCATTGTGCCCGCGATCTTGATGTTTTACTATGGACTCATTCCAAAGGAGATATTCGCACCAGCTGCTTTTGCCTTCGGTCTCGCACAGCTGTGGCCCCACCTAAAGCGGAGCGAATTCTCGTGGTATCAGCTCCAGAACAACTACGGCGAAGTATTCTTCGCCTTCTCCGCCGCCGGAATAAGCTATTTCATGCCAGTGGACTATGCAACTGCCCTTCTTTTAGCTATGGCGATAAGCGACGGGATTACCGGGATAATCAGGCACTACTACTTCAAGAGAGACGGCTTCAATGTGAAGCTCAAGAAGCACTGGACAGGGAGCTTGGGCTATTTAATAACGGCAGTTATAATCGCGATGGCTCTTCTCCAGGGGGGCACAATAGGAAAAATAGGGTGGGCATTCGCACTCATGCTCGCGGAGTACCAGCCGTGGATAGACGACAACCTCGCAGTTCCACTCGTTGGATCGGTTCTCTATCTCCTCTACTGAGCCCATCTGACCTTGAGGCTGTCCTTCTTTACCTTGTTGAACTCCTCAACGAGAGCCTTACCGGTTCTCTCCATGAATTCGTCGACATTAGTTATGCCGAGCTCCTTCAAGCCTATAGCCTCAACGCCCTCTGGAATTCCCCTAGCCTCAACATTTATACCGATGTGTATTTTCACGCTGACGGGGGAAACGGTGGCTATCGAGATGCTTAGCTTCTTTCCGTCCACGTAGATGTCGTCGCCCTTCCTTTCCGTCTTTACTCCGTATTCAGACAGAACCTCACACAGCTTCGCTATGAAGAGCTTCTGGAGGGTCGAGGCAAAGAGGGTGTTTACGAGGTCAAAGACCTCGATAATGTAGTGCACCATGTCGTCGCTCTTTATTTCCTTGCTCTGGCGGAGGTCTTCGATGTCTATCATCTCATCCACTTTGACGTCGCACTTCCCTCGGAAGACTACAACCGAGTTGCCGAGGATTCCAAAGTTTCTGTAGGCCCAGTGGCTTTGAATTGCTGAGCCGTCATAATCTATCCGTCTGCCCCTAACGATAAGAAGTTCCATCCCAATCACCTCAGTCCAGCTTTTTGAGGAGTTGTTGTAAGCTCCTCAAAAGACTTTACGTCAACCCACATGTGAATGAAGTCCACCTCTGGAAGTTCCATCTTGATCTTGTCCATGTGAATTGCCCTATCATCGACATAAATGACGTCGTCGATGGTGTAGCCGATCGATTCGAGCTCCTCGATGGTTCTCCGTATCATATCGGCCTTGTCAGGGTGGCCCTCGATTTTCGGAAAGAGGAAGTAGCCCCAGAGGCCGAAACCCTCCAGAATAGGTCTGACCTTCTCCTCAATATTCCAGCTGGCTATCGAGAGGAGAAAGCGCTCGCTAGCCCACTCAAGGAACTCGCGGACGCCTGGGAACAAATGCAGCTCCTCACCGTAGGGATCAACGAGGTAGTCGCTATGAAACTCATAGGGTGGGATAAGTCGAGAAGCGTCTTCGTGATCCCAGAGAGTTCCATCAAGGTCAAGAATCAATAGCCTCATGCAAACCACAAAAAGATCTCAATGAGTGACAATTTAACAGTTACTATTCAGAATAAACAGGAATGTAACCAATACTTATCATTGCAGTCAATCACAATGATCATGAAAAATCAGGATTTTCAGAAGAGTTATTAGGGCTTGAGGGCCGTGCATAGGCGAGCTGGTCTCTCAGACGTCCCGCCCGGTAGCACTCGGGCTGTTGGGAGCGGCAGACTGAACGGGTCGGTTTCCCTTCCCGCTTACATCCCCGCCCCATCAACCGGGTCTTCTTCCCGGGCCCTCGTCCTGGGCAACGGACCGGTCGCCCAGGCCCAACACCCAGGAGTGGCCGCCTGTTTTCGGGGGCCGCTTCGGCCTTAGATGCTTTCAGGCCTTATCGGCTGCGGCGTAGCTGCCCGGCTATGCCCTGTAGGACAACCGGTAGACCAGAGGCCGCGGCTCCCTGTTCCTCTCGTACTGGGGGAGCCTTCCCCTCAGGCGGCCAACACCTCCGGTAGATAGCATCCGACCTGTCTCACGACGGTCTAAACCCAGCTCACGTTCCCCTTTAATGGGTGAACACCCCCACCCTTGGCCCCTGCTGCAGGGCCAGGATGGGAAGAGCCGACAGCGAGGTAGCAAGCCTCGGGGTCGATATGGGCTCTCGCCCGAGACGACTCTGTTATCCCCAGGGTAGCTTTTCTGTCATCCCTGGCCCCCACCGGGGAGGCACAGGGGTTCGCTAGGCCACGCTTTCGCGGCTGGACCCGCCTCTGTTACGGGTCCAGTCAGGCCGGCTTTTGCCCTTGCACTCTACGGCGGATTCCTGACCCGCCTGAGCCGACCTTAGGGCACCCTCGATACCTTTTCGAGGGTGTGCCGCCCCAGCCAAACTGCCCACCTACCGCTGTCCCCGCTTCCGCGGGTTAGCCGTACGGCAGAGGGTGGGCGGTGTCTCATGGGCGGCTCCACCCGCCCCGGAGGGCGGGCTTCGACGCCTCCCGCCTACGCTGCGCACCCCCCGCCGTACGGCAACGGCAGGCTGCAGTAAAGCTCCATGGGGTCTTCGCTTCCCACCGGAGGTCCCAGGCATATGCGCCTGGCAGAGGTTTCGCCGGGCCCCAGCCGGGGACAGTGGGGACCTCGTTACGCCATTCATGCAGGTCGGCATTTAACCGACAAGGAATTTCGCTACCTTAAGAGGGTTATAGTTACCCCCGCCGTTTACCGGTGCTTCACCCGGTTGTACCCGGGCTTCACATACCGGCACTGGGCAGGCGTCGGCCCCAGTACAAACCCTTTCGGGCTAGCTGGGACCTGTGTTTTTACTAAACAGTCGGGCCCCCCTAGTCACTGCGACCTGCGGGTTACGCACCCGCAGGCACCCCTTCTCCCGAAGTTACGGGGCCAATTTGCCGAGTTCCCTCGGCTGGGTTTCCCCCGACACGCCTTAGGCTTCTCACCCAGGGGCACCAGTGTCGGTTCTCGGTACGGTCGCGGTGGATCGTTCCCGAGGGGCTTTTCACGGGCCCCAGGGATCGGCGGAACCCCCCTTACGGGAGGCCATTCGCGCTTTCACCCGGTTCTCGCCATTACGGCACTCCCCGGGCTTATACGCTTAGCCGGCCTTGTGGACCGGTCCGCCTACCCCGAGGCGTCACCCCTCGGGCTTGCGTTGCCGCACCTACCACCGCGGTACGGGAATATAAACCCGTTTCCCTTTCGCCGGCGCCGAGTTACGGACCGGCTTAGGACCGACTAACCCACGGCTGACGAACATTGCCGTGGAACCCTGGCCCCTACGGCGGCCGGGATTCTCACCCGGCTATGCTGCTACTCCCGGCAGGATCCGCAATACCGACGGGTCCACCGGACCTTACGGCCCGGCTTCCGCCCCATCGGCACGCCCGCCTACCCGATCACGGACCAATCGGTCCGTGCGCCGGGGTCTCGGCGGCCGGCTTAAGCCCCGTCCATTTTCGGGGCCCCTGACCTCGACGGGTGAGCTGTTACGCACTCTTTAAAGGATGGCTGCTTCTAAGCCTACCTCCCCGCTGTCTAAGGCCAGGGACACCCTTTGGAGTAACACTTAGCCGGCACTTTGGGGCCTTAACCCCGGTCTGGGTTGTTCCCCTCTCGGGTGACGGCTTACACCGCCCCCCTACTCCGGCCATCTACGGCGGCAGTGGGTTCGGAGTTTGACAGGGAGCCGGAGGCTTTCGCCCCCTAAACCCCCAATCAGTGCTCTACCCCACCGCCTACCTCCGGCCGGGCTATCCTGGGGGATAATTCGGCGGGAACCAGCTATCGCCGGCCTCGATTGGCCTTTCACCCCTAGCCCGGGGTCACGGGAGCGAATTGCACGTCAGCACCCCTAGCGGGCCTCCATCCCTCTGTTGAGGGACTTCACCCTGCCCCGGGCTAGATCGACCGGCTTCGGGTCTCACCCGAGCGACTCCGGGCGCTTTCACACCCCGTCCCTCGCCCTTACGGGCTGCGGACCTGTCGGTTTCCCTGCGGCTTCGGGGTTGACCCCCTTAACCTCGCCGCTCGGGTGAACTCCCTGCCCCGTGATCCAAGACGGACGGTGCAACCCCGGTCACCTCCCCTCGTACTCCACGGTCGCCCGTGTTTCCTTCGGGGAGGGTCAACCCTTTCGGGCCGCACCCTCCTATCGCCGCCTGGTTTCAGGCTCTTTTCACCCCCCTCCCGGGGTGCTTTTCAGCTTTCCCTCACGGTACTAGTTCGCTATCGGTCTCGGGACGTATTTAGGGTTGGGAGCCGATGCCTCCCAGCTTCCCGCCGGATATCCGACCGACGGTACTCAGGGACACCGCAGGAGCTCGGGGGCTTACGCCTACGGGGCTTTCACCCTCTCCGGCGCCGCGTTCCAGCGGACTTCGGCTTCGCCCCCAGGGCTCCTCCGCGGGCCCTACAACACCACATCCCCCGAACCTTTCGGCCCGGGGTTCAGTTTGCCCTGTGCCGCTTTCGGTCGCCCCTACTCACGGCATCGCTTTTGCTTTCTTTTCCTGCGGGTACTAAGATGTTTCAATTCCCCGCGTTCCCCCTCCCGACTGGGAGTGCGGCAAAAGCCGCGGGAGGTCCCATTCGGGAATCCCCGGTTCGACGGCTGCCTGCGCCTCGCCGGGGCTTATCGCAGCTTGCCACGCCCTTCGTCGGCGCCCCGAGCCGAGCCATCCACCAGGCGGCTTAGTTGCCACCGGGCGGGACGTTTCCTGGACCAGCTCGCCTATGCACGGCCCTCATCGTGACCCCTGTTCGGGGTCTCAGGCCCTTCCACCCCAAGCGGAGCTTGGGATGTGCACCTCTTCGTGGTGGACCGGCCGGGATTCGAACCCGGGGCCTTCGGCTTGCAAAGCCGACGCTCTCCCAGGCTGAGCTACCGGCCCACAGATGGCAGGCCCGACATCCCTTAAACCCCCCGGACGGGATTTCCGGCGATAGGAGGTGATCGAGCCGTAGGTTCCCCTACGGCTACCTTGTTACGACTTCTCCCCCCTCACGGAGCCCAGGCTCGACCCGGCCTCCCCGAAGGGAGACCAGGCCTCACCCGGACCCCGCTCGGGTGGAGTGACGGGCGGTGTGTGCAAGGAGCAGGGACGTATTCGCCGCGCGATGATGACACGCGGGTACTAGGGATTCCAGCTTCACGCGGGCGAGTTGCAGCCCGCGATCCGAACTGAGGGCGGGTTTAGGGGATTCCCTTCCCCTTTCGGGGTCGGATCCCATTGTCCCGCCCATTGTAGCGCGCGTGTAGCCCGGGGGTTTCGGGGCATACTGACCTACCGTCGCCCGCTCCTTCCTCCGGCTTATCGCCGGCGGTCCCCCCAGAGTGCCTCCTCCCCAGCGGGGAGGACTGGCAACTGGGGGCGCGGGTCTCGCTCGTTACCACACTTAAGTGGACGCCTCACGGTACGAGCTGACGGCGGCCATGCACCTCCTCTCGGCGTGTCCGGCAAGACCTTCAGCCTGGCCTTCATCCTGCCGTCGCCCCCGGTGAGGTTCCCGGCGTTGAATCCAATTAAACCGCACGCTCCACCCCTTGTAGTGCTCCCCCGCCAATTCCTTTAAGTTTCAGCCTTGCGGCCGTACTCCCCAGGCGGCGGGCTTAACGGCTTCCCTCCGGCACCGGGCGAGCTCGAAGCTCGCCCGACACCTAGCCCGCATCCTTTACAGCCAGGACTACCCGGGTATCTAATCCGGTTCGCTCCCCTGGCCTTCGTCCCTCACCGTCGGACCCGTTCCAGCCGGGCGCCTTCGCCACTGGCGGTCCCCCTGGGATTATAGGATTTCACCCCTACCCCAGGGGTACCCCCGGCCTCTCCCGGTCCCAAGGCCCGCAGTATCCCCAGCAAGCCCCACGGTTGAGCCGTGGGATTTCGCCAGGGACTTACGGGCCCGGCTACGGACGCTTTAGGCCCAATAATAGCGGCCACCACTCGGGCCGCCGGTATTACCGCGGCGGCTGCCACCGGCCTTGCCCAGCCCTTATTCCCGGAGCTTTTTACACTCCGGAAAAGCCGTGGCTATGCCACGGCACTGGGGGTCCCCCCGTCGCGGTTGCCCGCATTGCGGAGGTTTCGCGCCTGCTGCGCCCCGTAGGGCCTGGACCCGTGTCTCAGTGTCCATCTCCGGGCTCCCACTCTCATGGCCCGTACCGATCTTCGGCTTGGTGGGCCGTTACCCCACCAACTACCTAATCGGCCGCCGGCCCATCCTCGGGCGGGCAGATGCCCCTTTCGGCCTGAGGACCTTCCAGTACCTCAGGCCTATGGGGGATTAGCCCCAGTTTCCCGGGGTTATCCCCCTCCCGAGGGTAGGTTACCGACGTGTTACTGAGCCGTCCGCCGGTGCGCGCAGAGCGCGCCCCATGACTCGCATGGCTTAGTCGGACCCCCATAGCAGTGGCCTCCGGCAGGATCAACCGGAATTGAGCAAGGAGTACGGCCGGTGGGACTTCCCTTGGCGGGAAGTACCATAATTCCCGTCCGGGGTTTGGTCGGGATGTCGGGCCTGCCTTACCCCCGAGGGATCCGCCTTTCGGCGTTTCCTCGGGAGCGCACCTTTTTGTGACCCGGGCTGGAGGGCGGGGTTCATAGGGGGTGCTTTGCACCCGTTCCCCCCGACGCCGCCGTCATGGCGCCCGGGTTTCGTCGCGCCCTGTTCGGGCGCTCCACCCTATAGGGATGAACCCTTGCAGTGAAAAATTTTTGCAAAACCTTTGAGAGACCGTATTTTTGAAAATAAAGCTGTCAAAACTGAGCTTCAAAATTCGAGAAAATTAGCATAAAAACGTCAAAACACAGCCAGGACAGAACCAATTGCAAAGGTCAACCAAGTTTCACCAACTCAGGCACTATGCTTATCCTCGATACCGGAGTCGGTATGGTGTTGGTGACGGCGAGCTCATCAACGGCACTGCTTACCCTCTCTATTGCCCCCTCGGCAAAGACACCGTGCGTTGCAGAAACGTAAATTTTCTTAGCCCCAAGCTTCCTCAACAGTTCAGCGGCCCTCACCATGGTGCCGCCCGTGCTGATTATGTCATCCACTATCAGGACGTTTTTGCCCTTCACATCAACATCAACTGGACGCATCTCAACTTCTGTTGGTGATATCCTGCGCTTCTCAAAGTGGCTGTACTCGAGGCCAAGGACTCCCGCAACAGCTCTGGCTCTCTCAAGTGCCCCCCTGTCGGGTGCGAGCACAAGGCCGTCCCCCAGCTTCTCACGGAAGTACTCCCCAATAACTCTGGCTGGCGAAACATTGACTGCCTTTCCAGGGAAGAACTTGAGGGTTTCCGGGTTGTGGATGTCGAAGACGTAAAGCTCCTCGTAGTAGATGCCGAGCGTCCTCATGACCGCCCTGACGCTTATCGGCTCTCCATCCTTGGTCACCCTGTCCTGCCTGCTGTAGGCGAAGTAGGGAACGACCAGCTTTAGCTTCCCAAAGCCTTTCTCCCTCAGAGCGTCCCCGAGAAGGAGCAGTTCGACTATCTTCTCGTCCTGTGGATAGAAGGTTGAGCTTACGACTGTTGCCTCTTCCCCGTTGCCCATAACCCTCACGTACTTCTCGCCGTCAGGGAAGCGTTTTATCTCGACGTCAATAATCTCAGCACCAGCATTCCTGAGCTCATCCTCGAAGTGCTTTCCGCCGCTACCCAGAAGGAACATCCAACCACCCCCTTTGCCGGATTCCTGTCGAATTTACTCCTTATAAACCCACCGTCATACCAGGAGGACGGCAATAACCCCCGCCAAGAACACACCATCGAAAGTGCCCGCTCCACCTATGCTAACCATTGGAGCACCGAGGTACTTCAGCTTCCCCCAGTTCATTATGTCCGCTCCAAGGAGGGCACCAAGGGTTCCGCTGACGTAGGCAACCAGGGTTGGGTTTCCATCCCCAAGCAGCCACCCGAGGAGGACTGCAACGAGAGGTGGTACAATTGAAGGCATTGCTATGCCTACACCCCTAACTGGTACAGAGACCGCGTTGCATATGAGCGCCGCTATCAGGACTGCAAGGGTGGTGTTGAAGAGTAGGTCGTACTGTCCCAGCATTGCAATTCGAATAAGCTCGTAGAGGACTATGCTCAGCGGAACCAGCGCACCGCCGACGTTTATCGAGATTATCATTCTCCGCTCTTCCATCTCAAAGTACGGAATTGGGTAAAGGAATCCAAAGAAGCTGACTTCTCTCAATTTGATAACGGGTTCATAAGCTCTCTCCTCTGCTATCGGGATGTTTATGAAGCTCCCAATGAGGGCAAAGATGAACATCGTAAGGGCCACTCCTAGCGGGAGTCCCAGCCTCTGGAACGCAACGAGAACTGCCCCAGAGAAGAAAGCAAACACAACTACCAGAAAGAGGCCGAGGAGCAGGAGAACAGGCCAGCGGAGGGCTGGGAAAAAGAGGGCTAATCTTTGAGGACCACGTTTGCCCATATCTGGACCCCCTTGGCCATCTCAACTTCCTTCGGCTTCTCAAACTTCTCAGCGTTCTTAAAGACCCACGCGTAGAGCGGTTTTCCATTGGAATATTCCTTCAAGAATTCAGGCTTGGCTCGGTGCTTATCAAAGTACTCTGCAAGCTCCTCTGGAGAAAAAGGCCCCAGAACGTCTACGAGCTCTGCCTTTCCTATGGCCTTCCCATTGCTTATGATGAGCACCTCTCCTCTTATCTTCGTCCTAGACTTTCGTATCTCCCACACCTTCTCGCCCTCAACGATGAGGGTCGCGTATGGCTCCCTAACTATCAGTCCTTTCTTCTTCTCAGTCATCATGCTGAACTACCCGTAACCCTTAATAAAGCCAACGCCAAGTAAACTTTAAGTTCATCCTATCGAAACTTCCCGAGGAGGTCATGCCGATGAAGACCATATGGTACGGTCATTCCTGCTTCTGGATAGAGACGAAGGGAGTGAAGTTCCTCATAGACCCGTATCCGGAGGTTGACGACGACAGGATAGGTGACGTGGACTACATCCTGATAACCCACGAGCACACGGACCATTATGGAAAAGTCGAACTGCTCTCAAGGCTCAGGGATGCAACTGTCATAGGGCCGAAGCAGGTGTACCTTATGGCGGTAGCCGAGGGCGTCACCAAGGCGAGGGAGATTGACTCCGGGCAGACAATAGAGCTCGAAAACGGCGTCAAGGTTACTGCAATCTACGTTGAGCATCCTTCAAGCCAATACCCTCTCGGTTACATAATTGAGGGCGACAAAACGGTTTTTCACCCGGGTGACACGTACTCAACGCCCGCCTTCCAGAGGCTGAGGGGGAAGATTGACGTCCTCCTAGTGCCGATCAGCGGCCGTTCCACAGCAAACGAGAGAGAAGCAGCGCAGATAATCGAGGACATCAGGCCCAGAATAGTCATACCAATGCACTACGGAGTTTACAACGATGAAGATCCGTCGAAGCTTGAGAGCGAGCTGAGAAAGAGAAGGATATGGGTTCGCTTTATAGAGCCAGAGCTGTACAAGGAAATCGAGGTTTGAGGGAACTCCATGCTCTCAACGGGCACCAAGAGCCTGGACAGTCTTCTCGGGGGCGGGTTCGCTCCCGGGGTCTTAACCCAGGTTTATGGACCTTATGCGAGCGGTAAGACGACCCTGGCCCTGCAGACCGGCCTGCTTAGTGGAAAAAAAGTAGCATATGTCGATACTGAGGGCGGTTTTTCTCCCGAAAGACTTGCCCAGATGGCCGAGATAAGAGGGTTAAACCCCGAAGAGGCCCTCTCAAGGTTCATTCTGTTCACCCCTTCAGATTTCAAGGAGCAGAGGCGCGTCATAGGTTCTCTGAAAAAGACCGTGGACAGCAACTTTGCACTTGTCGTCGTTGATTCAATAACCGCTCACTATAGAGCAGAGGAAAACAGAAGCGGTCTGATAGCGGAGCTGAGCAGACAGCTTCAGGTTCTCCTGTGGATAGCCCGGAAGCACAACATACCGGTAATAGTCATTAACCAGGTTCACTTCGACAGCAGAACCGAGATGACAAAGCCCGTCGCCGAGCAGACCCTTGGCTACCGCTGTAAGGACATCCTCCGCCTCGATAGACTGCCAAAGCCAGGACTAAGGGTGGCAGTTCTTGAGAGGCACCGCTTCAGACCCGAAGAGCTTATGGCATATTTCAGGATAACGGAGAAGGGGATAGAGGACGTTGAGTGAAAATGTCCCTGCGCCCTGTTCCATAGCAAGGAATTACTGATTTTTTGTAATGTTCAAAATCAGTAAGGAAAACTTCAAGAGGCTAACAACGTAAGATAAAAGGCTGAAAAAAAGGCGCAAAAGCTGGAAATCAAGACTCTGCCCTAAATCCTCTCAAATACCTCCTGCGTTATCCTGAGCACGGCCCTGTAGAGCTTCTCACTGATGATGCCCTCTTCGTAGTGCTCCTTGAGCTCCTCCTGGTCGATTATCTCCTTCTTGCCGTCTGGCCACTTAACTATATCAACTTCGAGGTCAACGTAGCGAGCCCCGTCAGGATATATCTCAACGGGCGTGTTTATGTTGTAGTACTCACCCTTCAGGTTGCCGTTCTTGTCGTAATACCTGTGCACGAACCACCACTTTCCAGCTTCGAGCTCGGTTATGGCATAATCTCCAAACTCAATCGGAAGCTCAAGGCCGTCGTAGAACTTGCCCGGCTTGAGGTGTCTCTTTATTGTGACCCTGAGCGGGTTGTGGGAGACCTCCAAGACCTCTCCAGGCCCTATCCTGATCCTCTGCCCATCGGGCTTGACGTGCTCAAGGGTGAAGAGCCAGCCCTTCTTAGGCCCCTTGTTCTCCACGAGCGCCTCCCAGAAGCCCTGGTTCACCTTGACTCTCTGACCGGGAACCTTTGAGAGTATTCCCTCGGCTATCTCAACGGCAAAGCCAAGCTCCGGGTCTTTGGCCTTGAGCTGGTGGTGGCCCTCAACAGTTGGAACGACCTTGTTCCTTATCTCGTCGAGCTTTCTCTTCGCCCCGCCGCCGAACTCCACTTCATAGATGTTCCTGCCCTCAATTATCAGTGATGGGGCGAAGTATGTGTCAGCCTTTGCTAGCCTGTCAGCGAGCTTAGAGAGCCTCACAATCTCGTCCCTGAGAAGGTTCCAGTCCTTATAGGCGGCTGCAGTCCTCCAGAGAACTCCCCACCTGCCGAGGTCTATGCTGAGGCCCAGAATCCTGAGCCTCTCACGCTCCTGGTTGTCCCTTATCTTCCTCGATATCTTGACGTGTCTCTGTGCCCCTATGGGCTTCGGTATGAGGACGGCATAGTCACCCGGTATGGTGAGAGTAGTGCTCAGGTGTGGCAGAAAGTTGTGCTTCTTGACCTGAACGAGTATTTCATCTCCCTCAACTGCATTCGGAAGTTCCTTCCTTGAGAGGGTTCCTATCGCACTCCCAAGGTCAACATAAACGTACTTCCCATCGACTTTCACAACAAGCCCCTTGTAGATGCCGTAGAGCTGGTACGGGAGTCTTCTAAAAAAGACGTCAATGAGCTCTTCTTCAAGAACCTTCTTGGCCTCTTCAACGGCATCCCCCACGAGCACAACCCCGTGTCTGTCCTTCTTATCGTAGATGTCAACGTCGAAGTCATCGTAGGTCTTCTCGAGGCCGAAGCGCTCGACGATCTTGTTGCTCGGCTGGCTGATGCCGAAGCCCCTGTCGAGGAAGAGCTTCGTCAGGGCAGTGCTGTATATCCCCCTAATCCTGACTGTAGGCCTTGTGTCTGTAGACACTTTCACCACCCCTATCCTTTTTCTCGATTACCCCAATGAGCGCGAGTCCCTCAAGTATCTCGCCGGCCTCTCTCACTCCGCTGGCCTTCTCAACGTTTCTCGCCTCGACCCAGAGCAGGCCTTTTGCGTGCCACTCCCTCAAGGCCTGCTCGACCCTGTGAACGTCCGAGGAGTGAACATAAAGTCTGTAAAGGAACCTCTTAAGGGTCTCAAGCTGACTCCCAATTGCCTTGGTTTTCCGGAGCTCCTCAAGTATGCTGACTGGAACCTTTTTTTGGTTTTCGCCCAGGATCGTCAGACTTTCAACCTCGGCAGAAAGCTCACTCAGGGCCTTCCGGATGGCATAATCATAGAGCCTGTGGAACTGAACCAGCCTGTCTAAAGCGGCCTTAAGCCTCGCTCTGCCTTCATAGTCGTCCCGCCCCAGAAGAGACATCACTTCTTCAAGGCGAAACTTCATCTGGTGCTCGTTCTTGTAAAGTTCCTTCGCGAGCTCTTCGACCCTTCCCCCGATCGCGGAAAGCTCCTTGTAGATGTGAGAAGCCAGTTCAAGCTTTTTGGACGAGAGCGAGTGAAGCTCCCTCACAACCTCTGCAAGCTCCTCTTCCGGTTCATATAGCCTTGAGAAGGCATCCTCGAAGGATGAATGAATCCCCTCAAAATCGCCGAGCCTAGCCTTCAGTTCCTCAACGTCCATCGGCACCCCCTAACTCTAAGTTGCAACTACCACTACTTTTACTTTTCCATCGGAAAGACACAAGTCTGGGAAACATAATCGCTTAACCGAAACCCTTTTTTAAGCTCATCCATAATACAGATGGGTGAATGGAGTGCTCTACGACCGCTTCGGCAGGCCAGTAACGAACCTCAGGATTTCGCTCACGCAGGAGTGCAACTACCGCTGCTTCTTCTGCCACCGGGAAGGCCAGAGGTTTCTGGCGAAAAACGAGCTTACTCCCGAGGAAATAGAGCGCCTCGTCAGGATCGCTTCAAGGCTCGGAATACGAAAGGTCAAACTGACAGGCGGCGAGCCAACGGTAAGGGAAGATATAATTGAAATCGTGAGGAGAATAAAGCCCTACGTCATCGACCTCAGCATGACGACCAATGGGAGCAGGCTGAAGGAACTGGCGAAGCCTCTAGCCAAGGCTGGCCTCGACAGGGTAAACGTATCCCTCCACAGCCTAAAGCCAGAAGTTTACAAGAGGATAACCGGCGTTGGTGGGCTTGAGGTCGTTCTTGAGGGCATTGAGGAGGCCGTGAAGTACCTCTCTCCCGTGAAGCTTAACATGACAGTCATGAAGGGCCTGAACGATGGCGAAATCTGGGACATGGTAAACTTCGCGGCGAAGACTGGAACGATTCTTCAGTTAATAGAGCTTGAGGCTCCAAGGGAGATGACTGAGACGCCCTTTTTTAGGAAGTACTTCTACCCTCTCAAGCCCGTTGAAGAGAAGCTGGAAAAGCTCGCAGTTGAAACAAGGGAAAGGCGGATGCACAGGAGGAAGAAATATTTCATTCCAACTGAGTACGGCATAGCCGAGGTGGAAGTTGTTCGCGCAATGCACAACACTGTCTTCTGCGCCAACTGTACGAGACTGAGAGTAACTTCAAACGGCAAGTTCAAGACCTGCCTGCTGAGGAACAATGACCTCATAGACTTTGTTTCCACCATGAGAAAGGGGGCTAGCGACAATGAAATAGTAGAGATTTTCAAAAAGGCCGTTCTCATGAGGGAGCCGTACTGGAAATGATGCCCCCACTAGAACTCTTTATAGAGAACAAAAAGTCAAGGTTGGACAAGGTTTTTAGGGAGGACGTAGATAACAAAATTGGAGGCTAACAATGCTCAACCCGATTGATTTTAAGGGCTTCATAGCGGGATGGTTGCTACTTCTCGGAGCACTCATTAGCATATACTGGGCGTTGTACTACTACAAAAAAGTCCCAGGACCGTGGAAGAGCCTCGCCAGAAGAACTCTCATCTCGCTTCTGCTCTTTGGCTTGGGCTCCGTGAGTGCAATTATAGACTCACTAACCCCAAGGCCCCTCTGGTTTTTGATGGTAATATTCTACACCCTTTCATATATTGCTATTTTATCCACAATATTCCTGAGTTTAAGAGCAGCAGCAACTAGTATTGAGAAACCGGGAGGGGTTAAAGAACGAAGCACAGCTTCAAAAACTCCAGAAAGAAATGAGACCAGAGAAAAAGAGCTTCCCCTACATAGTGGATACTCAATTCGCAAAGAACCATCTCCCCAGTTATTCTACCTGCTCAAGAAAGTCTCCAAGGGGCTGATAGTCGTCAGCAGAAAATCCCGCGAAGAGTGGATCGAGAAGTTTGGAGTTCACCCTGACGAGTTCCTATGGTTATCAAGGGCAGACGTTGAGAACTCCATTGACCCCTCAAAACTCCACGTTATCCAGGGGAAGGTTCTCCAGTTCATGGAGCAGCGTGGATCAGTCGTTGTGTACTTTGATGGACTGGAGTATCTAACCCTCTACAACGACTTCCCCTCAGTGGCCAAGTTTCTCTTCGCAGTCAAGGACATGGTAATGATTAAAAACTCACTCATGCTCATCCACATTCCAGAGGGCATCTTCGACAAAAAACAGGAGATTATACTGCTCAGGGAGTTTGAAGAGATAGAAGAAGATGAACTCATAAAAAAGCTCAGTCAGGTTTTACCCCCTGACAAAACCGACGAACTGGCATTGTTTGGCGTCATTTCCCCAACAACAAAGGAACGGGAGGCCGAAGATGCTGGCGATAAAAGTCCCGAAGAGGGAAGCCGAGTCAATAAAGAGGAAGCTCAAAAAGCTCAAACTCTACGACGGGAAGAGACGACCGAAGAGGGAAAATGATTTCATTCTACTTCCGGTCATAGATGATCCGCGTGCTTACGAGTTGGGATACGATGTTCTGCCCGTAGAACTTCCCCTGAGACCTGAGAGACAGATATACAAAAACCTTGAGAGCGTTCTAGCGGAGAGGCTAACGACTGAGGAGCTGAAGTACCTGAGGCGCTATGATGTTATCGGGGATATAGCAGTCATCCAAATCCCTCCCGAGCTTGAGCACAGGGCAGATGACATCGTCTGGGGGCTGAGGAAAGTCCACCCGTTCATCAGAGTCGTTGCAAAAAAGGGCTTCCACGAGGGGGCGTTCAGAATAAGAGACTACTCTATAATCTGGGGCGAGAAGAGACTGACAACTGCCCACAAAGAGAACGGCGTAGAGATAAAGGTAGATCTGAGCAGGGCCTTCTTCAACCCGAGGATGAAGGGCGAGCGGTACAGGTTAGCTCAACTCGTAAAAGACGGCGAACGGGTTCTGATACCCTTCGCTGGAGTCCTGCCATATGCCCTCGTGATAGCCCACTATAGGAAAGTCAAAATCACGGCCGTTGAGCTGAACGAAGAGGCCTACCGGCTGGGGCTGGAGAACATCGAGCTGAACAGGAAGAGACTAAAGGGAGAGATAGAGTTCATACACGGCGATGCCTTCGAGGTTCTTCCAAAGTTACCTACATTTGACAGAGTGATAAGCCCAACACCAAGGGGCGTTGATGCCCTAGCCCTAACCCTCAGCAAAGCAGAAAGGTGGCTCCACTACTACGACTTTGTCCATGAGGAGAAAATACCGGAGTTCAGGGAGAGAATCGTCGATGAGTGCAGAAAACAGGGAAAAGAGTGCAGGGTCAGGATAAAGAAGGTCAGCGACTTCAAGCCGCATGTGTTCAAGGTTTGTGCCGATATTGAATTAAAAGGTGAGGAGTAGAGAGGTTTTCACTTCTTCAGGAAGTCGAACAGTGTTGCCTGCTTGCCCTTTTTGGGCTTCTCCTTCTCGGACTTTTCTCCCTTTCCCACGGCCTCTACTTCTTCCTCGGCCTCCTCAAGATCCTCCTCGGTTAGCTCCTCTTCCTTGACTTCTTCAAGTTCTTCTTCAGCTTCTTCGGCTTCTATGGCTTCCTCCTTGGCCTCTTCCACCTTTCTTTCGGCTTCCCTCGCCCTCGCCTCAAGCTCGCCCTCCTTCTTCAGCTTCTTCTCGATATTCATACTCTTAGCCCATATCGTCTTCGCCTTCTCCTTGTCCCCGGTTATGAACTCAACTTCTTTCTCGCTGAGGTCGAGGAAGACGACGAAGTGGGCCGCCAAATCCGGGTTGTTCTCGAAGATAACCCTGAGGTAGCGGAGGGTTTCTATTGCCTCGGGCTTTGCCATGTGCATCTCGCTCATTATCTTCTTGATTATTGAATCTCTTAGCGAGCGCTCCTCCTTGCTCTCAGTGAGGAGCTTTATCGTCTTAGGCGGATAGATTTTAACGAAGCCCTTCTTCTTGACGCCGGCAACGGCAACCCCAGCCGTCATCATGTCGGTTGCGTACTTCCAGAGGCCGTAGTTCCCAGTCCTCTGAGCTCTGCCAAGGTATATATCAGCTCTGCTGATGGCTTCATACGCTCTGGCTATGTCCTCGGGCTTGTAGTAGACGTAGGGCACGTTCTCATCTATCCACTGGAGGAGTTCGTTTGGAAACATATCCACGCCAAGCACCGCCATCTTTGCCCTCTTGGCGTTGTCCGTTGCGAACAGCTGGGCCAGCGCCTGGAAAACACTTTTCTCAGTATCGCGGTAAGCCAGGACTTCAACGGCGTCCTCGACTCCACCAGTAACGACGGTCTGGAGGTCGTTTATTGCCGCCCTCAGATCGCCGTTCGCCCTCTTGGCTATCTCGTATAAGACTTCCTTTGGGACGTTCTTCCCTTCGCGCTTGAGTATTCTCACGAGGGCCTTTATTATGTCCCTCTGCGTCAGCCTCTTGTACTCGACTATCTGCGCCCTGTTGCGTATCTCTCTGGGGACTTCCCAGTAGTGGTTGGCGCTCATTATTATCGGGTTTCTTGCCTTGTCGATGAGCTTCGCTATCTCCCGTGCCCCAGAGGGCTCAATGTTGTCGGCCTCATCAAGGAATATCAGCTTCCTCCTCTTTCCGAGGATGTCCATGGTATATGCGGCCTGAACGTAGCGCTCTATCTTCTCATACGTCCTCTCGTCACTCGCGTTGAGCTCGATGACCTCGAAGCCGTACTCATGGGCTAAAGCATAGACAGTCGTCGTTTTGCCCGTTCCCGGCGGTCCCGCAAGGATCAGCGCTTTCTTCTTCGGCGGGTTTCCATGGAGCCAGGCTTCAACCCACGCCCTAACCTGCTCTATGGCCTTGTTCTGGTTCACTATCTCGCTGAGCTTCCTCGGCCGGTATTTTTCAATCCACGGGACTTCCGTCATAGGGATCACTTACCCATAATCGTGAACTGGGCAAGGAGAGCCTCGAGCTGTATCATCTCGTTGGCCCCCTCAACAAGGCGGAAGTTGTACTCTCCTATCTTGTCGGCCAGAGCAACCTTCTTGTCCTCCGGAATAGGGAGGTTGAATACCTCCTTGTGCATCTGGATGAGGACATCTTCACCGCTGAGGCCCTGCCTTAACAGGATATCCCTGAGCTTCTCTCTCGCCTTCAGGAAGTTGCCCTCCAGAGCTAAGGTCATCATCTCGCGCACATCCTCAGGCCTCGCCCTGCTGGCAACGAGGAAGACGTTCTCGTCGGTTATCCTTGTGTCGAGGGCGGCAGCAGCCTGAAGAACGTTGATTGCCCTCCTAAGGTCTCCCTCAGCGACGTAGAGTATCGCCTGTAGGCCTTCCTCGGTGAGCTCGAGACCCTCGTTTTCAGCTATGTACTTGATGCGCTTCGCTATGTCCTCGTCGCGGAGCGGCCTGAAGCGGAAGATGGCGCACCTCGACTGTATGGGTTCGATGATCTTTGAGGAGTAGTTACAGCTCAGAATAAAGCGGACGTTGTTCGAGAACATCTCCATCGTCCTTCTGAGGGCCTGCTGAGCGTCCTGTGTGAGGGCATCTGCCTCGTCAAGGAATATTATCTTGAAGCTCGCGCCGCCTATCGGCTTCGTTCTCGCGAACTCCTTCACCTTCTCCCTGATGACGTTTATGCCACGCTCATCCGACGCATTCAGCTCTAGGAAGTTGTGCCTCCAGTTCTCGCCAAAGAGCTCTCTGGCTAACGCCAGAGCGGCCGTAGTCTTCCCGACACCAGGGGGGCCTGCGAATAGAAGGTGCGGCATCGAGCCGGTTTTAACGTAGTGCTTCAACCTCTTGACTATGTGATCCTGACCGACTATATCGTCGAGCCTTTGCGGCCTATACTCCTCAACCCACGGCTTTTCAAGAATCTTAACTTCTTTCACTTCCTCTGGCATGGATTCCACCTAAACGTTTATGAGCACTCGGAGTTTAAGGCTTTTGCCATGGATCCTCTTGAACACGCTTCCATACCGACGCTTCTGTACCTTGCCCTGTCTCCGACTCCGGATATAGTTGGGATAGTTATTCTTGTAGCTGGAGCCGTCTTTCCAGATCTCGACGCCCTATCAAGGGAGCATCGATCCTATCTTCACTCCCTTTTGGCTTTTTTGCCTGCCTTCCTAACTGGCTGGTACTTCGGTGGTTACCCTTACCTATTTGTCCTCGGCTGGCTTTCGCATCTCTTTCTTGACCTCTTCACTGGAGTTCTCCCTTTCTTCTATCCGATCTCGAGAAAAGGCTACGGAATTTCGGTTAGGGCAGTTTTGGGACTTCACGTGCCTAAACTTTCCATCGGAATACTCTCAGCGTATCCAACTCCAAGAAGGGATTACGAACTCAATCTGGGTGGGAGTTTGGCGCTTCTCCTGCTGACGCTTCTCGTCATTATACTTAGACTGCACTAACCTGCCCACTGCAAAACTTTTATACTTTGATGACCAAGAACTACCGGTGATTCTCATGGGAAAGCTTGACTGGATTAGAGAAGAACTTCAGGAGCTTAAGGAGAAGGGTCTCTACGTAACCATAAGAAAGCTTGAGAGCGCCCAGGGCCCGTGGGTTGTTGTTGACGGAAAGAAGGTTCTCAACATGTGCTCGAACAACTACCTTGGTCTAGCCGCCCATCCCGAGATCCGCTATGCTGCCATAAGGGCTATCCTCGACTACGGTGTCGGTGCCGGTGCCGTCAGAACTATTGCGGGAACAATGGAACTCCACGTCGAGCTTGAGGAAAAGCTGGCCAAGTTCAAGAAGAGGGAAGCGGCCATACTCTTCCAGAGCGGCTACAACGCCAATCTTGGAGCGATAAGCGCGCTCCTTAAGAAAGGAGAAGACGGTGTGTTCATCAGCGAGGAGCTCAACCACGCGAGTATCATAGACGGAATGCGCCTCAGCGGGGCGCCGAAGGTCATCTACAAGCACATAGACATGGATGACCTCAAGAAGCGCCTCGAAGAGAACAAGGACAAGAAGAAGAAAATCATCGTCAGCGACGGTGTCTTCTCGATGGACGGTGATCTCGCTCCACTTCCGGAGATGGCGGAGTTAGCTGAGCAGTACGATGCCATCCTCTACATTGACGACGCCCACGGTGAGGGTGTCCTCGGTGACAGCGGAAGAGGTATCGTCGACCACTTCAAGCTCCACGACAAGGTCGACTTCGAGATGGGAACGCTGAGCAAGGCCTTCGGCGTTATAGGGGGCTACGTCGCCGGCCCGGAAGAGGCCATTGAATACCTCCGCCAGAGGGCGAGGCCGTTCCTCTTCTCGAGCGCCCCGAACCCACCTGATGTTGCAGCGGCTATAGCGGCTGTCGAGATACTCCAGAGGAGCGATGAGCTGGTCAAGAAGCTCTGGGACAACACCCACTTCCTCCAGAAGGGCCTCAGAGACCTCGGCTACGACCTCGGCAACACTAAGCACCCGATAACCCCGGTGATGCTCTACGACGAGAAGCTCGCCCAGGAGTTCTCGAGAAGGCTGTACGACGAGTACAACATCTTTGCGCAGGCGATCGTCTATCCGACCGTGCCGCTCGGAACCGCGAGGATAAGGCTAGAGCCCTCAGCGGCCCACAGCAAGGAGGACCTCCAGTACGTGCTAGATGCCTTCGAGGACCTCGGAAAGAAGACTGGGTTCTTGAAGTGAAGTTCTAACTTTGAACATTTTTTCGCCTTTTGTTCTGTTTTTACAACCCTTAGTCAAGGTCTAAATTATGAAGTCAGCATGAAATGTCTTATAAAGTTCTGTCACATATTACTTATTTGGGTGTAAGACGTGGTAGTCAACATTACACACATTGTTCTTGCAGGGATTGTCCTCATAACGCTACTCACTGTAACCCTCCTCAGCTTGTACTACAGACACCAATTTATATCCCATTACCCGCAGTTCTCCCGCTCGTACGATTTAATGCTCCTCGGCCTTTTTCTCGCTGTCCTGACGAAGACGCTGTTTCTTCCCCTCGATCTCAACAACGCTGGGTTCATTCACTTAGAACAGAATGAGAAGAACCTTGTTGGCACCATCGGTAACTTCTTCCTGCTCATAGGTTTATCTCTCATGATTTTTGGATGGATAAGTATGATATCGTCCATAACAAAAAAATACGAGCTCGTTCCAGTTGTGGAGATAGAAGGCGAGCTCGAAGAGATGTCCCCCGGAGTGTATATTATTCCCCCAAGTTCAGGCCTCACACTCCTGTCAAAGCTTATTACAGGTCGTGCCCCCTTAATTATAACCCGCACAATGCCAGAGAACGTGAGAAAGATCCTTAACCTTGAAGAGGTTCCGGTTTTGTGGCTTACAACGGCCGAGTGCGGCGACGGCTGTGTTAATCCCCGCAGGCTTGAGTACCTGCTCCACACCCTAGTCACTTTCATGAAGAGAAAAGAGACTCTCAAGCTGATATATCTCGATGGCCTTGAATACTTAATCCTCGAAAACGGATTTATCCCAGTCTACAAGTTCCTTTCAACCTTAAAGGACTACGCCCTCATAAACAACACCGTGATCCTAGTACCCGTAGAGAAGGCTTCCCTCAATGAGAGGGAGTGGAACCTATTCAGGAGGGAGTTTGAATTCCTTCAAGAAAAAGCCGAATGAGTCTAGAACTTCACCCACTCGACCTTGTAGTAGGTCACGTCAGCGTCCTCGTCAACTATCGCCATTATCATGTTCTTCCTCACGCCGTGAGCCACCCTGACGCGAGCGGTTATGTCGTTTGGACTTAACCTGGAGTTCTCGGGGACAACCCAGACGAGCCACTCGGAGTGCTCCTCCATTCCCCTCCGATAAACTCGGAAATGGGAGCCGAACTTCAGGCCCGACTTCACGGTGTAGCCCCTGTCCCTCAGGTCTTTGTAGACAAGGTACTTAGCGTCAAAAAGCTCATCCCTTGCCCTGCCAAGGTTCATTATCTCCTCAAGCGAGAGCTTCCTCTTGCCGTCCCTGACCTCAATCTTGCCGCGCTCGACGAGGTACGCCGCCTCAAGGAGCGACAGGAACAGCTTACCCTCCACGACCTTTCCAAAGTATCGCTTGTTGTAGAGCCCGTTTATCGCGTTCTGATCGGTTGAGAAGACCCTATCGCCGCTCAGGTAGAAGATTATCATCAGCTTCCCCTCCATTCCTCCGCTGGGAGTAGCATGTAGTAGGCATCCTCACCGTCGGAGTAGTAGCCTATAATCCTCTTAACCTTCCTGAAGCCGAAGCGTTCGTAGAGCCTTATCGCGTTTTCGTTGCTCACCCTAACTTCCAGGCCGATGTAGCGGGCGCCCCTCTTTATGAGCCTCTCGATGACCTCGGTCAGAAGGGCAGAACCTATCCCGTTGCCTCGGTACTCTTTATCAACGGCTATGCTCATTATGTGCCCTTCAAGGTCCGGGCGAAGATAGCCCATCACGTAGCCAACAACCTTCCCGTTGTACTCCGCCACGAGAAAGGTATCCGGGTTGTTCTCCAGGAACATGAGGAAAAGTCCCCTCGGGTAAGCCTCGCGGAAAGATTCGCGCTCTATCCTCATAACCTCAGGGATGTCGAAGAGCTTCGCCGGCCTTATCACGACCATCGCGAGGGGAATCCTTCTGCTGGCCTCTCTGGCTGATGTGCTCATATTACAAACTCCCTCCAAAGCCTTAAAAGGATTGAGGAGAGCCCTTGATGGGTGGCCACCCAAGGTGATGAGCACTCTCGAACCTGACGGGCAGGATGATGACCGGATTCCTGGCTGATTTTTCTCCTTTTGTGGTAAGAATAGGCAAGCAGCAAAGTTTAAAACTCTGGAACTGGAAGTTACTCGATAGGTGGAAGTTATGAGGATAGCCGAGGATATTAACAAGCCCGTTGGAATCGTGACTGGGGAGGCAACGGTTAGCTCGTTCCAGTTCTACGCTCATCCCGACACAGACCTGAAGTTTGGGGACTTCGTGGTGGCGAGGCTCTGCAAAGAAGCTAAAGACCGGAACTGCCGCTGGGGAGAAAATGGAGAGGGTGTTGAGTGGGTTATCGGCACAATAAGAGGGCTGAAGAACATAAACTGGCTCCTGAGCGAGGGCAAGAGCACATACACCTCCCTTGAGCTCGACATAAGGGAGTACGGCGAGAGCATAGGAGAGAACGAGGCGCTGATAGTCACCGTCCACGTCCTCGGGAAGGTTCAGCTCAACGGCGAGAAGGCCGAGGTAGTCCCGACCAGAGTTCCCGTCCCAAACGGGAACAGGGTTTATTTAGCCAGCTCAGACCTTCTAAGGGCCATATACTACGGAGGAAACGGCTACATAGAGCTTGGAAGACTGATAATCAGGGAAGACGTCCCGGTTTACCTCAACGTGAACGAGCTTGTGTCAAGGCACTTCGCGATTTTAGCGGTGACAGGTGCAGGAAAGAGCAACACCGTCTCAGTAATGCTCTGGAAGCTTGTGGAAGAATTGGGTGGAACTGTGATAGTCCTTGACCCCCACGGCGACTACACGAAGCTGAGCCTGCCTGGAACTGGAAGGGAGTACGTGAACCTGATAGAGGCCAAGATAAGGCCCGAGGCAATGGACGGCGAGGAGCTGGCTGACCTGATGGAAATCCAGAGCAACGCAAGCATACAGCGCTCCTACCTGCTTAGGGCCTGGGACACGGTTCTTCACGAGAACCAGGGAATTGGCGGTAGGGAAGCCGTCAAGCTTGTCCACGATCTGCTCCAGAGGTGGGCAAGCGATGGATTCGGAACCTACTGGGATCCACATGCCGGCCAGTACAGGGACCTCGGGGAGATAAAATCGGCGGAGAAGGAGACGATAATGAGACTAACCATGAAGGTCTCGCGCTTCCTGAGGAACTACGGCCATCTTCTCTCGAGCGAAGACATAGTTGCCCTCATAGAGCCCGGCAAGGTGAACGTGATTGATCTAGGCCCGCTCGATGAGGGGCAGATGAAGCTAGTGGTTGCCAAATTCCTCGAAAAGGTCTTCGAGACGAGGATGGACTACGAAAAGGCCAGGAAGAGGCTCGACTACCTCAGAACTGCCTACTCAGGAAACATATCAGCCGTTTCAGATGAGATAAACGAGCTGGAAGAGTTCCTGAAGGGAGTTGAGAAGAACTATCCCGCCCTTGCTGAACCTGTTATGGTCATCGTGGAAGAGGCCCACATCTTCGCGCCCCACGGCGAGAAGGGAGGGGCCGTTAGAATCCTTGGAAGGATAGCAAGGGAGGGAAGGAAGTTCGGCGTCGGCCTTGGATTAGTATCCCAGAGGCCGAGCAGGCTCAGCGAGGACGTCCTGAGCCAGACGAACACCAAGATAATCATGCGCATCGTCAATCCGAACGATCAGCAGTATGTGGTAAGGGCCAGTGAGCAGGTTAGTGGGGAGCTCATGAGCGACATCGCCGGACTGGGCAAGGGTGAAGCCGTAATAGTAGGCCAGGCGATAAGCCTCCCGGCTTTGGTTAAGATATACAACTTCAAGGCCCTCGGCGGGAACTACGGAGGAGAAGACATAGGCGCGGTCGAGAGGTGGCTTGAAAGGAAGAGGCGCGAGCTTGAGGAGAAGGAGAAGGAAGAGATGTATGAAGAAGAGGGCATCGAGGTTGACTTTTGAGGTGTGATGGAATGAAGTTCGCACACATAGCGGATGTCCACCTGGGCTTCGAGCAGTACCGCCTGCCGTATAGAGCTGATGAGTTCGCGGAGGCATTCAGGCGGGCGATTGAGATAGCCGTCGAGAAGAAGGTGGACTTCATACTCATAGCTGGGGATCTCTTCCACTCCAGCAGGCCAAGCCCCGAAACGCTGAAGCAGGCGATGGAAATGCTCTCCCTGCCGAAGGAGAAGGGCATACCTGTTTTTGGAATCGAGGGCAACCACGACAGGACGCAGAGGAGAGTTTCAGCTTACCATCTCCTCGAAAAGCTCGGCCTGCTCTACCTCATCGGCCTCAGAGAGGAGAAAGTTGAGAGCGAGCACCAGACGAGCGAGAAGACCGAGAGGGGCTGGCTCGTTAAAGGAGTTTTTGAGAAGGGCAACAAAAGCGTCGAAATACACGGAATGAAGTACATGAGCGCGGCGTGGCTCGAAAAGAACCCGCCGAAGGAGATATTCAGACCCGAGGGGGACTCCATACTCATGCTCCACCAGGGAGTTAGGGAACTCGTCGAGGAGATGATGGGCAAACTGCCCGAGAGCCAGCGCGACTACTACGAGCTCAGGCTCGGCGACCTGCCGAAGGGCTACCTCTACTACGCCCTCGGCCACATCCACCGGGCATTCCTCACGAGCTATGACATAGGGAAGCTCGCCTATCCCGGCTCGCTCCAGAGGTGGGACTTCGGAGATTACGAGCTACGCTACCGCTGGGACGGGAATACCTTCAAGCCGACCGCTGGGAACCCTAAGGGCTTCTACATCGTCGAGGACTGGGAGCCAAGGTTTATCGAGCTAAAAGTCAGGCCCTTCATAGATATCAACATCAAGGCCGACGAAGAAACCGCAAAGAGAGAGCTGAAGCGCCTCTCCACCAAGATTCCAGAGGAAGCCTTTGTGAGGCTCGATATCCGCTGGGAGAAGCCCTACGACGTTTCAAAGCTCACCGAGCTGATAAAGGCCCGCTACGTCTATGTGAGAACGAGGTTCGAGAGGAAGCTGACCGGAAGAACTCCAACAGGGGAAGTTCCAAAGCCAGAGGAGTACTTCATTCCCGTCGAGCTGAAGGCGATAAACCTCACGGGCGAAAAGGCCATCGAGTCCATTGAAGAAGTCGTTGAGCTCTTCCTCGGTGAGGGATGGGACGAGAAGCTTCCTAAGAAGTCTGAAGAGCCCGAAAGGAAAGAGGATGCCCCCGCTAAGAAAGAAGGAAGCCCTGGGAAAGAAAAGGGACCCAAAACCCAAGGGAAAGAACAGAGGGAGAAGAAAGAGCGCAAGGACTCTGAAAAGAAGGTCATTAAAAGGCCCTCCAAAGGTTCAAATCTCCTCGACTGGCTCGGTGGTGGGAGATGAAGATTGAAAAGCTGCTCATTAAAGACTTCCGCTCTCACGCCCTAACAAAGGTGAACTTCTCGAGCGGGATAAACCTGATAATCGGTCAGAACGGGAGCGGAAAGAGCTCTCTTCTCGATGCCCTCCTCGTGGGGCTCTACTGGCCGTCAAAGCCGAAGGATCTGAAAAAGGACGACTTCGAGAGGATAAACGGGAGCGGGACGGAAATTACCGTGTTCTTCGAGAAGGGGAACGTGAAGTACCAGATACACAGGAACATCGGCAGGGGACTGGCCTTCGTGAAGTACCACGACGGAAGCTCCTGGAAGACGCTTGAGACTGGTCAGAAGCCCGTGAGGGAGTGGATGGAGAAGCTGGTTCCCTACGATGTCTTCCTCAACGCAATATACATCCGACAGGGCGAGATAGACGCGATCCTTGAGAGCGACGAGAGCAGGGAAAAGGTAGTCAGGCAGGTTCTCGGCCTCGACCGATACGAAAACTCCTACAAGAACCTTCTGGATGTGAGAAAGGAAATTGATGCAAGGATAAAGGCCGTCGAAGACTACCTGAAGAGCACCGAGAACATGGATGAACTGATAGGAAACCTCGAAAAGGAGCTCACTTCCGTCCTCAGGGAAATAAACGAAATCTCGCCGAAACTCCCGGAGCTGAGAGGAAAGCTTGAGGGGCTTGAGAAGAAGCTGAAGGAACTTGAAAAAACTGCCGAGGAACTCGCAAAGGCAAGGGTCGAGCTGAAAAGCGAGGAAGGAAACCTGAGGGAGCTGGAGGCCAAGAAGAGCGGAATCCAGAGCATGATCAGGGAAACCGAGAAGAGGGTTGAAGAACTGAAGGAGAAGGTAAAGGAGCTTGAGAGCCTGGAGGAAAAGGCGGGGGAGTACGAGGAGCTCTCCGGGTTCTACAGGAGCTTTACAGAGGGCATGAACAGAATAGAAAAGCTCCTCGCCACTTACTCCCAACAGGCAGAGAGCCTGAGGGAGCGCATTGAGGAGCTGGACAAGAAAGAGGCCAAGGTCAAGGATCTTATGGGGGAAAAGGAGAAACTCCAGAGAGAGCTGGGAGCCCTCGAAGAGGACCTCAAAGCATACCAGAGGGCTAAGGAGCTGATAGCCAACCTTGAGAGGCTGAAGAAGAGGCTCACGATGAGCGAAGAGGAGATAGAGAAGCTCGAAGAGGAAATCAAGAAGGCCAGGGAGAGGAAGGAGGAAATCAACAGGGAGCTTGAGGAAATAGGCTCAAGGAGGGGCGAGCTGAGGAGCATTGCAGGAGAGAGGAACAAGGCGATGATGGAGCTCAAGAAGGCGAAGGGTAGATGCCCAGTCTGTGGCGCGAGGCTCACGGAAGAGCACAGAAAGGAGCTCCTTGGGAGGTACACGGTCGAGCTAAAGGAGATATCTGCGGAGATGAAAGAGCTCGAAAAGAGGGAGAAGAAGCTCAGGGCCGAGCTCGTGGAGGTAGAGAAGACGCTGAAGAAGGAGAGGGAGCTGTTCGCCCTCAAAGAAGTCCTTGAGCAGATAAGAGAGACAGAGGAGAAGCTTAAGGAGTACGACATTGAAAAGCTCGAAGAGACCAACGAGAAAGCTGAGGAGCTGAAGAAAAAGTTAGCTGGAATAGAGGGCGAGATAAAAAGCCTGGAAGCGGAAATCGAGAAAGGGGAGCTCCTCAGGAAGAAGCTCGCCCTTGTGGAAAAGAAGCTGAGAGAGCTTGAGGAGGAGAAGGCTTCACTGCTCGACGAGCTAAAAAAACTCGGATTTGGGGACGTTGCAGAGCTTGAGGAGAGACTGAAAGAGCTCGAGCCTGCTTACAAGCGCTACATCGAGCTTAGGCCCGCGAGAGATGAGCTCAAGCGGGAGGAAGACCTTCTGAAGAGCCTCGAGCTTGATCTCAAGGCCATCCTTAAGAAAATCGAAAAGACATCAAAGAGGATCGATGAGCTGAGGAAGACAGTCGAAGAGCTCGAAAAGTCCTACGATAAGGAAAAACATGAAGAGCTGAAGGAAAAGACAAGGGAGCTTTCAAAGGAGCTTGCTGGCCTTGAGGCCCGCCTGAAGTCGCTCGAAGAGCGCAGGGACGAGGTAAAGGCCAACCTTGAGACGCTGAGGGAGGAAAAGAAAACCAGAAAGGAAAAGGCGAAGGAGCTTGAGAAACTCAGAAAAGCGAGAGAGCGCGTGCAGAGGCTCAGGGAGAAGGTTAAGGCCTACAAGAACCTGCTCAAGGAAGGGGCCTTGGCCAAGGTCGGCGAGATGGCGAGCGAGATATTTGAGGAGCTCACCGAGGAAAAGTACTCCGAGGTAACCGTGAAGGCCGAGGAGAACAAGGTGAGGCTCGGAGTTGTCTACAACGGGAAGGAATACGGACTCGGCTTCCTCAGCGGCGGCGAGAGAATTGCCCTCGGCCTTGCTTTCAGGCTTGCCCTGTCCCTCTACCTTGCCGGAGAGATAAGCCTGCTCATCCTCGACGAACCGACTCCTTATCTCGACGAAGAGAGGCGGAGAAGATTAGTGGACATAATGCAACGCTACCTCAGGAAGATACCGCAGGTCATAGTGGTCTCCCACGACGAGGAGCTGAAGGACGCGGCCGACAGGGTGATAAAGATAAGCCTTGAGAACGGCGTTTCAGTCGTCAGAGAAGCGGAGGTGGGCTGATGTACAGGCTCATCGACAGGAAGAGCGTGGACAGGATAAAGGCGCTCCTGGAGAGGGGCTACCGCGAGGCGGAGAGCAAGCTGGCCGAGATAGAGTGGAGGTCTCTGCCGAAGGAAAGGAAGCAGACGAGGGTCTACGCCGTTGACGGAAGCCAGGGGAAGCAGAGGCTGAGCGGTACGATCTTCTACGCCGTCTCAAGCTACGCCTTCGGCAACGGGCCAGCTTATCGGCTTGTCTACACTAACGCTATGCTCTACAACCAGGGTATCTCCGATCAAATAATCCGCCTCCAGATGGAAACCCTTGAGAATAAGCTGGGCTACCTGTCGGCGAAGCTCGGGGACGTTGACTACGTCATGATGGATGGAACCCTGACGGGCTCCCTGACGAGGCCGCCCGTCTATCCTGAGAGCGTGAGAGGAATAAATGCCCTTGAAGCCCTATTAAAAGATAAATTCAGCGATTTGATTACTGAGTTTCTTGATGAGCTTGATCGCAATTACGAAAACTTGATGAATGCCCTTGAAGAGTCTCAAAAAGCGTATTCAGGAGTTATCCTTGCCGATGAGCTACTCAACAAGTTCGTTAAGAAATACGCATCCTCAAGGCTTCTGGGATACGCTAGAAAGATAAGGATCTCGTCCTGCGAAACACTTCCCGAGAAAATCCCAATACCACTTGAATACTTGGAGGAAAACTCAGATAAAACCGTCCAGGAGATACTCAACGAAATCAAGAAAAAGTACTGCAAGAAAATAATCATCGAAGACATTCGAGATGCAATCCACGTTGTCTTGAGCTACCTCGAATACCTGTACTCTCTAGATAAACTTCTCTCGGATGATATGGCCCTTATCTACCTCGCGAAAAGTTTTTACAATAAATCACTGGCCAAGCAGGTCAAGCTGGATATCGTAGACGTTGCATACTTAGATGCATTCCTTAAAAAAAGATATGGAGGCGAACTCCCAGGTTATTACAGGTTCCCAAAACGAACAAAGGTTGAGCATTCGATTCCAGATGTCCTCTCAGGAGTTTTTAAGAATGTCGAGGAGATGATAACAAAAGGAGTACCAAGCGCATACATAAGGACTATGAAGGGCGGGGTAATCTACCTGCTCCAGAGCAACCGCGACATAGACGATGAGCTTTTGAGCGGCATCCTGTGGCACGAGAGCAGCGGCTACTTCAGGCCGCTTCAAAGGGCTCATGAGGGCGTCAAGATCGAAAAGAAGGCCTTTGAGGCCGAGCTTAAAGCTCTGCTCAACATAATAAAGGCCGAGAGCCCAGAACTAAGGGTGTTCCTGAAGTACGGAAGGAGCCCACTGGAGTAGCGAAAGGTTTAAACACCTGGACAAAAAGTCCAGCACATGCGGAAGATTATCCCGGCGCTCATCGTGCTCTCGCTCATTTCAATCTTCCTTGGCGTCTATATCGGGCCGGTTGACCTGACCCCCTCTGACGTGACTAAAGGGATAACCTACGGGGTTAAGCTGACCCTCTCCCGCTTCTTCTCGCTGAGTCTCGATGAGCCACCGAAGTACTTTTCCATAATATGGAAAATCCGCCTTCCTGAGGTTCTCCTTGCCTATCTTGTGGGCATATCTCTCGCATCGGCTGGAGTTGCATCACAGGCCCTCTTCAGAAACCCGCTCGCGGACCCTTACATAATTGGAATAAGCTCCGGAGCGGCGTTCGGCGCGGCGCTCTCACTGCTGGTAGGGATAACCTACATGCCCTACCTATCGCTGGCCTTCTCGTTCCTCTCGGTCTTCATCGTGTACTCCCTGGCCAGGACAAACGGGAAGGTGCCCGTTAATACCCTTCTCTTAGCAGGAATAGCCTACGGCTTTCTCGCAAACGCCGCAACTTGGTACATCTACGTGACCCACCCACACAATGCTTACATCACCTGGACGTGGCTTCTGGGAAGCTTCAACGGAGCGGAGTGGAGGGAAGTCTTGGTGATGTTCTTGGTTTCCCTGCTCGGGACGGGCTTTCTCATCAGGAAGTGGCGCGAGCTGAACCTTATTCTGCTCGGCGAGGAAAGCATAGCCCTCGGCTTAGATCTCCACCTGTACAGGAAAGTTTTCCTCGGTGTTATAGCCACGCTGACTGCCTTCGCGGTCTACACCTCGGGTGTCATCGGCTTCGTTGGTCTTGTTAGTCCGCACATAATGCGCATCATTCTGGGGCCGAACCACAGGGAGCTTACCCCCTCAACTGCCCTCTTCGGCGGGATCCTTCTCGTCGTCGCAGACCTCCTGGCAAGAACCGTTGCAAAGCCCCAGGTAATCCCAGTTGGCATAATCACGGCCTTCATGGGCGCGCCTTTCTTTCTGTACTTACTCATGAAGTACAAACGGGGTGAGCTGATGAGATGAGGCTCTTTGCGAGGGTTTCATACTCCTACGGGCAAAGGGAAGTGCTGAAGGATTTGGAGATAGAGGCCAGAAGGGGTGAGCTGCTAGCCATAATAGGACCAAACGGGGCCGGTAAATCAACCCTTCTCAAGTCTCTCGTGGGCATTTTGAAGCCAATTGGAAAGGTCGAGCTAGATGGAAAGGACCTTCTCTCCCTCAAGCCGGCCGAGAGAGCCAGGCTGATAACGTACGTTCCCCAGAGCTCCTTCCCGGAGTTTGCCTTCACCGTTGAGGAGTTCGTGGAGATGGGGAGCTACATGACGGGAGGAAGCGTTGAGGAAGCCCTGAAGAAAGTCGGCCTCTGGGAGAGAAGGAGGGATAGGATAACCACACTCAGCGGGGGAGAGTTCCAGCTCGCGCTGATAGCGAGGGCTCTAGCACAGGGGAGCAGAGCTGTTCTCCTAGACGAACCCACGAGTCACCTCGATGTTAACCACGCACTGACGGTTATGGAGCTTCTCCGCGGGCTGAAGGCTGAGAAGATAATCATCACGGTTCTCCACGACGTAAACCTGGCCCTTGAGTATGCCGACAGGCTCGTCGTGATGAAAGATGGAGAGAAGTTCTGGGAGGGGAAGCCCGGGGAGATAACGCCCGATGTCCTTGAAAGGGTTTACGGAATTAGAGCAAAAATAGTAGAAGTTGATTCCCACAGGGTCTTTATCCCAGAGCTGGCAAAGGTTTAAAACGAACGTGCGTTTCTTAGGTTAGGGGTGAGAAAGGTGGAGAAGAAAACGGGTACGACAACCGTGGGAATCAGGACGAAGGAAGGCGTCGTCCTTGCCGCTGACACTCAGGCTTCACTCGACCACATGGTTGAGACCCTCAACATAAGGAAGATACTCCCGATAACCGACAGGATAGCGATAACAACAGCTGGAAGCGTGGGCGACGTCCAGGCCCTCGCGAGGATGCTGGAGGCGGAAGCGAGGTATTACCAGTTCACGTGGGGCAGGCCGATGACAGCGAAGGCGATGGCCCACCTGCTCAGCAACATCCTCAACGAGAACAAGTGGTTCCCGTACATGGTTCAGATTATCATCGGCGGCTATGTAGAAGAGCCTACACTGGCCAACCTCGATCCGCTCGGAGGGCTTATCTTCGACGACTACACTGCAACCGGCTCGGGCAGTCCCTTCGCAATAGCCGTTCTCGAAGATGGATTCAAGAAGGACATGAGCCTTGAGGAAGCCAAGGAGCTGGCAGTAAGGGCAGTTAGAACCGCTGGGAAGCGCGACGTCTACACGGGAGACAGAAAAGTCCAGGTTGTCGTCATAACCAGGGACGGCATGAAGGAGGAGTTCGTTGAGTTCAAAGAGTAAACTAACTTTTTTAACCTCTTCTTTAGAGTTTATACCATGCGGAAACCGGAGAGCAAAACACCAGCAAGTTCTATAGGAATACTCCTGTCTCTTCTCCCAACTATGGGAATCAGCTCTGAGACAACGCTAAAGGAAAATACAGCTTTATCCAAAGCTACTGGGAGGGTTAGAATTGAAGCTTAAATGTCCGATATGTGGAAAAACTTACGATGAGCCCGTCCAGAGGTGCGAGTGCGGTGAACCCGTGGAGTTTGAAGCCTTCAATGCAGAGCCTTACCTTGGAAAGACCGTCTGGGAGAGATTCTGGGACTTCTGGCCGATAGAACCAGCAATGGAGCTCTCACTCGGCGAGGGGGATACTCCTCTCGTGAAGTCCAAACTTGGAAAAGAGCTCGGTGTGAGGCTCTACCTGAAGAACGAGACCACAAATCCGACCTGGAGCTTCAAAGATAGGGGGACGTTTCTAGCGGTGAGCTATGCGGTGAAAGCGGGATACAAGGCTATCGGAACGGTTTCCACGGGCAACATGGCGGCCAGTGTAGCCGCTTACGCCACGAGGGCTGGACTTAAGGCGAAGATCCTCGTTTCAGAGAGCACGAGCGGGGAGAAGCTCAAGGCAGTGAGCGTTTACGGCGCGGACGTGATAAGGGTCAGAGGGGACTATGGGAGGCTCTACTTCGAGAGCCTGGAGCTGGGGGAGAAGCTTGGAATATACTTCATCAACTCCGACAACCCGTTCCGCGTCGAAGGCTACAAGGGGATAGCCTTCGAGATAACTGAGGAGCTAACACCAGACTACGTTTTAATTCCGACTAGCTCCGGTGGTCTATTCAGAGGAATTGCCAAGGGTTTCATCGAACTGAAGGAGAGCGGACTTATTGATAAACTCCCAACGCTGATAGCTGTTCAAGCGGAGGGCTGTTCACCGGTATGCAGGGCCTTCAGGGAAGAGAAAGAGAGAATAGAGCGCTTCGAAAACCCAAAGACGATAGCAAAGGCCATAGCAAATCCGTACCCCCCGAGCGGGAACGCCGTCCTTAAGCTGCTCCACGAGTTCGGCTGGAAGTGCACCGCCGTGAGTGACGAAGAAATCCTCGAAGCCCAGAGAGAGCTTGCAGGTGAGGGCCTCTTCGTCCAGCCCGCGAGCGCGACGGGAATAGCGGCCCTCAAAAAACTCATGGAGATGGAAGAGATCAAAGAAGGAGCGAAGGTTGTGTCCATCCTCACTGGTTCCGGCTTAAAGGCTCTCTCCCACGTTGAGGGTGGAAAAGTAAGGGAGTGCTCACTCGAAAGCCTTGAAGAATGCCTGAGGTGATGGAGATGCTCGTTGGAATAGGCCTTATGCCGCACGGGAACCCGGTTTTAGACCCGCCCGATGAGGAAACGAAAAAGCTGGCCAAGGTTTTAAGGGACATTGGAAGGGAGTTCAGTAGTGTCGATGCATACGTCCTCATAAGCCCGCACAACGTAAGGATGAGCGACCACCTGGGCGTTATCATGGCCCAGCATCTAATTTCCTGGCTCGGCTTTGAGGGCGTTGAACTGCCCGGAGAATGGGAAACAGACCGGAAACTTGCCGAGAAAATCTACAATGCCTGGAAAGAGAGTGGAATCCCTGCCGTTGACCTGCACTTCGCCAGCAGGAGCGGACAGTATTCGAGGTGGCCCCTAACATGGGGCGAGCTCATACCGCTCCAGTTCCTTGAGAAAAAGCCGCTTGTTCTGCTAACTCCCGCTAGAAGGCTGAGCAGGGAGACGCTCATAAAGGCTGGAGAAGTTCTCGGTGAAATTCTTGAGGGGAGCGAGAAAAAAATCGCCTTTATAGTCAGCGCAGACCACGGGCACGCGCACGACGAGAACGGGCCATACGGCTACAGAAAGGAGAGCGAGGAGTACGACAGACTTATCATGGAGCTGATAAACGAGAACCGCCTTGAGGAGCTTCCAGAAATTCCGGACGAGCTGATAGAGAAGGCCTTACCCGACAGCTACTGGCAGATGCTCATAATGCTTGGGGTGATGCACAGAGTTCCAGTCAAGCTCGTCGAGAGCGCCTACGCCTGCCCGACCTACTTCGGCATGGCAGGAGCGCTGTGGGTGAGGAAGTAGTGTGTAGTTGAAATACACACTTTTCCACTATTTTGTGTACCGACGATAAACAACAAAAACAGGAAAAGGAACGAAAGCCCCCTCAGCGCCTTATATCCACAATCCTGCCCTCGCTTATGACCACCGTGGCGTTGTCCCCAGGCTTAAGGGACAGCAACTTGAAAATGAGCTCCTCGCTCAGGTCAGCCGCGCTTATGTAGAGCGTCCTGTTGCCAACTACAAGTATCCAGTGGGTGTTGCCGTCCTTGATGTAGGAGTAGAGGGCCTTTATCTCGCCCTTCACCTCCTCGGCCTGAACGACTTCTCCCCGGAGAAGGAACTCCTTCACCTCACGCTCGTCTTCGAATATCTTTACCTCCTTGGTCTCCGCGTTGACGAAGGCTATTTTGGCAACACCCGAGCCGCTCCGCGGGATGATCGCCACGCGCCACCAGAGCGTCCCGTCAATGAAAACGGGTATCGGCTCAACAGCCATGAACTGGCTCCAGTCGAAGGTTGGGAGGGCCTTCTTTACATAATCAATCGCCTTAACCGGGCCGGTTAGTGGAGTTTCAAACTTGACCTGACTCATCTCCCCCGTACGAGCGTCCATTAGGTAAATTGCAGCCAAACCGTGGGCCTTTCCGTAGGGCTCGACTGCCGTCATCCAGTACTTCCTCCTGTCGCTGGCCACGACTAAGAAGGGCTGTCTGTTGCCCTGGTTGCTGACATCGATGAGCTCTATCTGGTTCTCGTGGTGGAGCCAGAGGTTCTTTATGTTGGCAAAGACGCCCTCCTTCCAGTAGTTCTGGGCCTTCACAACACTTCTCACCAGCTTCTCCGGAAAGATCGGGAAGTCCCTGAGGCGCTCGTCCTTCATGGCTTCCTTAGGACTTAGGTCCTCAACGTTGCCCTCCTCATCAACGATGAAGACGCCGCCCCACTTTGGAACCGTGTAGAAGACCTTGAAGTCGTAGGATATGTAAGGGACGACTATGTAGAGCTTTCCGTTGTAGTATAGGGCCCTCGGAAGGTCGAGGTCGATGAGATAGTGCTTCTTGTAGAGAACCCAGTTGAGGTTGTCGAAGAACTGCATCCCCGGGCCGACCTGAAGTTCTTCCTCGATGCGCTTCATCTTGGCCTGAGTCGTGCCCATATCCACGAACAGAATGCCCTTGCCCTTGAGCCTGATAGAGTTCCAGGCGCCGTCGGGAACTATGTAGAAGCCCCACACAGGAGTGCCGTTGAGCATCGTCAGATGCCCATCGCTGAGGGTGTAGCGCGCGTACTCGATCGTGTCTATGGCGTAGCGATAAGCGGTAAATTTGGGAAGGATTCTGATGTAGCTCGTGGAGAGGTTGAGCTCTCCCGTTACAAGCGAGGGATGGTACTCCTTGTATAAGGCCGTATTGGCAAAGGGAGACGAAAGAATCAGTGCCACTATCGAAAGGAGAAACAGCCCGCCGAGGATCAGCAGAAGCGTGTAGTTTTTCCCCAGGACGTAGCGCTTTGGTTTGACGGCCATTAACGCTCCCAAAGCGAGGAACATGTAGAGGAGCGCAGGGTTCCTGTAGAAGCCCATCACAAGCCCGTGGAACCATGGCCTGAAGAACCAGCCCAGGAGAAGAACCGCCAAAGCAACTACTAACGCGGAATAATCACGCATTCCCTTCATTGCACTCACCTCATTTTTTACTATGTCTAATAGTTCCATAGAGCTTATTAACCTACCTCAAGTGCAGCCCCACCAAGCCGCTTCCAGTTCTTGTTCACTGTTTCGCGAAAAGTCTTCACATCATCAATGCTCACATCGAAAAACCCTCACAGAACGCTTACACCGGTAAACAAAAACTGTTATAAATGCCAAAAACAATACACTAGCGCCAAAACGGAAATTTTGAGGTGATACCTATGGCAGAGAAGAAAAAGAAGAGGGTTCTGATTTTGGGCGCCGCCGGAAGGGACTTCCACAACTTCAACGTGTTCTTCAGGGACAACCCCGAGTACGAGGTAGTCGCTTTCACCGCCACCCAGATTCCCGACATCGAGGGCAGGATTTACCCGCCAGAGCTCGCCGGTGAGCTCTACCCGAACGGGATTCCCATCTGGAGCGAGGACGACATGGAGAAGATCATCAAGGAGCACGACATCGACATCGTCGTGTTCGCTTACTCCGATGTCTCTCACGAACACGTAATGCACCTCGCGAGCAGGGCTCACTCAGCTGGAGCCGACTTCTGGCTCCTTGGCCCAAAGAGCACTATGCTCAAGTCAAGCAAGCCAGTGGTAGCGGTTACCGCTGTAAGAACCGGCTGTGGAAAGAGCCAGACCTCAAGAAAGGTCGCCCAGCTCCTCCAGGAGATGGGCTACAAGGTCGTCGCCATAAGACACCCAATGCCCTACGGCGACCTCAGGAAGCAGGTCGTTCAGCGCTTTGCCACCTTCGAGGACCTTGACAAGTACGAGTGCACAATCGAGGAGAGGGAGGAGTACGAGCCGTACATCGAGCGCGGCATGGTTGTCTATGCCGGCGTTGACTACGAGAAGATACTGAGAGAGGCCGAGAAAGAGGCCGACATAATTCTCTGGGACGGAGGAAACAACGACTTCCCGTTCTACGAGCCGGACCTCTGGATAGTCGTCACCGACCCGCACAGGCCCGGGCATGAGTTGAAATACCACCCAGGTGAGACCAACTTCAGGGCTGCTGACGTCATAATCATCAACAAGATCGACACTGCCAACCGCGACGACATCCAGAAGGTCAGGGAGAGCATTGAGAAGGTCAACCCGAACGCGACCGTCATAGAGGCCGCTTCACCGATCTTCGTTGACAAGCCCGAGCTCATCAAGGGCAAGCGCGTTCTGGTTGTAGAAGACGGGCCGACACTCACCCACGGTGGCATGAAGTACGGAGCGGGCTACGTTGCTGCCAAGAAGTTTGGAGCTGCTGAGATCATCGATCCGAGGCCCTACGCCGTCGGTTCAATAGTGGAGACTTACAAGAAGTACCCGCACCTGGACGTTATCCTTCCGGCTATGGGCTACGGCAAGAAACAGATCAAGGAGCTTGAGGAGACCATTAACAGGGCCGATGCAGACGTCGTCATCATGGGGACTCCAGTTGACCTCCGCAGGTTCATGAACCTCAACAAGCCGGCTGTGAGGGTCAAGTACGAGCTTGAGGAGATCGGCCAGCCCAAGCTCAAGGACATCCTTGAGGAGTGGGCCAAGAACTGCGAGAAGCTCAAGAAGTGAGCTTCTCTTTTCTTCAACCTTTCCCTGTTTTACTCTTAAACCGCAAGACTTTTAGTGAAAAAACCCAACTTCTTCTGCCCGGGGAGTGCCGCCGAAGGCGGAGCCGATGAACTTGGGCGGGTTATTACCCCCTTTATTCTCGTAAAATGAGAACTTGGATTTCTCAGAGTATTTAAAAGACGGCTACTCCCCCATAACCTGCACTACAACGCGCCTGTGCCTCGGCCTAACGTCGAGCTCGACGAAGAATATCTGCTGCCAAGTACCCCTGACAAGCCTTCCATCCACCACGGGGAAGCACTCGCTTGCCCCCAGCAGGCTCGCCCTCAGGTGGCTGTGGGCGTTGTCGTCTATCCTGTCGTGGAGGTAGCCGGCACCTTTTGGGATAAGCTCCTTTAGAATTCTCTTGAAGTCCTCCAGAAGGCCGCTCTCGTGCTCGATCGTTATTATGGCCCCGGTAGCGCCGGGCACGAATACGAGAACCTGCCCGTTCTGAATCCCGCTCTCTTCCACGATTCTCTCGACTTCATGGGTTACGTCCACCAGGTCTATCTCTCCTTTCGTTGAGAAGCGCAGTTCCCTTGTGAAGACCTTCATGAAACCTCACCTCTGAGAACCCCAATTAGTTTCTCGACCTTTCTCAGCACCTCAAAAGGAGTCCTACCAAATATGTAAACGAGCGGCTCAACGCCTTCTCCTCCTTCATCTATGATGGCGTCGTGAACTTCCTTTTCGAAGGGAGCTGCAAGGATTCTCATGGCATCGGCTTCATCCATGCCCCCGGTCTTTACCTTCGCCGTCTTGAATCCCATCATTTTCAGGGCCTTTTCAATATCCTTTCCGTAGCGGATGTTTACAACGCTCCTGATCTCAGGTCTGCGCTTCATAACTTCAAGTAGAAGCCCTGCAGTGAACTTGCTAGCTCCAAACTCCGGGGGAAGGGCGAATGGTCTGCCCTTGACTAGCGTTATTCTTCCGGGTACTGAGGCAACGTCCGAGGGAGCCTTCGCTTCAGGAAGGGCATAGGCAAAGTTGCTCCTGACTTCGGGAATAAGATCGCCGAACTCCTCAAGGGCAAGGAGCTCCCTCAACGCAATTCCCAGCTCAGAAAGGACGTCCTTTTCTGGCGTAGAAGAGAAGAACTGGGAGCACAGTTCAGTGCTGACTCCAGCATAGCGAGAGTAGTGCTCGCAGAGTGTTTTCTCTCTAAAGAGGCCGATAATGCGCCTGGTCGTGAACAGGATAATTTCATCTTTCCGCGCACCGTCCTCTATCAGTCTGGCAATCTCCTCGGCAAGCACATTGAGAAGTTCTTCAACCTCGCGCGGTGGCGCTTTGATCCTGCCAGAGAGGTACTTGCTCACCATCGCCTGTGTCGTTCCAAGCCACGCGGCTATCTGAGCCTGGGTAAAGCCTTTAGAATACAGAATTTTTGAGATTCTCGCGCGAAGGTATGGCATCAACTCTTCCGCTATATACACGCTGGGAACTTTCATAGCTCTCACCCTACAACCAGGTTATTCAACTGTATTAATTAAGTTTAAATCGCTATTGTTATCAAATATGTGTTAAAAAAGCTTTAAAAATCCACCGATTTTTACAGTGGAAGGGCACTTATGGACTGGAAAGGTCGCGACGTGGTAAGCATAAGGGACTTCTCAAAGGATGACATCGAATTCGTTTCGAAAGTTGCCGAAAGGCTTGAGGAAGAGCTCAACGAGAGGGGCTCTCTGGATTACGCCCGTGGGAAGATCCTCGCGACGCTCTTCTTCGAGCCATCAACAAGGACGAGGTTGAGCTTTGAAAGCGCGATGCACCGCCTTGGAGGCTCTGTCATCGGCTTCTCCTCAGCCTCGAGCACGAGCGTTAAGAAGGGAGAAAGCTTAGCTGACACGATAAAGACCGTCGAGCAGTACAGTGACGTAATCGTTATTCGCCACCCGATGGAGGGAGCGGCAAGGTTGGCGGCTGAGGTTGCCGAGGTTCCAGTTATCAACGCCGGTGACGGAAGCAACCAGCACCCGACGCAGACGCTTCTCGACCTGTACACAATCAAGAAAACATTCGGAAAGATAGACGGTATTACGATAGGCCTTCTCGGGGATCTGAAGTACGGGAGAACCGTTCACAGCCTCGCGGAAGCTCTGGCATTCTACGACGTCAAGCTCTACCTGATTTCGCCAGAACTCCTCAGGATGCCGAGACACATTGTTGATGAGCTCCGCGAGAAGGGTGTTAAGGTCTATGAGACAACCGACCTTGAGGGAGCAATCCCTGAACTCGACGTCCTCTACGTGACGAGGATACAGAGGGAGCGCTTCCCCGACGAGGAGGAGTACCTGAAGGTAAAGGGGAGCTACCAGGTAAACCTCGAAGTTCTGAAGAACGCCAAGGAAACGCTCAAGGTTATGCACCCGCTTCCGAGGGTCGATGAGATTCACCCAGATGTGGACAAGACGGAGCATGCACTCTACTTCAGGCAGGTTTTTTCTGGAGTGCCTGTGAGAATGGCCCTTCTTGGACTGACGTTGGGGGTGTTGTAAATGATTGCAAGCTTAAAGATGCATCCCACTCGGGATATCGTCGGGGATGCAATCAAAGTTGGGAACGTTAATAAGACCCCCCAAACTTCCGCCAGCGCTTGCACAAGCAAGGGCTGATTGTCTGGAGGTGTGAAAAATGCCGGAGAGCCTCAAAATTGAGGTAATTCCAGAGGGGACTGTAATAGACCACATCCCCGCGGGCAAGTGGCTCAAGGTCATCGAAATCCTCGGCCTAACAGAACCCAACGGTGGAACACTCCTCATAGCCTCAAACGTTCCAAGCAAAAAGCTCGGAAGGAAGGACATCGTTAAGGTGGAAGGAAGATACCTAAGCGAGGAAGAGGTGAACAAGATAGCCCTCATAGCGCCGATGGCGACGGTGAACATCGTGAAGGACTACAAGATAATCGAGAAGTTCAACGTCGAGATACCCGACGAGATCACAGGAATCCTCAAGTGCCCGAACCCAAACTGCGTCAGCAACCACGAGTACGTTACGTCGAGATTCCACGTCGAGAGTAGAGAACCGCTTAAGCTCCGCTGCCATTACTGCGAGAGAACGATTGAAGGGGAGGACATCATCGGAAGCCTCTGATAGTCACAGCGGAAAACTTAAAACCCTCTTTTTTAAATTTTGACTGTGAGTGGTATGAAGAAAAACATAGTAGTGTTGGTGATTGCTTTCCTAATCATCATGTTGTTGACTGGAGGAGTTTTAATCACCCATTTCTCAAAAGAGAAGACCTCCAACTCCGGGAATGTCCGGGTTTATGTAATGCTTCTTGAGAAAAACGCGGCTTTTGAGATGGCCGATTTCTCAATTAAAGTTGGTAACGCCCTTCTAAACGAAACCAACAAGCCAGTTTTGGCCTATCAGGGGCAGCCAAGAGAGATCCAAATGGAGGTCCGGGGCACGACCAGAAACTGGAACGGCATCGAGTTCAACGTAGAGGGAAATATCGACATCAACGCCACAGAGGGAGGAAAGGACTATCTGGTAACCCTTGAGGCCACTCACGAGCCGGGGGTTTTCGTCCTAAGGCAGGTCCCAGAGCTGAGCGGGCTCATTGGAAAAGACGTTCCAGAGACAATACTCCTTGAGAATTATCCCACAGCCGAGAAGGTAATGAAAGAGGTCAATGCTCTGGGAGAGCTGAAGAGAAACCAGAAGCTGAGAGAAAAATACCTGAGACTATGGGATGAGACCGGAAACTTAAGCTACCTACTCGCCTATAGGGATCTAAGCTACCACCTGAAAACCCTCGCCCTCATGAAGAAGCTCGGGAATCTGGACGCCGTTGGAGTAAAGACCTACGTAATGGACATTATTGCAACAGACTATTACTACAGCCACTTTACTAAGCCAGGAAAAAAGGACATGACGCTCGTTTTTGACAACAGCTCTCCATATTATGGAACGATCAAGGCAACCGAGGGACCGCTCAAGAGCAGCCTGCCCTTCGTGTATTACCCCGCACGCGGCTTCAACATCTATCCGGTGTCCGCGGTTCACTGGGCACACAGGTACTTCCTCATGGGAAGACGCGACCTCTCTTTGAGGATACTAGGCCAGCTCATGCCCTTCATCGAATACCGAAAGTGCAATGGAGAAACCTGCGCACTTCTTCCCGTGTACTTCCATTTCCAGAACGCAAGCGTCCCGTGGGTTTCGGGCTACGCCCAAGGAATGGCGGCGGGTCTTTACGCTCTGGCCTACAACATGACAAGAAACGAGAGCTACCTCAACATCGCAAAGTTTTTTCTGAACTCCTTTGACCTCCCTCTCAGTGAGAACGGGTTTATAGCTGAGACAAAGTACGGTGTATGGTACCTTGAGTACAACTACTATCCGGAACAGCTCGTTCTGAATGGGCACATAATAACGCTCCAGGGTCTCTACCATTACTGGGAGGTTACAGGGGACGAGAAGGCCTATGAACTCTTCATCAAAGGGGTAGAAAGCGTCAAGAAGGCACTTCCTGATTTCGACACCGGAAACTGGAGCAGGTACGCGAGCGTATACAACTCATCGAGCGAGTTCTACCACCGGCTTCACATAAGGCTTCTCCTGTGGCTCTACGCAAAAACGGGCGACGAGACCTTCATGGAGTATGCAGAGAAGTGGAACAGCTACCTGGCTGAGAGAGGACTGAAAAAAGAGAACATAGAGAAACTACTCCAGGAGATGCGGGATTCTCCTTAACACGGGCACGGTAACCAGCAGGCTGATAAAGACATCTATGGCGCTCTGGATGGCGTTCGGGAGGGCTATTGCAAACCAGAAGGGGACGCCCGTCCAGTCCTCCACCGCCGAGATGACCTGCTCCCTTGGGAGACCCAGCCAGATGGGGAGTGCCACGTAGTAGTTTAGGGCTATCATCAGGGGGATCCTGATGAGGATCCCAACGATGTACGCAACCAGTCCAAACACGACGAGCCTTTTCTTGTTAGAATAGTCGAACCCCACTGTTCTTCTGGCAACTTCCAAGCCTATGAGAACACCAAACGTCGCCAGGGTCTTCATCATTGCACCCAACCAGCTCGCGGAGGATACAACGCTCAGACCGAGGAAGAGCATGGCGAGGGTTATCAGTCCGCCCCAGAAGCCGAGGATGAAGTAGGCAACGACGATTGGAACTGCAACGAGATCTATCTTCATGCCCCACACTGTCGGCATCTCAACGGGCATTACGTCCAGAGCGAGGGCAAGGGCCAGCATTAGTCCTATTATGGCAATTTCTTTTGAACTGATTTTCATCTCCACCACCGTTACAAGTTTGTACCCAAATTTTTAAATTTTTGTTCTATATCTGGAACAATTCTCTTATAAGCCAAGATCCCCACCAGAGTGCGATGGACGTTAAAGACATTGAAAAGCTTGTTAGAGAGATAAGACATGAGCACGGCCTTCCAGACAGCCCGTTCAGGATAGATGAGGTGAGGTACGACGAAAAAAACGACAAGCTCTTTATAATCGCTCACGACAGGACAGACAAGAGTGTAATTATCGGCAACAGCCTAGTGATAGGGAGGCTGAGAGAAAAGCTTGGAATCCAACAGGTAACTGTCTACTCAAACCTCGACCTTGAAATAAAGCGTAAAAAGCTGGAGCTGGCTGAAAAAGCTGTTAGGGAGACGAAGCTTGAGTTCCTCCTCCCCATAATCGAGGCCGAGAAAAAATTTCCACCAAGAGAGTGGCCGGAAGTAAACGGAGAGCTAAAAACACTGGTATTCCTCAGCTTCAACGCGAGGGCCCTGATCGGCTTCGCTGAGAAGCTCAGACTCCCATATAAAGCCGTTGGGCTGAAGTACGCGTTCCCCAAGCTCAACTATGAACCCATTGAAGGAGAACCGGGGGAATTGTTCTTTCCAGACGAAGAAAAGCTCGTTAAAATTGCCAAGGAGAAAGGAGAAGAGCTGGTTCTCGCAGACTTCCCGTTTGGGCTCAAGTGGAGAGAGGATATAGCACTCCTAAACCCGTTCCGCTTTCTCCACATTGGCTTCTTCGAGCTGAAGTACCTCTTCGGCTTCGACTGGCCGACCATCGTGGATAAAAACGCCCTCATCGAATTCGTTGTTGAGCTGACGTATGAGGGCCTTATAGAGTCCACAGATGGTGCAAACCTTATATGGCGCGCATGGAGGCGGAGAAGATGATAATAGGCGTCGTTGGGAAGATAGCCGCTGGAAAAACTACAGTTGCAAAGTTCTTCGAGGAGAAGGGCTTCTGTCGAGTTTCCTGCAGCGACCCACTGATAGACCTGCTCACCCACAACGTATCCAACTACTCCTGGATCCCCGAACTGCCCGAGAAGGCCGAGCCCACCCGTGACAGGCTCATCGAGTTTGGAAAGTACCTGAAGGACAAGTACGGCGGCGACATTCTCATCCGTCTGGCTGTGGACAAGAAGAGGCACTGCAGGAACATCGTCATTGACGGCGTCCGCTCAAGGGAAGAGGTTGAGACAATCAAACGCCTCGGTGGAAAGGTCATCTACGTGGAAGCGAGGCCCGAGATAAGGTACGAGCGGCTGATGAGGAGAAAGGCCGAGAAGGACAAGGTCATCCAGAGCTTTGAGGATTTTTTGAAAATGGACGAAGAAGAGGAGAAGCTATACCACACGACGAAACTGAAAGATATCGCCGACTACGTTATAGTCAACGAGGGTACTCTGGAAGAGCTGAGGGGGAAAGTTGAAAAGATAATCTCGGAGGTAGTGGAATGAACCTCCTCATCATAGCCCCCTGCCTTCTCAGCCCCTTCTACGTCTACCGCGGGCCGAAGGATAAGGAGTACGAAACTGCCAGAAGGTTGAGGGAACTTATAAGAAAGCTCGGTGAGGATTGGCAGGTTTTGGCCTACCCCTGTCCGGAGTTCGAGCTGATTGGCTGGCCGCGTGCCCCAGCGAGCAGGGAAGTTTACGAGAGGCTTGGGATGAGGGAGAGGGCCAAGGCAATCGCCGATTTCATTGGACGTATTTTGACTGAAGAAAAACCTGAAAAGGTTGTTTTCGTCGGAGTTAAGGGTTCTCCAACCTGTGGCGTCTTCCACACCAGCTCCAGCAACCCGGATAAGTATCCGTACAGAGCAATGCAGGAGTTTTTCTACCTAGGCAAGAAAGAGAGAATACAGCACTCAAAGGAACTCGTGAAGGAGCAGAACTTCGAGCTGAAGCCCCTACCCGGAATACTCTTCGAGATACTGATGGCGAGATTCCCGGAGGGAGTTTACTTTGAGTTCGACAAAGAGGATGTTGAGGGGAGCATCAAACGGTTAGGGACAGTTCTGCAAGTCTCCAATGCATAGGATTCGGAACATAAGCAACCGACTGAATACGGTAGAACAGAACTATAAACAAAGGGCACCCAAGAAGAGCAGGAGGGCAGAGAAAAGACAAGAGAATCCTCTGCACAGTAAATTCCCCTATAAAAAGATCTGCAGTTACAAAGGCGACAAATCTTATTAAGATGTGTCCCACGATAGCATAGTGGGGAGCCCGAATGAATCCCACCCTACTCTTGACAGGTCAGATTCTGAGCCTCAGTACAAAGTTATTCACTGCTATTTACCTAGGGCATTCCTATAAAAAAATCTCTTAGAAAGTCAGCTCTGATCTTCTCCCTAGCTCTAATCGCCGCTTCCCTACAAGTTTTTGGAGACCTTATTGGCATTCAGACCGTTACAATCTTAATGGAGGCACTTTCGGCTTCGCTCCTGTTCTATGGAACCCTCCGGCTCCTCGATGAGGAGGGGTTTTCATTCACTGTCAATAGGGGCAAGTACGTCTCCATAACACCCTTTGTTATCACACTCTACATGCTCGTCGCGGAGCGTTCGAGTGAGCCTAACTGGCTCGCCACGGTTGGGATCGCATACGCTGTCTCTGGCCTCTTCATGGTACTCTCCGGCCTTATGCTGGTGGGATTGAAAGACCTCTATGAGAACTATTCAAAATACCTTGGGATTACGCTGATTATAAACGGGACACACGAGATGGACTATCCCCTGCTCCGTCCCGTTGAGTGGTTTGCACCTATTGGGTTCTCGCTGAGCGCCGCGCTGACAATCCTCATAGCGTATTTCTTCGTAAAGTTCGTGGGTCATGAAGAGTTCCTAAGGCCACACTTAGAAACCGCAAAACCACTAAAAGAAATAGAACCGGGACTCATTCTATTGTCACCAAAGGAGTACAGGAATCTCCTATCAGAGTTACAAGAACTTCCACTCATAGCATTCACCCGGAGCCTCAATAAAGTACCAGAGAAGTGGATGGTCTATACCATAAGCCAAATTGAACACAAACGCACGATACAACCCACCAACCTCTCAAAAATCACGGAAATCGTGAACAGGTACCTCAAGACTGTCGGAAAAGGTGGTGTAGTTCTCATTGATGGAATTGAATACATCAGCATGTACAACGGCTTCGAAGCGGTTGCTAAATGGCTGAGTACCCTCAGGGACATCGCGTACGTCAACGATGGGAACTATACTCGTGGTGACTGATAACAGAGCGTGGGATGAACGGAAGTGGAATCTCTTACTAAGGCTGTTGGGGTAGTCTGGTTTCAAAAATACATCATAAAGAAACAAGAAGTGCACCAAGAACTATCAGCACCGCCCCAACTGCGGTCTTGAAGTCCATCCTCTCCCCAAGGACGAGCGAAGCTAAAATCATGGCGAGGGCGACGCTCATCTTGTCTATAGCTATCACCGCCGTCGTTCTTCCGTTCTTTATGGCCATGAAGTAGAAGAGCCAGGAGAGAGCTCCGGCAACGCCCGATAGGGTTACGAAGAGCAGGGCGCGGTGGTCGAAGCCTGCGGTGTTAGTCTTGCCTGTGGCAGTGGCGACGAGGAAGAGAAAGGCAAACATGATGAAGGCCCTGATCACGGTTGCTACAGTTGAATCAACGTCCCTGAGACCAAGCTTCCCAAAGATTGGTACGAGGGCGGCGAAGAACGCCGCGAGGAGTGCGTAGAAAATGTAGAGGGGAATTTTCACGATCAAGCCTCCGAGATGGCCTTCTTTACAAGCCTTTCAGCCTTCTCCATCAGCTCCTTCGCCTTCTCCTCCGTGTGGGCCTCAAGGGTTATCCTCATTATCGGCTCCGTCCCGCTCGGTCTGAAGAGAATCCACCAGTCGGAGTTCTCTATCCTGATCCCATCGATGTCTATCAGTCTGTCGTAGTCAAACGTTTTTAGGGCCTCACGCGCTATTATCCCCATCGCCTTCGCCTTCTTCTCGTTCGGACAGGGAATTTTGGCACGAAGCGTTACGTAGCGCGGGACTTCCTTGGCCAGCTCGCTAAGCGGGCCGAGTCTGTCAATCATCTCCAGAACCAAAGCCCCGGCAAAGATTCCATCAGGAGTTAAGTTCCACTGCGGGATTATCCAGGTCCCGCTCGGCTCGCCGCCGAAGACGCCACCGTGTTTGGCGAGTTCCTCGGCAACGGCAACGTCCCCAACGCGCGTTCTTATGACCTCTCCGCCAAGGGGCCTAACGTAGTCATCGAGGGCAAGGCCGGCATCAACGGTCGTTACAATCTTCCCCTTCCCGAACTTCCTCAGCATGTAGCCCGCTATGAGCGAGAGCATGACCTCATATTCGACGAAGTTGCCCTCGTCGTCAACGACGCCAATCCTGTCGGCGTCGCCGTCGTGGGCTATTCCAACGTCGGCTTTCATAACCCTAACCGTTTTCGCCAGGGCGGACAAACTTTTCGCGTTTGGCTCAAGCTCCCTCACGAAGAAGCCGCTCGGGTGGGAGTTGAGAGAGATTACCCGGTTACTGAGCTCCCGCTGAAGGTATGGAGAAACTATCGAACCAGCGCCGTTTCCAGAATCAACGACGACCGTGTAGGGGTTCCTAATTTCAACAAATTTTAACGCCTCTTTTATGTAGTCCTCACGCGGGTCTGCCTTCCTAAGCGTTCCGATCTCGTTCCAGGGAGCTTTCTTGAAGTTCCCTGAGTCCATTATGGCCTCGAGCTCGTTCTCCATCTCCGGAGTGTAGGCCATTCCGTTGGCCTGCCACACCTTTATGCCGTTGTACTCCGGCGGGTTGTGGGAGGCAGTTATAGTAACTCCCGCATCGGCACCGTAGAGCTTTATTGCGAAGCCCGTGAGGGGAGTAGGAGACAGCCCAATATCGATGACATCAACACCGGTTGAGAGAAGCCCGCTTATTACGGCGGATTTGATGACGTCGCCGCTCGTCCTCGTGTCCTTGCCTATAACAACCGTCCCACCGTCAAGGTACGTTCCCAAGGCCTTTCCCACTTTAAGAGCCAGCTCCGGCGTCAGCTTTTTGTTGAAGACCTCCCTGATGCCGCTCGTCCCGAAGTACTTTCCCATGATGACCACCCGTGAGAGTTATGGGTGATGGTAGAGAAAGGCAAATATAACCTTTCCGCCCGGGTTAACCCATTCCAACGGAAGAAAAGGAACAAAGAAAAAGGGCCTCACGGGCCGAACGTTGTCAGCTCGTTCCCGTCCGGATCGAGCACGTGGAGAACGACGCTACCGTTCAGAGCGGTTTCAAGGCCCGATACCAGCTTCATGTACGTGTCCTTGATGGAGTTGACTTCTTCCTCGCTTGTGAATGAGCTCATAGCCCTGACGTGGTATGTGGAGCCACTCTTCTCGAGGATTACATCCCACGGCCCCTCTCCCGCGAAATCAAGCAGGTAGTTCAGCGCTTTCTGGGCCTCCTCGTCGCTCACTCCCGTGTACCAGACGTTGATGCCGTTTGATGACACGTAGCGGTACTTGCTCTCCACCTGGTAGAGGACGTTCTTTTCGTCATCAAGAATCTGGAGGAGCACGTGTTCACCGCCAAAAACGTCCTGCGACATCTTTGACGCCAAAAAGACAAGGTAGAACTTTAGAGAAGCCTCAAGCTCGTCGGGGCTTCCGTAGGTGCTCGTGAGTCTCACGGTGTATCCCCCGTTCTTTTCCACGTAGACGTCCATTCCGTTTTCGGGGTTCAGCTCGGTGTTGATGAAGTCAATAATTGCCTTGGCCTGACTCATTGAGACGTCTCCGGAGTAGTGAACGGTGATGTCGTTTATCGTGAGCGTTTTCTCGGTCTTGATGTTAGTATTCGGACTTTCGCAGCCGCTCGCGAGCACGACGACCGCAGCCAGGACAAGTGCAAGCAGCAATTTCTTCATTCTCCCACCTCACTTCCTAACCAGTCTGTAAATCCCGACGCTGACAGTGTAGGAATCAACGTTAGCCGGGCTCTTGTAGTCAACCCTTACCTGGAAGGCCTTGCTTGAGCCGTATATCATGCTGTCCGTTTCCGACTCGGTTAGGACGTTCCCCTTCTCGTCGAGGATCGTTATCTTCTCCACGGTCCCGGTGCTGCTCGCGTTTATGTAGTACTTACCTGGCTCAAGGACGTGTGAAAGGTAGAAGACGTCACCGCTGACGGTTTCCGTTTTTACTTCAACCGGAACCTTCTCGTAGAAGGTGTTGTAATAGTACTGCATGCCGAAGATTCCCGCAATGCCGATAATCAGTAGCACGAGGAAGCCAACAAGGAGCTTTTTAATGAGTCCCATATATCTCACCTCCATTACCTTTAAAACCCGAATAGCCCTCCTCCCTTGACCTTAATGTTGAGGTCGGAGAGCTTCTTCTTTATCTCACGCTGGTTCATGTTCCCGGAGAACTTGCTCTTCTCCTTCCACTTTATCTCCATCTCATCCTTCTTGCCCTCATCGATGTTGCCGCTCTTGAGCTTGACTTCCTTTATTCCGTTCAGCGGAATCGAGAAGTTCTCTGGGGCCTCATTGACTATGTCTTCGGGAGACATCCCGTAATAGCGCTCGTGCATCGTCCAGCCAGAAGAGATTCTCTTGAAGAAGCCGTCTCCCCTCGCCTTGGCCTCCTCTCTGGCTTTCTGGATCATCTCCCTTTTCACGTGGGCGATGATTATCCTCTGGTCGGTCACAACCAGGTTTACAAGGGCGTTCTTCAGGAAGCCCTTGTGGTACTCCAAGTTGGGTATCACGTAAACAACTTTCTCCATAATCAAACACCTTCCCATTTTCTTTCCAATCTCATCAAACAAGCCTCCGAATTAGCCTAAAGGTCAGCTTTGCAAACAAAACAAAGAGAACCCCGGCTACTAAAAGCAGGAAAAGGCCCAGAAGCGGGCCGAGGACGTGGAATCCGGTTAAGGGTTCCATTTCAGCCCCCTCCAAGGTTTGCGTACCTTATCGTTATCCTGTGAGAGCAGTCGCCAGTCTTCTCGTGGGATACGAGCTCAAAGGCGGTAAGCGTTCCGTCGGAGTTGAGGTTCACGTAGACGTGGCCCGCTTTTATCTCTCCGCTGACTTCCCCCGTTGGGTAGCCAGAGGTAGGTATCTTGCCCGGGTCCAAGGCATCAAGGCTCCCTTCTCCGAGATCTATCCAGTGACCGAGCAGAGCTGGGTAATCAACGCACCACGGCTCTGCAGCCACGTCAACGTCCTTCCACATGTCATCTCCTATCTCGTCGAAGCCATTCATCTCGCCCGTGGAGAACTCTACCCCCGCCGCTCCCTCAGTATCAAGGGTCACGGTCTTGATTTCGCCCACTTCTCCGCTGGAAGCAGCGGAGGTCGTCGTGGTCAGGAAGGACTCGTAGCAGGCCCTGGCCTTCTGGTATTCCGCGTAGGCTTCCCGAATCTCCTCATCGCTCGCTCCGGAGGATTGGAGGGAGGTGACGTTGTTGTAGGCCTGGACGAAGAGCCTATAGGCGTCTTCCTTGCTCGGGGCACACGTAGATTCAGGCTCAACGTTTCCCCCGGTATTCTCGGCACTTATGTGAACTATGCCGGGAAGTTCTTCCGCCGTGATTTCCCCCGAATGGAGCCTCAAAAGGTCGTCGCTTGAAGTAGATACCGTTAAACTCCCGTTGTCGGCCAGGTAGGTTATCGAGATTTCCTTAACCCATGGGGCATCCTCAAGGATGAGGAAGCTCATCGCGAAGTAGTCCTTCCAGAAGCCCTCCTTATCAGCGAGGTACTCGAGGGTGACGCTGGCGGTATCATTAGTTATCGTGACGTTGTGGACGAGGACATCGAATATCCAGAGGTCTGACTCCACCTTAAATTCAGGCCTCCTTATGTCCTCAAATTCAGGGTTGTCGAAGTCGCCGTTGTGTACAGTCAACCCCAAAACCGGCTCGCCGAGGTAATACGCCTCCACTCTGACTTCTTTCGTTGGATTGGCCTCGTAGGCCTTCTTTGCCACCTCATAGGCCATGCCCATTAGACCCTCATCCACGGCCGGAACCTCGAACTGGACGAGTGTTCTCCCGCTCGACAGGGAGACGTAGGCATCCGAAGCGCCCATTGAGATGACAGTCTGCCTGAGGTTTTGGGCATCGCTGGATGTAAGCCCGTTGCTGAAGCCCCCTGAACCCGAGCCTCCTCCAGGAGGGTATGGATTGTTGTCCGGGCCGAGGTTGTCGGGGATTTTGATGTAGCCGTTGAAATACAGATAGCCGCCGAGGAGCAGGAGTATCAGGAGGAGCGCTTTCCCCTTCATATCTTACCCTCCTCGTGGAGCTTTTTGAGGTAGAACTTTATTCTCTCCGCCTGACTCTGGTACTTCCCCTTGGACTGGGCGTTCATCGTCTGAACCTGTCGGGTAAAGCCTATCGACTCATCAACGTCCCTTATCGTCAGGGCAACAATATCCTCGTATTTCATGCCGGCTTTTTTGTACTTCATTGCGGTCTTTGCAGTTTCTTCGAACTCCCAGTTGTAGTTGTTTGCCAGGGTATGCTTGAACCCCTTTTCAAGCGCGCCAAAGGTGAACTCGAAGGGCTTGGTCAGCGGGGTCGATGGGGCAAGGTTCTTGTAGGGCGATAGCGCGAGCTGTCTATCTTCAATTCCGCTCATCTCATTGTAGCTTTCAGCCCCTTCCTTGCTCACGTGCAGATCCTGCATGGTTTTTTTGGTTGCATCGTCTGCCTGGAAGAGCTGGCTGTCCTTGTAGGCCTTAACGTAGTCCTTGCAGAGACCGACCGGGGATGGCATGAACTTTTCAACCAGCTTGTCAAGGGCACCTGAGGCAGAATCAATGACGGTGTCGAGCGCCTTGCCGCCGTAATATTTGAGCTTAAACCAGAGGGAGGAACCTTTCTTGGTCTTCACTTTCTCGTCCTTCTGGTAAACCTTAACGTCCTTTCCGTACGGGGTCTCGACCTCAACGGTTTCAAGACCCTCTCCAGAACCTATGCCCTTGAGCTTGTCGATGGTTATCTTCATCCGGGCGTTTGCCTCTTTGCTGAGCATTCCTTCCATCCTTACTCCCCGTAAGGAGTTCTTGAACTTCGATGGATCCCCCGCTTCCTGTTTCCCCTCTATTGGAGACTTACTTGATGTTGGTGTGTTTGTAGTGGAAGAAACACCGGGGGTTGTAGAGGTAGAGCTGGTGGATGGGGCCGAAGAGCTCGTGGAAGCAGTTTTCTCCCTGAGGTAGACGGTTATGCTCTTCTCAACATCGTTTCCACCGGCATCCTTCGCGTAGGCCCTTACAACGCCGGTAACGTTCCCGAGGTACTCAGGCTCAAGGGTTACGGTTACGGAACCTACCCCTCCACCCTTGCCGAGTCTGGGCTGGAGCTCGCCACCGATCATCACTATCTTTGGGGATCCGCTCTCGTAGTGCGCCCCCGCATAGGTTAAGTCTTCGTCGGTAACCTTGACCCTTATCTCAAAGGTCAGTGGCTTCCCCAGCTCAAAATATATCGTCTGGCCGTTCGAGGGGGAGAGTATCTCAATCTGTGGAGGGTCCCCGTACGTCTCGCTAACCGGAGGTGCTGTGCCTCCGAGAAGGGATATCACCCTGCCCGTGATTGTGTTTCCGATGTAGGTAGAGAACGAGAGGGCCTTTCCGTGAACGGCTTCGACGTGACTAAGGTAGGCCACGTAGGCGTTCTCATCAACAGTTAAATTAAGCACAGTGCTGTCGTCAACGGTGAGAAAAGAGGATACGAGAACCGAGCCGTCTTCCAGTACTCCCATCACCCCAGATGTAATGTTTTTTCTGATGTTTTCGCCGTTGTAACTGCCCGAGTAATACAGGTAATTCCCTAGGTCCCACGCATCACCTGATACGGACACTGAAATGCGGTACTGGCCGTAAACTTCTTGCTTGAGATATTTGAAATGCTGATTGGCCCTATGATTTGTCAAATCAGGCTTTTCAGGGCTGGACCTTACAAAGTCGGTGTAGAAAGTGTAGCAGTATGCTTTTCCGTCTCCCTCGTGATGCATTACTGCCTTATCGTCCGGCAGAAGGCCTGGCTTGGGACTGCAGGAAAGCTCTGTGTTTGAGAAAGCGTTCTGAGCGTTGCTCTCGTTTCCATAATCGGTCACGGTCAGATCAACCTGTGCGGTGAGGTTCTCGTTGATTTGATACGTTCCGGAGATGTGCATCTCAAGTTCTCCGAACCAGCTTAACCAGGGTTTTGATATAGAGGAGTCCTTCACCGTTATCCCGAGGGACGACAGTTCCGAGATAGTGTCGTTCAGAATTTGCGGAAGGATGCTCGTCACGTTTTGAGATTCGTTAGATGAGAGGGATATCCCCGCCGTGGTCGCGCTAACCCCCGAGATGTTGCCCCCAAATGGGGCGACATATGTTAAAATAAGCAGGTAAGCAAAAAGGAGGCATCCCAACAGTTTCCCCATTTTTTCTCACACTCCCAAAGCAAAACCACCGCAGAAAAGCAAAGCGGTAGGGGGTTCTGCTTTGTACAAGTTACGCACTACTGGGTAATAAACATTTCGCAAAAAGAAATTCGACAAAAGGAAAAATTACGGCAAATTTCTCCTAAGGTTATTCGCAAGTTCAACCAGCTTCCTTGCCCTTTCCATTGATACCTCGTTCTCCACCTTCCCACCGCGCTTTATCCATGTGCCTACTATGAAGCCGTCGGCGTAAGGCCAAAGCTCCGGAAGGTTGTCGTAGCTCGTTCCAGAACCGACTATGACCGGAACTGGAGAGATCTCCTTAGCGAGCGCGAGTTTTTCCACATCAACGGGCCTTCCGGTTGCCTTCCCGCTGACTACAACTGCATCCGCTAAGCCCCTCTCCACGGTGTCGAGGAGGGCATCCTCAAAGTCCCCAAAGTGAACTGCATGCTTGACGTGCACATCAGCGAAGACCTTTATCTTTGAGGGAAGCCTATTCCTCAGCATCGCCAGTTCGTGGGCGATGCCCTCTATAATTCCCTGATCAGTATAGACGACGCCGCTCAGCACGTTCACTCTGATGAAATCGGCCTTCACGGCGTAGGCTATTGAGTAGGCGGCTATCCCGTCGTTGCGGAGGACGTTTATTCCGAGCGGGAGGGAGACTTCATCCCGTATCGCCTTTGCGACAACCGCAAGGGAAGCGACTGTAGTCTTGTCGGCGTACTTCGGGAAGGGAACGTCCCCAAAGTTCTCCACCATGATCGCGTCGAAGCCCGCTTTTTCAAGCGTTTTAGCGTCCCTTAGAGCACGCGCAATGACTGAATCGAAGTCCCCATCGTAGAGGTAGGAACCCGGAAGGGGTTTGAGGTGAACCATCCCGATGAGGGGATTTCTCTCGAAGTCCATGATATCACCACCTTTAGCATATCCGCTGGGATAATTAAACCTGCCGGAAGGTAGATAAGGAATGAAGTTCAAATTCCCAATCAGGTGATGTATAATGGGGATCAAAGAGAACCCCAAACTGCCGAAGTCCGTGGTGAGACACTTGGAACCAGACGAGAGAGTCCTATTTGCGATAAAGAAAAAGGTAAGCCTCGAAAAGCCGAAGTGGCTCCTCGTTACCGACAGGAGGATAATCTACCTCGACGAGAAAGTCCTCGGGAGGTACGATCTCAAGGCCATTCCCTACCAGAAGCTCGAGCAGGTTCTCGTCAAGCTCGGTATAATGAGCTCAGAGTTCATCATACAGGGCGAAGAAGAGGTAACGCTCAAGCTTGGCTGGATGAACAAGGAAGAAGCGAGAAAGGCAATAAACGCCATAAAGGACGCCCTTAACGCCATCGCGGTTGAGCCAGTATCTATAGACGTCAAAAAGGGGTTAACCAGCGAGACCTGGGTGCTGAAGAAACCTAGGGAGTTCGTAACGAGGACGATGCCGGCTTACCAACCAGCCCAAGCCCCAATTCAGGAAGTGAAAGAAGACCCGCTTGAAAAACTCAAGAAGTTGAAGGAGCTCTACGACATGGGCGTGATAAGCCAGGAGGAATACGAAGAAAAGAGAAAGAAATTGTTGGAAGAGATCTAACTCATCCTTTTTGTTTCCAGATTACAAGGGCTAAAACCGCTGTCAAGATTACCGGTAGGGCATAGAAGAGGGCCCTCTCTCCACTCGACTTCTGTCCCTCTAGAATCCTCGGAGGCTTCTCAGTAAGGATAACGGTTCTGTTCCCAACGCCGTAGAGAGTCAAGTTCAGCGGCCTTAAAACACCCCAGGCTTTCCCCTCATAGAATCTAACGGAGAACGGCACGCCCTCCGGGAGCGGAGCAACCGTGAAGTAATAGCCGGTTGACGACTTCAGGAGAGGCCTCGGTTCCCCAAGCTCCGGCAGGTCGCCGATGAGCCACAGCGTTCCGGAGACATCCCCCACGAAGCTGGCGTTGAGGGCTATGAGCGCGGGAACGTCGTTTCCGGAGTAGTAGTGGAGCGGCCTCGGAGAGCTTCTCCTTCCGCCGGAAAGGACCGTAACGTTCACCCATGCCGCCAAGGTCTCCAGACGGGGAACCTCAACGACTATCTTCCCATCCCCCCAGGACAGAACCTTTGCCTCCCTATCGCCGATTATGACCTTGCCACCCTTTCCAAATCCTGCACCCCCGATGACTATCTTCTGGCCTGGCTGGGCCGCGTAGGGAGTTATTGAGCCGATGAGAGGGATTTTCTGCTCTCCCTCGGTGTGGAAGACGTAGACGCTGTCCCTCGGGAGATAAACAGAGGCCTTCCCGCCCGATACGGCCATCTCCCCACCGTAGAGGGCGTCGCGGTATGTGCCGTCGGGCCAGTCTATGGAGAAAGTCAGGTTGACCGCAGGCCCCTTGTTCATGACCACGAGGAGGCTGTGGTTCCCAAAAGTTCTCTCGAAGGCCCAGGTCTCGTAGGATGCAGTTAGGGTTCTGAAGTCCCCGAAGGCGAGGGCATCGTTGGTCTTTCTCAGCCCTGCAAGGGTGCGAATTATTCTAGAAGCTTCGGTGGTGTTGTCGAAGACCATCATCGGCCTGTTGTAGGGGTCGCCCCTTCCGTCCTTGCTAGCGAGGTAGCTCTCGTCGCCGTAGTAGATCACAGGAATCCCGGGCAGGGTTAAGGTTAAAGCGAGGGCCATGTGAAAGCGCTGGATCTCGTCCTTCCTATCGCCAGCATTTAAAAAGCGGACGAGGTCGTGGCTGTCGAGAAAGTTCACCGCCTTTGTTGGATAGACGAAGTGGGAGTAGTAGTCCTCAAGCTCCTCGGAGAGCTTGTCGAGGCCGCCGAAGAAGGCGAAGGTCCTCACAATGTCCTCCCTGATTGGAATGCTAAGAACCGGGGAGACGTTCGAGTAGCGGTAGAACTCGTAGAGGTCATCACCCTTCTGGAGGGAGGGCGTGAAGTACTCGCCGTAGATGAAGAGCGGCCCTTTGGAGTAGAGGCGGAGGTAGAAGGTCTCAAGCCACCCGAGCTCCATGTGCTTGACGGCGTCTATTCTGAGGCCGCAGGCACCTGAGTCAACGAAGAGCATGGCCCCCTCGGTGAGGTATGAATCCACCCACGGGTTGAGCTGATTGAAGTCAGAGAGGCCGTAGAGGTTTGCGTACTTGAGCGGTATCCCGCTCCACGTGAAGATGTTGCCGTTGTGGTGGTAGATGTTCTCACGGATTCCGGTAATCGGGTCCACTTCAGCGTTCTTCGTGTCCTTGAAGTAGTCCGTCACAAAGGTGCCGTTGTCGTAGAGGGCACCATATTCACCGTCGTTCACCGGGTTCGAGTGGTTGAGCACGTAGTCAACGATTACGCAGATTCCCCGCTTCTCTGCCTCTTTCACGAGCCGTCTGAAGTCGTTCCAGTCCCCAAAGTGCTCCTCAATTCTCCTGTAGTCCCTCGTCCAGTAGCCGTGATAGGGAGCGCTCCCGTAGGCAAGGGAGTTGATGTTGTCGTTGAGCGGCGAGACCCATATCATTGAGACTCCAAGGCTCTTTATGTAGTCGAGCTTCTCAATGAGGCCCTCTAAATCTCCACCCCAGTAGAGGCGGTAGTTGGAGTGAGTCGGGTCGTAGAACGGTTCGTTATTTGAGGTGTTGCCGTCGTAAAAGCGATCCACCATAACCTGGTATATTACCCCCCGCTCGGGAACTTCCCAGGCAGAGGCGATGGGAGTAATGAGTAGGAGTATCAGCACTGCTGGAATCAACCGCCCCATTGTATCACCAGAAGTGATAAGAGAAGGCAGTTAAAAGCTTTGGGCTAAAGGGAAGAGATTTCATCGAGGGTAAACGAGAGTCCTTTTCCCATGACGCGCAGGTTTGCGGACTTTGAAACGTAAAGAACAAATTCTTCACCATTAAACGTCCACGTAATCACTGTACTCGCGATCTCCTCTAGGAGAGGCAGAAGCCCGGGGTAAGACATTTCAACCACGTCCCTGTTGATGAAGTAAAAGGCTATCCTCCTCCTGTCACCCTCAAACATTGCTACGTTCTTGACGAGCCTGAGGGCTCCCCTCCTTTCGAGAGCAAGGAAAAGCTTGTGGACTCCGAGAACCGGGTTTAGAACGACGTCATTGAAGGACGCCTTCTCAACTATCCTGCCGTAGTAGCTTACATCCAGGGAATACCTGTCAACGTCAACCTCGCCGAGAACGTTGCCGCAGTTTCTTTCCCCACCACCTATTTTAATAACAGGCACATCGTTGAACCCGGAAACGTCAAATCCCATGAACTCAAGTTTGGTGAGAGTTTCACAGAGAGTATCAGCAACGTCGTCGATAAGCACCGGTCGGTTTTCCCTGTTCAGGTATATGAGGTAGAACAGCACTTCGGGCATTGAAACCGTGTCGTACTCAATCAACACCGTCTCACCAGGATAAAACGCCGACAAAAACTCACGAAGATCAGTTTTGGACACGCCGACCACCTGTGGTTACTTACACTTAGGAAATATAAAAAAGTATCGAAACTCGGAAGATTGTTCAAATAATTAAACAATCTTTGCGTGAACCTTAACCCTCGGAGCCATAAATGAGGAAATTCTTTTAACGACCCTTCCAGGCTCGGCTGTTTTTAGGAGATCAAAGACGTTGCCAACTAGCATGTTGTCCTTAAAGGGGATGACCTCTCCATTTTTGACAACGTAGCCGAGACCAACTGGAAGTGAAAAGTCCCCGCTGACGGGGTTGGCAGTGTGCTCACCGAAAACACTCTTTATGATGACCCCCTCAAAGTCCTCCAGGCTTTCCTCTCCAGGTTCGACCACAAGGTTGCTCGCTCCTATTGAAGGTGTTGTTCTGAAGCTCCTCACCGCGTTTCCAGTGCTCTTTAGGCCGAGAAGGGCGGCGTAGGTGTGGTCGAGGAGAAAGCCCTTTAGAATACCGTTCTCGATCAGGTAGCTCCTCTGACCCGGCGTACCCTCACCGTCGAAGGGATAGCTCCCCGGGAGACCTTCGAGGGTTGAGTCGTCCACGAGGGTAAAGGCATCGGAGGCAACCGGCTCCCCGAGAGTGAAAAACCTGCTCCTGCCGTAGTAAACCTCATCACCGTAGAAGTTCTCAAGAAGGACCTCCACAACGGACATGACCGCCTCGGGCTCAAGCACGAGTTCTCCATCGTAGGGTTCGACCTTCCTGGCCCTTGCGCTGAGCTCTGCATCCTCCTTTGCCTTCAGTATGGCCTCCTCTAAGGCCTCAACGCCCTGGAGGGAGCGGTAGCTCTGATAGAAAGAACCGTTTCCGGGCCTGTCTTCCCTAACGGCGTAGGTGGAAACTCCCATGTACGTTGAGGAGGCTTCAAGCTCAACTCCGTTGGAGTTCACGACACCATACCTCTCAAAGGCTAGAGAAATCGAACCCGAAAGGGTCTCTTTTCCCTTCAGCTCCCTCATTTTCTCAGCATACTGGAGCGCAAGGGCGTGCGCATCTTCAAAGGGTATCTCTTCGATTCTCCTGTCGTATATTCCCTTGACCCCGGGAACTTTAGACGGAACCGGGAAGCCCCTGAAGGGAACCTCGCTGACCTTAGCCAGCTTCATCGTCCGCTCCACGAACTTTTCAAGCTCTGAAAGAGAGTGGTGGATGCCGGTTATGTACGAGAAGCCGAGCTTTCCGTTCAGTCCCACCCTGAGACTAATGCCGGAGTAGAACTTCCTCTGGGAGCGTTCGAGGGCTTCTCTCTCTATCCTGAAAGAACCGCTCCTCCCGCTCTCCCAGTAAATCTCCCACTCCACGTTCTTCGAGTTCAGGATTTCAGCTAGGCTCTCAATAACATCAATCATCTCAATCCCCCCACCAGGGCCTTCGTGAGTATGTGCGGGCCGCCATCGTCCACGGGAACCGTCTGCCCCTTGCCACAGTATCCGGGATACTCAATCCTGACGTCCCTTCCAATGGCGCGGATGCCCCTGAGAACGTCGAGGATCTTTCCGGAGAGAGCAACGTCGCGCACCATTTCCCTAAGCTCTCCGTTCTCGATTATGTAGCCTTCTTTCGCACCGAAGGTGAAGGTTCCGTTGGCGGTGTCCACCTGTCCTCCCTTGTCGCCTATCATGTACAACCCGTACTTGACCTCCTCGAGCATTTCCTCGAACGACCAGTCGCCAGCTTCAACGTATGTGTTGCCCATCCTTACGAGGGGCTGGTGAGCGTAGCTCTGCGCCCTCCCGTGGCCGTTCGGCTCAAGGTCGAAGTACTGGGCAGTCTCGCGGTCGTTGAGGTAGTTCACCAGGACACCGTCGCGGATAATCTCAACCCTCTTGGCCCTTATTCCCTCGTCGTCGTAGATGTAGGAGCCGAACTTGCCCGGGAGCGTTGGGTCATCAACGACTGTGAGCTCATCAACCGCTATCCTCTGACCCAGTTTTCCAGCCAAAATGCTGTCTCCGTTCTTCACGAGGTCTGCCTCGACTGCATGCCCAAGCGCCTCGTGGATGAAGAGGCCAGTAAGCTCCGGGTCGGCTATTACCGGGAACTCGCCCGACGGGGGGGAACTGGCTTTTAACAGTTCTTTAGCCTTTTCCACCACTGTGGAAGTCCAATAAGAAAAGTCAATCCCCTCAACCATCTCCCAGCCGAGAGTTCCCCCGAAGCTCTTCCAGTACTGCTGCATCTCCCCGCTCTCCTTCGCAGTTACGGAAAACCCAAAGCGTATCCTGGGAACAACCGTCCTTATCTCGCTCCCGAGGGAGTTGAAATAGAAGGTTTCCACAATAGTATCGCGATAAGAGACGTTTCTGTTCACGATCTTTTCCCCTGTGAGCATGGAATCCGCCTCTTTCACAAGGGCAACCTTGTCCTCGATGTTTATCTCAGAGAAGGGCTTTTTCACGGGCATTTCGGCGTCATCCACAACGGGATCACCAGTGTATATCTTTGAGTCTCCCTGGGAGAGCTTAGCTATTTTCATGGCTGTTTCTATCGCTCTCTCAAACCTTCCGAAGTCGTTTGCGCTTGAAAACCCCCACGCGCCGTTGAAGGCTCTTGCACCTATTCCCGTCTCAGAGTTACTGGAAAGCCCCCTGAGCTGGCCGTTGCTCATAGACACCTCGGTCATGACCACCCTTGAGATCCTGATTTCATAATAATCAACCCCGTGCTTTCTCGCCAGCTCTTCCGCAGACCTCATGAGTCTCTCAACTTCCATCTCATCTCACCTGGAGGCAGTCTGGAATTGGGTTTATATCATTTTGCCAGCCTAAAAACCGAAGAGTTTATAGTGTAAAAAACAAGCAACGTCCCGGTGATATGTATGAAAAGGGCACTTTCCATTCTGCTGGCAGCGTTCCTCATAGCATCGTTGGTAGTAACCCCAGTGAAGGCGCAGTGCCCCTCAGAGGGAACCACTGTCGTCTTGAAGGCACCTGCCGTCTCAAAGACTCCAGATGGACGGCTCGTCGGTGTAGCCACGGACTTCGTGATAACCGTCGCGCCGGGCAGCGGGCACGTTTACGTCGAGACCTGGCCCCTCTCAGAGGTGGACATGCAGGCCAGCGCGAGGCTGGCGGCGCAAATAGCTGGAAAGGTAACGGGCAAAGACATGAGCAAGTACGACGTCTTCATACAGGTCAAAACGGACACGCCGATCATAGGCGGGCCATCGGCAGGAGGAACAATGACAGTGGGCATAATCGCCGCCCTCATGGGGTGGAAGGTAAACCCAAAGGTAATGATGACTGGAATGATAAACCCCGACGGAACGATAGGCCCTGTCGGTGGAATCCTTGAGAAGGCTTCAGCGGCCGCTTCGGTCGGGGCAAAGCTTTTCCTCATCCCCCAGGGCCAGAGGATTCAGGTCATCCAGGAGACCCAGCAGAAGAGCATAGGCGGGATAGTGCAGGTCGTGCAGACAAAGAGCGAGAAGGTTGACGTCGTTGAATACGCAAAGGAGCGCTGGGGCCTCGAGGTTAAGGAGGTAAGCGACATATACGAGGCCGTCTACTACTTCACCGGCCACATGCTCCCCAAGCCGAAGGCACCGGCCAACGTCCTTATAGACACTTCCTTCCTCAAGGACGACGCCGTCAAAGACTACCAGAACACCACTGCCTACTACGAGAGCGTTAAGGAGAAGCTGAAAAAGAGCAACGTGGATTATTCCACCTACACGGTCCTCAAAGAGGCACTGGATCAGGCAAAGGCCATACTTGATGACGCTAAAGAAGCTTTGGACTCTGGAATGTACTACACGGCCCTCAGCAAGGACTTCCAGGCGAGGATAGTCCTGAGGCACATTGACTGGTACATCAGCGTTGAGAGCCCAGAGGACGTTGCGAACCTTCTGACTAGTGTAAACTCTTACATAAACCAGACCGAAAGCCTAGTATCGTCCATGGAGATAAGGGGCATGACGATGCTCCAGGCGGTTGCCGCCGCCGAAGAGAGGGTAGAGGATGCCAAGGCGAGCCTCCAGGAAGGCTGGAAGTACTACTACAGCGCCGACTACTGGGACGCCGTTGATAAAGCCGCCTACGCCTATGAGAGAGCGCAGACCGCGCGCTTCTGGGCCAAACTTGGTGAGAGGTTCGCAAAGGGTGAGGTTATAGATAGGGAAGAGCTCAAAGACACTGCAAGAAACTACATAGATGAGTCAAGCCTTATAGTGACCTACATCGAGTCCATGTACGGAAACGTCATAGGGAACGACCTCCTAGATACGATCCAAAAGGCAGAGCAGTACTACGGGGACGGGAAGTACTCAGCGGCAATCTTCACCGCTATGGAAGCGAGGGTTCGCGGGGAGGTGTTCCTTGACACCCTCGGAATAGACAACGAGACCATCCTAAGGGAGAAACTTCGGGAAATGAAAGAGGCAGCGAAGACGGCCATAGGAATAGCGCAGATGAACGGACTCCATCCGCTCCTCTCGGTAGCATACTACGAGTTCGCCGAGAGCTACGAGAAGGGCAACACCACCGACGATCTAGTAAATGCGATGATATTCTACCAGTATGCAAGGGAGAGCGCCGGCGTGTTCCTGATAAAGGTGAACGAGAGCACACCAAACGTTCCAAGCAACGAAACTGCCATACCAGCCCTGCCAACCAATACGAACACAAACGGCGGAAGTACTTCCACGCCGAGCGCAACCTCAACAAGTACCCCAAGCTCGGGGATACAATCGGTCTGCGGTCCAGCTTTCATTCTCGCCCTCGCACTTCTCCCGCTCCTGAGGAAGCGTAGGTGAGCGGGAGGTCTTTTACGCCTTTTCTTTTCAAAAGCTCAACTTCCCATTCCGCAAGGCTCGGGCAGACGGTACATCCGAGCCTGTAGAAGCCCTCATAGTAGAGCGGATGGAGATCAAAGCCCCTCATGAGGATGAACAGCTGAACCATCATCCCACTCCAGAACTTTATGGGCATAACCTCAAGGATTTGGCCAAAATCTGTTTTTCTCTCAACTACAGGTGGCTTTAGGCGCCTCCTGGCACTCTCTCCATCGCGGTCACCGACGACTAAAAGCGGGTTCTCAAACTCGCTGACTGCATTGTAGAGGGCCTCGACCTTCATCTTGGTGCACCAGCGGTTTCTATGGGTCGGCATGCCGAACTTGTCTATTGGCATCGGAACATCAACCCTAATCAGGTTGACGCCCAGCTTTCCTGCGAGCTTCTCGATGTATTCCTCCGTCTCCGGCATGTCGTACTCCATCCTGACGTAGACCGCATTAACTTCACCGAACGTTTCCTTTGCCAGTATGAGGGCCGCCGTAGAGTCCTTCCCCCCGCTCCAGGGAACAACTATATCGTATCCTTCAAATCTCCTCAGGAACTCTTTGCTCGCGTTTGCAAAAGCCTCGATGTAGTCTCTGTTTGCGGCTATCAATTCATCAAGGGAAACATCCTCCGTGCAGGGACACCTCCAGAGAACCTCGGTCGGAAAGCCGAGCTTCTTGCTAACCTCGGCAACTTTATTCGGACCCGAGAAGTAAACCTCCTGGTTCATCAGCTTCCTAAGAACGATAGAGTTCTCGCCGAGATCAACGTCAAGGAGGGACTTCATGGCCTTTTTAAAACCATCACCAATAGCCAGATAGATGTCGTAGTCGGGGTGCATTTCTACTCCAAAAGGGTTCTCAGGATTGAGAGAATAAGCGTTCTTCCACTCGATTCCGAGCCTGAAGCGAGCTTTTATCTCCTCAAGGTGGGCGTATAGCTCATCAACGCGCATGTTTCGAACCTTCTTGGTCCTCAAAAGCCTCGCGTAGAACGGCCTTTCGCCTTCCTTCACAACCTCGATGATATCCTCCATGAGAGCCTTCTCCTTCTCCCCGAAGAGGAATATAGGGATGTAGGGTTCTCCAAGAACCTCGTTAAGACTATCCTCTATCTCTTCAAAGCTTCTTCCACCTCCGAGGCTTTTAACCCCGAGAAAGCCGCCGTAGTTGCGTTCGTTTATGTACTGGAGGGCCTTTGTGTCCTTTCTGGCTCTTGCGACGACTGTGAACATGGTTGAGTTTAAAAGTTGAAAACTTAAAAGACTTTGGCCGATGAGGAAAACTCCCTGCCCCGAGCGGTGAGGAGACCGGCTTATCTGAGGCCAGCCAACGCCTTTAGGAAGCTCAGGTAGACTTCCTTGACCCGCCTGACGGATGAGACACTGACCCACTCGTCGGCGGAGTGCCAGTTGCCCCCGATTGGCCCGAAGACGAGCGTTGGTTTGCCCAGATAAGTTCCGAAGTAGTTGAAGTCCCCAACGCTCGCTCCATAGGTAATTTCAACTTCCTTACCTCTAACTTCCCGGTATGTTTCCTTGAACCGCCTGACGAACCTGTTGTTCTCCTTCACAGCATAAGGGAGCATCTCAGGAGTTGGGCGCCTGTATTTTTCTATCTTAAGCTCGGCCCTTATACCAACCCTTTCTGCGAGCCTGTAGAGTTCTCCCCTAACCTTCTCCCAGTCCTCACCAACGACCACGTGCCTGTCAATTATCGCAATTGCCTCGTCTGGCACGCTCAATCCATCAGCCGAGCCAGAGAAGTAGAGGGTGCAGTACGAGCCTTTTCCGAGCTTCTGATGCTTCTTCATCCGTATCCTGTTGAGGTTGGAGACGAGCTTGGCGAGCTCTTCCACGGCGTTGATGCCAAGGTAAGGTCTCGCCGCGTGGGCCTTCTTTCCCTTTGCCTTCACTTCAATCACGAACCTGCCCCTGGCACCGAGCATGAGCTTCTCGTTTGTTGGCTCTCCGACGAGAACAAGATCAGCTTTGTCGAGCTTGCCGCTTTTTATAAGCTCCCAAGTTCCCCTCGAAAAGCCTTCCTCATCGCTGACGGCAGTGAAGATGACGCTAGGCCTTTCCTTCTTGGGGAGCTTTGAAATCTCAAGAAAAGCTGCCAGAAGTGCTACCAGTCCGCCTTTCATATCAGCGCTCCCGAGTCCGTATAACCTGTCACCCTCGAGCTCACTCCAGGGGTGCCTCGTCCATCCCTGGGATAAGTGCACCGTGTCCATATGGCCGTTTAAAACCACAGTTGGACCTTTACCATCGAGGTAAGCGACCACATCATCACCAAAACCCTCAACGGGAACTGTCTCTGTCTTTATACCACTCTCCTCAAGGAGTGAAGCTACGAACTTCGAAATCCCGTGCTCCCCACCGAAGGGGGACTTTATTGAGACGAGCTTTTTTAGGAGTTCTACCTCGTCCATACGACCACCAAAGAGAATTTGAGTTAGAGCTTAAGTACTTTTCAGACAAAGTTAGTGGTTCTTGGCCAAAGGGCAGTTTTGAAGGGATTTTCATTAAGGGGCTCGCTGTGCGAGTGTGAATTCTGTCTTTTAGTAAGCTCCTTTGCACGAGTTTTATTTTTAATTGACGCCCGTAGAGCCTCAAAGTGAGAAAACTCATTTTTAATCAGCATGTTTGAAGAATTCACCTCTTCTTGGCCCGTGCATCGTGGAAATCCTCGTAGAAGAGCAATTCTAAAAAGAACCACGAACCTTGATCAAACCTCGCACAGGCGAGTAAACTTTGCTGGGCAAAGTTTAATCAAAATTGCCCGTTTCATAAAAACGTAGAGTGTCAACCGTGCACTCTTTTTATGGTTTTGGCTGAGAGGGGTTTAACTTAAAGTGGCCTTTCAAAAGGGTTGCCTTTTGTTTTGGCGTCCGTAGGCGCCTTGTGGGGGGCAAACATTTTTTAGAATAGCATGTGGGGAATAAATCCCTTGAAAATTTGCATTTTTAGAAAAGGTGCGCTCTCTTCCGCCATCCGTTAAGGACGCTTGAACGCCAGTAAATGCGGCGCTGAAGCTTTTGGAAAAAGCTTCACTAAACGTGTGCCCTTCTTGTTGAGCTCGCGTGTTAGGAGGTGTATGCTCCAAAAAGGCAAGCTCCGCAGGTTTACTCTCAAAACTCTCTCGCGAATTGTGGTTTCGAACTTTCTTTTTAGCGCTCTTCGAGCGCTATACTGTGAGGAAATCCCGCAAGAGTTGCCAATGAAGAGTGGAACACCCTCAATGCAGAGCTTGTTAGAAGAGCATACCACCTTTCTGCCAGCGCTTTCGTAAGAAAGGGCCGCTATGGTGGGGCCGCCGAGATTTGAACTCGGGTCTCCGGCTCCCGAAGCCGGAAGGATAGACCAAGCTACCCCACGGCCCCACTGCCCGATGATAGCGCACCAGAAGAGCTTATAAATTTTACGGACTATTTAAGGAAGCCAGTAAGTTGAAGCTTTCAGCCAGTATTATGACAACAAACCTCTCATGAGCAGGTTGCGTTGTTCTTGTTTCTGCTTGAATGATTTATCTGCTCGCAACTATTTGAGTTAGTTCTTCTTGCTTGAGGCAGTGTTCACATCTTGTGGGTTACATACCGGGAGCTGAACTATCGGTGGGTTTAAATAGAAAACTTGTGGACAATATACAGGGGAATGAAGATGTACGTTGGAGAACTTTTAAAGAACCTTGACAGGATACCGAGTGGGGTCCCTGGACTTGACGACTTAATAGGTGGCGGTTTTCTTCCGGGTAGAGTTTATCTCGTGAGTGGACCACCCGGAAGCGGAAAGACCACACTTGGGATGCAGTTTCTTGCTGAGGGTGCCAAAAACGACGAAAAAGGTCTTTTCATAGCACTTTTTGAAACGCCAGACCTCATAGTGAGGGATATGCTGCGGTACAATCTGGGAATTCTTGAATACGTGAATTCAAAGAAGATTGTCTTTTACGACCTCGGTGAAATTCTCCTTAGTGCAAATCGCGAGCTGAGCTGGGATGAACTTTTCAAGCTTCTCCTGGAGATTATCAAGAGGGAAGGGGCTCAAAGGGTTGTAATAGATTCCTTCAGCCTCTTTGAGTCTTTCGTTACAAACCCCGAAGGGAAGAGGAAGGAACTGGGCCGTTTCGTCAGAAAGCTCCGCACCATGGATATAACGACGCTCCTCCTCTCTGAAATGCTGAGCTCCGAAAAGTACACCGACGAGTACTATCTCGCTGACGGCGTCATCGTACTCCACCACTTCATGCGCAACTACCAGATGGTCAGGGCGATCCAGATACTCAAGATGAGGGGCGTGCCCCACGACAGCAACCTCAAGAGGATGCGCTTTACGAACGAGGGTATAACTGTTTATAAGGAGGCACCGATATGACCGACAAGAAACAGCTCGTTAAAGAAGCTTACAGCTTCGGCTACTTCCTTGGCCTGAAGGGCCACAGCGAGTGGGCTGAGTGGGTGAGGAAGAAGCGCGAAGAGCTTTACAAACAGGCAGAGGAGCTTGGAATATACGACCTAGTTAAGGAGGCCTATAAAAAGGGCAAGGAGCAGGGACTTCGTGACAGATCAGAGCTGATAGCGAAGAACCTTATAGTGGCGGGAAAAATTGAGCCGGAGGAAACTTCCGGAAAGACAGAGTTTGCCTTTCCCTCTGAGGAAAGCGAGGAAGAAGTCCAAGAGGCAGGAAAATCACTTGAAAGAGAGTACTTTGAATTCCTCCAGACCACAAATCTGATGCTCCCACCGGAGCTTCTTAACTCGTTGAAGGCCCTTGAACCACCGAAGATGCTGGGGCTTAGAGGACAGTAACGGATAACTTTTTCTGCCCATTTTCAATTAATTCTTCGGTGAACTCTATGGAGCACTTCTTAAAGGAGAGTGCCGAGTTTAGCCCCGACAACGTTCTGAACTGGATAGCTGGGATTTCCCGCTTCCACCGGATACAGGGGTCGAGAGGCCTTGTAGAAGCCGCCGAATACGTTCTCGAAGAGCTGTCTCGTATGGGGCTGAAGGCGGAACTACTCAAGGACGAGTACGACGGCAAACGCTGGCACATCACGCTTCCCTCCCCAATAGCATGGGAGCTCATTGAAGGGCATCTTGAAGTTCCAGGAAATCCCCTTACAACTGCAGAAAGCCCGCTCCTCATAATGGCCCACTCCCCACCCGGGGAGGTCGAGGGAGAAGTACTCCCGATTCTGCGGGAAGAAGACTGGAAAAAGGCAGAGGGAAAGGTCGTTCTCGTCGGGAAGGATTGGAGGGATGCCTACAGGAGAGCTAATGAGGCTGGAGCTTCAGGCTTCATAGCCTATAGGGAGGGGACGGGCGAGTTTTATCCTTACATCGGCCTGTTCCTTACCAAAGACGACCTCAAATGGGCACACATTCCAGCCTTTGCCGTCCCAGAAACTGTTGCTAGAGACCTTATTAAGAGGGCGCTTTCGGGAGGCGCCAAAGTTAATGGTACAGCCGAGACAGAGATAAAAAGTTCGGAGACACTTCCCATGGTCTATGCCGAAGTTGGCGAACCACCGCACCTGCTTTTCACGGCGCACATATGCCATCCAAAGCCGGGAGCAAACGACAACGCCAGCGGTAGCGCGATGCTCCTTGAGCTGGCGAGGGTTCTCTCAAAGCGGGAAAACGGCAGGTTCGGCTACGCCTTCCTCTGGGTTCCAGAGTACCACGGAAGCCAGGCGTTCATTGAAAAGGAGGGTGTTGGAGGGTACTATGCTGCCATAAACCTCGACATGGTCGCAGGCAGTCCCGACCGCTCAGGATCAACTCTAATGTTTGTGAGGACACCGTTCTCCCGCTTCTCGATGGTTTCCGGAGCGTTGGAGGTCGCCCTTGAGCTGAGCAACTCCAGGGGGAAGAGCTTCTCAGGAAGCAGTCTTCCGGTAATGCCCTTCAGGGCATACCAGTACGAGATGGGGAGCGACCACGACATCTTCAACTTCTTCAGTGTGCCTTCGGTTATGCCGATAACGTGGCCGGACAGGTTCTACCACTCAAGCGGCGACACCGTGGACAAGGTGAGCAGAGAGACGATGAGTATAATCGGGAGGGCAGTTCTTTCGGCGGCTCTGTTCCTTTCAGAGGGAGAAAAGAGCAGGATTGAGCGGTTTGCAAGGGGCTACGCCAGAAAAGTTCTTGGGGAAATCGGAATGCGCCTTGAACCTAAGGAGAGCGAGAGGCTCATAAAGGCCGGCCTCGCTAGAGATGCAGAGTTCCTTGGGCTGGAGCTTAACTCAGAGGTAGAGACCAAGGTAAACCCCTGGCTGAAGTGGAAAGAACGGGGACTGATATCCGAGCGCTTGATCAGGAGCAGAGCGCCCAGTCTGGCTGATGATTTCAAGAAGCTGACCGAGGAGAGGGCAACGGTGACGCACCTCCACGAGCTTATAATGCTCGGGGAACTCCTTCCGGAGGAGAGAGCCTACCGGATCCTTGAAGAAGAGTACGGAAGCATCGAGAGAGAGAAGCTGAAGAGGCTGGTCGAAATACTTGAAGAAATGGGTGTTGTTACCGTCAGTTCTTAGCCTCTCTAAGCTCCATCTCGATTTCGTTTATTTTTTCCAGGATGTTCTGCTTTATCCTCGCGAGAAGCTCAGAGGGGGAGACAGCGGTGTAAGTGTACCCAAGCCAGCCCTGCTGTATAAGCTCTCTCCTGAGCATTCCCTTCCTGTAGAGGCTCAAAACGTGCTCCCTGACCGAACGCTCGCTTATTCCAAGTTCACTAACTATTTCGGTTACCCTCATCGGGCGCTTTTTCTCCAGGAGGAGTCTGTATATCCTGAGCTCGGTTTTCTTCACTCCCAGCGACTTAAGCAGTGCTTCGAGCCTCTCGTAGACGTCGCCCATCACACTTCACCCAACCTGCTCTCTCACACCTATGAAAGTGTATCTTCATACCCCTTAATAAACCTTTACCCTCCCAACATAAACGCCTTCAGGAAGGAATATCTCGACCTCGGAAACATCTTTGAGGAACGGAACCAACTTCAGGCCCTCTCGTATGTCAAAACCCTCTATGTACGGGTTGACAGTCGGTAGGACGAGGAATTTTCCGGCCCTGGCAAAGACTTTGGCCTTCTTCGCAACTCCCCCGCTTTTGAAGGTATAGGCCGGGTGAGCGTGACCAAGGAAGACCTCCTGGAACTCCCCTTCTGGTAGTTTTGTATGGCCGTGGAGGAACAGCTTTTTGTCCAGGATAAAGTTCTCAACAACGGAAACGTTTTCGAACTTTCTGGTTATCTCCTCGATTTTTCCGTCGTGGTTGCCTTTGGTGATAATGACTTGGATGTCCTTTAGTGGAGAGAAAAACCGCAGGAGCATCTCTTTAAGCCTGAAGCTTAGGCCCAAGGGTTCTTTAAGATCCCCCAGGATTATGAGGACGTCGGGATCCCTCTCCAGTACGAACTGGGCCAGAACCTCTTCAAAACCAGTCCTGATGCGGAGTCCCCTCGAAAGCTCGAAGCCGATGTGGGGGTCTGCAAAGACGAGGGCCTTCCCGTGGGAGGTACCAAGCTCAAGGGAAAGAAATTGAAGTTCGGAAAAAAGAGACATAGAACCACCGGAGCGTCAGATAAGTCCGCGCTCCTTCCTGCGCTGCCTCTTGAGTCTCCTAATCCTTTTCTTGATCCACTTCCACCTCATCCTTCCCTTCTTTTTCCACTTCCTCGGGCGCCTCTTCATGATCGTCACCTCCTTTTCCTGAGCCGACCTCTGGTGGAGAGTTTTTAAGGTTTTCCTTTTGGCTCGCAGGGGTTTGCATACCCAGAAGGGCTATTAGGTAGTCTCTTTCGGAGCATAGATGCGTTCTAATGGCCGTTTTCGTTGGATATACTAACAACATTTTTGATGGTTTTATAAGTGTTTAGCGGATTTAAATTTTCTAGAAGGTTTGATGCGTTGTAAAAATTAACGCACTGTCTTCAAAAACATCTGAAAATCTGGAAAAGACATTTTCAAAGTCTAAAAAGTCTGGAATATCTTGAACATCTGAACCCATCAGGTTTATCAACTTTGGGACTTTATACCGGGTAGGTGATACTATGAAGGTTGCCTACGTTCAGATGGAGCCTGTTTTTCTTGATCCCGAGGTCAACTACTCCAAAGCGGAGGAGCTGATACGGGAGGTCGCTGATCAGGGCGCCAAGCTCGTGGTTCTCCCAGAGCTGTTCGACACCGGCTACAACTTCAGGAGCAGGGAAGAGGTTGCGGAAGTGGCCGGCCAAATTCCAGACGGCCCGACGACAGAGTTTCTGGTTGAACTCGCGAAAGAGCTTGAGGTCTTCATAGTGGCGGGAACGGCCGAGAAAGACGAGAAGGGCAACCTCTACAACTCTGCGGTTGTGGTCGGTCCTGTGGGCTGGGGCTACATCGGGAAGTACCGGAAGGTGCACCTCTTCAACAGGGAGAAGCTCTTCTTCAGACCCGGAAACCTCGGCTTCCACGTCTTCAATATTGGCATAGCGAAGGTCGGCGTTATGATATGCTTTGACTGGTTCTTCCCCGAGAGCGCGAGAACGCTTGCCCTCAAGGGCGCTGACATCATAGCCCACCCGAGCAACCTCGTCATGCCCTACGCTCCAAGGGCCATGCCGATAAGGGCCCTTGAGAACAGGGTCTACACGATAACGGCCAACAGGATTGGAGAGGAGTTCGGGCTGAGGTTCATAGGAAAGAGCACGATAGCCTCGCCGAAGGCGGAAGTCCTTGCAATGGGAAGTGAGGATAAAGAGGAAGTCGGGGTGGTCGAGATAGACCTATCGCTGGCGAGGGACAAGAGGATAAACGAGATGAACGACATCTTCAAGGACAGGAGACCGCAGTACTACACGCTGTAGCTGGCGAGAATCTCCTCTGCTACCTTTTTTCTTGGCTTTCTGAAGAGCAGGATGTCTCCAACTTTTCTTCCGTGCTCCTCTTGAGTTATCAGTTCAGCTTCCTTGAAGAAAACGCCGCCAATGGCGAGCTGGGTCGCCAAGTCCCAGTAGTGGAAGTCAACGTCGCTTATCTTTTTGAACCCGGGGATGATGTAGTAACCTCTCTTAAAAGTTCCCCTCGCGAAATCGTAGCCCTCGTGCATCGAGGCTATGGTGTAGTTCTCCCTCCGCCCTTCGATGAGGAACTTTTTATATCCAGCGCGGTAGAGAATCCAGTAGACCCTGTCCATGTCCTCTATGATAAAAACGCCGTCATCGCTCAGGATGGATGCAACGTTCGCGAAGAGCCTCACGGCATCAAAGGGGTCGAAGTGCGGCATCGTGTAGCCCCAGAGGACTGCAACGTCGTGCTCGCCCACGAGCTTCGCTGTCTCTCTCGCATCACCCTGGACGAGATTGAGTTTGGGGTTTATATCAGCGATTTTGAGCCACTCACTGGCGAGTTCGAGGTCGTCTTTCCTGGCGTCGAGGACCGTTAGGAGTTTTGCCCTGGTTGCCTTGGCAAGAGCCACCCCCGCCACTCCAGTTCCAGCGCAGATATCTAGAATTCTGCCTCCATGGGGTAGTCCATCCGAGATTGACTCAAAAAACTCCTTTATTCTCTCGAACCTATCCCGTGCCCTCTTGTCCGCTGGGTTCATCCGCCAGTTTAAGTATCGGTAGAGCTCCTCAAGGGACATATTATCACCACATGAGAAAGTGTGTAAAATAATTTAAGCCTTTAGAAAGGCTTAAATACGTTGTCAACTTACTAAGATTGACAAGGTGGTGGTATGAGGGGTGACTGCTACCCTTACCCAACGGGAGGAGTACCGCTTCTCCTGAACATAGCCGGTTTAGGTGTTATGGTTGGTAGTATTTTAGCCGGATCGACCTATTTAATGCTGATCGGGCTGGTTCTTTTCCTGTCGTCGCAGGGTAGGGGGATAGAACCCGAGAGAAAGCGGCTCCGCTATGTCTTTGGAAGCGTTGAGCTCGGCGATGTGGTTGAAGTTGCAAGGTTGTCCGAGATGGAGCGCGGCAGGATTTTGACCATGGCAAAGGCCTTTGGAACGACGCCTGTAGCATTGACTGCTTTTTTGATGGCTTTTGTGACAAAAGGGGCACCTTACACCGAGCTTCTTGCCGTTTATGCTTACTGGCTTGTCCTTTACCTTGAAATCTTCATCTTTCCCCTCAAAGAGCTTAAAAAGAAGAAGCTATCGTTAACAATCTTACCGATTCTCCTCTCACTTCCTCTGCTTGCCTTCAGCTCTCTGAAAACGCTCCCAGTAACCCTGCTCACATGGCTCTTTGGAAGCTTTCTCCTGAACGAACTTCTTAACAGGGATCTGGTTGTTGTGAGAACTGAGAAGGAGAGCTATCTCGTCTCCTGTGCCAATGGGGAGCTGATAGTAGGGTTGATCAGGTATGGTGGAATTATGGAAGCTAAGGGGTGATCCGTGATGAAAGTGGGGGATGCAAAGCCCGCTAGCTTTTCGGGGCTTCCACTCATCTTGTTGGGATTCTCATTTCTCCTGATAATAGGCTTTCCAAGACTTGCTCCGGATTGGTGGTACTTCTCTATTGTGGGCTGGCTCATCCTCGGGGCTTCGTGGGGGACATCGGTTGAGGTGGAAGGATGGACATTGAGGCTTAAGTACGCCTTTGGCAGATTAGCAATTAACGTTCCCCTCTCTGAAATAGAAGACGTTAAAGTAGTGAGCAGGCTTGAGAGGGCAGTCCTGATAAGGGAATTTCCGGGATTGTATGTCTTAATCACCGCCAGTGTGCTGTTCGTCTTCCTTGACCTTTTGCTCCTCCCCAGCGGGCTTTTGGAGGGGTACTACCTCGGCGACATAGGGCTGATATTCTTCGGCATTCTTTACCTTGCGATTATGTCTCTGCCGTTCAGTAGGACTAACATCGCCCTCCTCTTCGGGGTTCTCGATCTGCTCTTTGCGGCACTTCTTATGGAGCTAAAAGTAGGCCATATTAACCCCATATCCGTTTTGGTCTTGGGTGTATTCGGCCTCCTTTTTGTTGCCGAGTATTACCGTAAGGACTACGTTGTGATAACGACCCAAAGGAAAAGGTACTCCCTAATGACCGAGGAGCCTGAGGCGGTATTACGAGTCCTGATCAGGGGGGTCGCCAATGCTCAAGCTCCCTGAGGGGATGGAACGCGTCTGGCTAATGAGGGCCAAGGACATGCGGGAGGTGGAGATAGCGGAAGCCCTCGGAATCTCAAGGCAAGCTGTAAATAAGGCCCTGAAAGATGCTAGGGTGAAGCTCTTCGAGGCCTTCTTTTCCATAGCTGAGACGTTCTCGTTGGATGTCGTGAGAGTCAACGCGGAGAAGGGCTTTGCCGTCTTCACGGGAAAAGTCCTCGGGAAGAGAGTGAGAGTTTACGCCTTCTACCTGCCTGGAAAGGGGATTAGAGCTTTCTTTGGGGATGATGTCCCGGATTACATCCTCCAGCACGCCTTGAAGGTTAGGATAATCGAAAAGCCAGAAAAGGAGAGGCTGATAAGGGTGCTTGAGAGCTAGTAGTAGCCCTCCTCGTAGGCAGAGGTCAGCATGACGTAGGCCGCGTAGAAAATAACCAGCAGGAAAATCGGAAGCAGCAGTATTCCCAGAACGTCATTCTCAAAGCCCGTCCATACGAGAAAGGCTTCGAAGGTAATGAGTGCAGAGATCAGCGTAAGGGCCTTTGCAAAGCCGCGCGCCATTATTCCCGAGAACTTTGGAGCGAGCTGGAAGACGAGCGGCCGGGATGCGAGGAGCGTTAGACCTATGATGAGGGCCATTACAGAGCCGAGGACAAAGGCCATCCCCCTCGGGAGCTTTGGGGACATGAGAAGAAAGAGGAAAGCGAGGACCAGCTGTGTTATCAAATACTTCCCGAGTCTGGGCGTTTCTATGCTTTTTCTTGGCTTTTCCAGTGCTTCCCTGGAGATGTCCTCAAGTTCGTACTCGCGCCTGGCCACGACGTAGCCGATCGCAAGGACAACGGCGACTCCTCCGATGAGGAGAACGAACATGCCGCAGAGCGGCAGGAAGAAGGAGGAGAGCATAAACAGCACACCCAAGAGGATCAGACCTATTCCAGTCACATTATTCGCCTTTTTCCTGGCCCGCTCGCTGAGGTAGGTATAGCCTATTCTGAATCCGACTCCAGGTTCGCCCTTGGAGGTTGAGGTAAGTATGCCCCCTATCACGAAGGCCAGTCCAAGGAAAACGCCGTAGAGGACCCTTAGAAGGGAGTACGGGTTCAAGTTGCCCCACCTCTCACCCAAAAGATCCTGAAAATCATCCCGAAGGTAACTATCAGGAAAGCCCAGACGGAATAGCCTATCCAACTCGATGGGACGTAACCAACGTTGTAGAGTAGCATCAAACTATCAATAACAACGATTCCAAGGGCCATAACGGTCATAAACTCGGCAAAGGCTCTCCAGCCCTTCCTGCTGAACCTGAGGAGCGGTGCGAAGGCCGGCTCTTTGAGGAAGTACGTCATGGTGAGGAAGAGCGGATAGACCACCAGCGGAAATAGAAGAGTGCCAACGGTCTTTGGGGCGAAGCTGTCCGGCTCTCCGGAGGCGTTGAAATGGATTGCGACTCTCACTGGAAGTTTGTCCCAGAGGAGAACCGCGAGGACGAAGTAAGCGGCCAGTCCAAGCAGTTGAGCAATGAGATATGGCTTAACGTTGACCTCTATCCTCTCGATCGGTTTTTCAGGAGCCTCTATTGAGAGTTCCTCCTCTTCGTAAGCCCTCTTGGCTATCCTGAAGCCGGCTACCGTGAGAAAGACGACCCCGGCGAGCATTATGAGTATGAAGGCGAGAATCCCAATGCCCGCCAGCGCAAGCCCGAGCAGTAGAACCGAGAAGACCATCATGAACAGCCCGGCGAATGTGTTGGTTTCCCTCCAAGCTCTGTCCGACATGTAGGTGTAACCTATCCTGAAGCCGATGAGGTAGTTCCTTTTGTTCCGGAAGGAGTAGGTCAGCAGACCGGCCGCCAAAAAGGTGAGGGATATGAACACCTCAAAGGTCAGTTCGCTCATTCAGATCCCTCCAGTTTCTCAAGGACGGATTCAATAACTCTTATCTCCTCCCGCAACTGGGCGAGCACTATCTTTCCCATCTCTGTGATTGAGTAGTACTTCCTCGGTCTTCCGCCGGCCTCTGCCCAGCTGTCCTGGAGGAGGCCGAGCTTTTTAAGGCCCTTCAGAATGTCGTATAGGGCTCCCTCACTGGGAACGAGCTTCCCTCCGCTCAGCTCCTCAAGCCTCTTCCTTATCGCGTAGCCGTGTAGCTCCCCCTCTCTTTCGAGGATGGATAAAACCAAAAAGGAGTAGAGGCCTGAGCGGAGCTCCTTCCTGAGCTTCTTGAGGGCTTTCTCCTCTCTTTTCCCGAGCAAAGCCTATCACCAGATTACCTTATTCTCATCGGGTTCTTCGATCCTGGCGAGTGGTAGAGTGTAGGCGATTAAAGCTGTTGCTGTAACGGCGAAGACTACCTCCAGGCCAATCGTGAACTTCATCGCCAGCTCCTCACTCTTCAGGACTAAAAACTGGCCGTAAACAGCGAGCGTATCAACGAAGCCGTGCAGGGTTGCCATCGTGAGGAAGCCCTTTCCGCCGAGGCCATTCTTGGAGGCGTAGGCGAGATAAACTGTTGTTCCGACGTGGAAGAGGACTGCAAAGTAGCGCTCCACCATTGAGAGGAGTGCCTGAAGAACCGGAACGTCAAGCTTTCCTCCGGCAACGGCCACCGCGATGATCGGTGTAACCGCAACGGAGAGAACCTCGGTTATTCCGAAGCCGAGGCCGACGAACAGCGCATCATTGGGACTCCTGTCCTTGACGAAGAAGTACTTAACTCCTTCCTGGACGAAACCTGCAACGAGGCCCAGCCAGATAGCAACTCCGACTGTAAAGGCCGTTCCTCTGGCAATAACATCCGCGTTGCTCCGTATGCCGATTCCGAGGAGGGGAAGCTGTTGTATCGGGTTCTGGATGACCATCGCCAGTATGAAGGCCACCGCACCGAGGATCAGCTCGGCCCACTTCTGCTTCTTGAAGCCTAAGAAGTAAACCGTTGTCCACGCCAGAATCCCGCCGAGAAGCGGGAATGGCGGAAGGTACATGTTCACTCCTCCTCAACGACCACCGCGGTTCCATAGGCGTAGACCTCGGCAACACTAGAACCGACGTTTGCAGTAGCGAAGCGGACGTTAACGACCGCATTGGCACCGAGCTCCTTGGCGTGGAGCACCATTCTCCTAAGGGCCTCTTCCCTGGCCTCTGCCATCATTTGTGTGTACTCCTTGACTTCGCCACCCTTGATGTTTCTAAGGACGGCCATTATGTCCCTGCCTATGTGTGTGGCCTTGACTATTCCGCCCCTCGCTATTCCCTTGACCTCAACGATGCGGTAGCCGGGAATCGTCTCGGTCGTTACGACCATAATTCCTTCAACGGTCTCCATACTCACCACCTCGATGCATCGGACTTCGAGTTATTGTTGAACTTTGGAAGTATAAATGCTTTATGCAGTCAAAGGGAAGAAGAAAAGGGAAGAATCAGGCCTCGTCGTAATAGATGGTGTAAGTCATCGGGTCGTCGTAGACTTCCTGTGGAGCGACCGAGTAGAAGTACTTCCAGTCAAAGGCCCCATCGTTCTTGTCGAGGTTTATCTGATAGTTGCTGGCGACGAGATAAGCCGCCCAGACGAGCTGGGAGCAGTAGTACTTGTCGGAGTAGACCTTTGGCTTGCCGAGGTAGTTGTAGTTGTAGGGCTTGCCGAGCTGCTGGTAAGCGAACTCAACAGCTTTCTGCCTGACCTCGTCGGTCGTCTTAACGCGCTGGAGGGCGACGACGTCGTACCTGCTGAGGAACTCCCTGAGCGGGCTGATGATGACGCCCTTGCCTATTTTGGCCTCTATAACCATCCAGTCGTCAATGGTGTCGTTGTACCATGCCACGATGGCAACGTGTATCCAGTAGCCTGGAATGATGGCGTTGAAGAGGTCGGGACTGTGGCCGTAGACGAGATCGCCCGGCCTGACGTCGGTCGGGTAGGGGTGCTGGTAGGTTCTGGTGTCCCAGATGTAGTTCAGGAGGTCGCCGGCGCTGACGCTTGGAATGGTTGCTCCCAGAAGGAGGAGCACCAGAGCTATTATTTCAACCTTTCTCATTTTATCACCCCCTTATTGGGCGGGATAAAAATGGATGTGGGAGTTAATAAGTTTTACTTCCCAATGTTAGTTTTTGAAACTATTCCGAGAGTTTTGCACTTCTCTGAAGCAAAGTATAACACACAGCTTCCAGTTTTAGAACGAGATGATCTAAGAACCGAAAAAATCCTTGGTATTTAGGTATGGCACAAAGCGAGAGAAGTGGAAATTTAAAAAGGCCCATTCAAACTCTACACGGTGAGTTCAATGCACGAGGTTCCCTTCGGCGAGATACTTGAAAAGCTCCAGGAACTTAACGCTCAAAGGGTTCTCATCCAGACTCCCGAGGGCCTCAAGAGGGAGGCGCAGGAGTTGGCCGACTTCCTTGAGGAGAACGGGATTGAGACAATAATAAGGGGGGACATAAACTACGGCGCCTGTGATCCAGCCGACAGCGAGGCTAAGAGATTAGGATGCGACGCACTAATCCATCTTGGACACTCATACATGCAGCTCCACCTCGAGGTTCCAACGATTTTTGTGCCTGCCTTTGCGAAGGTTGACGTACTCCCCGCCCTTGAGAAGAACCTCGAGGAAATCAGAAAACTCGGAAGAAGGATAGCACTCGTCACGACGGCCCAGCACATCCACCATCTTGAACGGGCGAAAGAATTTCTGGAAAAGAACGGCTTTGAGGTGCTGATCGGAAAGGGCGACTCAAGGGTGAGCTGGCCCGGTCAGGTGCTTGGGTGCAACTTCAGCGCGGCTAAAGTTGACGCCGAGGGCGTTCTCTTCATCGGCGCCGGCTACTTCCACCCGATAGGCGTCGCCATGGCGGTTAAGAAACCAACGCTCGCGATCAACCCGTACTCCGGCGATGCTATATGGATGGAGGAGGAAGCGGAGAGGCTCGTGAGGAAGCGCTGGGCGCAGATAGCCAAGGCGATGGATGCGCAGAGGTTCGGAGTGATAACGAGCACGAAGAAAGGCCAGCTGAGACTTGCGGAGGCGAAAAGAATCGTCAAGATCCTCCGCGAGCACGGAAAGTACGCGAGGCTTTTGGCGATGAACCACATAAGCTATCAGGCTTTAGAGGGATTCGACTTTGACGCTTACGTAGTCGTCGCCTGCCCGCGCGTCCCGATAGACGACTACGAGAACTGGATGAAGCCCGTGCTTACCCCAAGGGAGGTTGAAATCCTCCTCGGGCTGAGGGAAGACTATGAGTTCGACGAGATTCTCGGCGCCGAGAGAAAGGAAGACGAGCCCATTGGCATAAGTCTGCGCTACTGACCCAACACCCTGCTTAAATTTTTAAAATTTTTCATGTTTTGTGTTCGAATAACAAAATCCTAATAAGGTTTGACGTAGAAAACAGTCGGGCGGTGCGCCGTGTCTGATGATTCAAAGCTCCTCGAGGAGTACCTCAAGTCGGGGAAGATCAAAAAAGCTTCAGAGCTTGTTCTCGGCAATGAAGAAGCCCTCACACTGCTTTTGTCTTTTCTTCACAGCAAAGACTCAAAGATGAAGCTGGCGGCGGTTATGGCCCTCGGAGAGGCCTTGAAGCGAATGCCCGACATAATGCGTCTTAGAATCCTAAAGAGAACCCTTGATGACTTGATAGCTCTGGCACTGGAGAACGACGACAGGGTTCCAATCTATGCCCTCAGAGCAATAAAAGCCCTCATTACTGGACTCCCTCTTGATCCTGAGAGCTTCGTGAAGCTCGGCCATGCGCTCAAAGACCTCGTAAAGGCACGCAGGAACGAGATTGTTCTCCTTGAAATTCCACCCATCCTGGAGAACGTTAGGATAACCTTCCCAGATCCAAGGGTTCACGATGTTATTGCCAGGCTTCTCCGCTCCAAGAACCCCAGGCTTAGGGCAATGGGCCTCAGACTCCTCCTAAACATCACCGCTTACACGGGAGACCCCTCCCTTTTAAAGACGGCTTTTTCTGAAGTCCGCGATATGATTACTGGTGAAGACATACCCCTGACAGACTTCGCTTTGAACCTGCTCCTTGAGATATCACACTATCCCCTGCGTGAGGAGTTCATTGATGATGTTACCGGTGTGTTAACCCTCGTGAAGAACCTCGCATTAAAAGGAAAACCCGAAGTAAGAGATAAGGCTCGAATAGTAGCTGAAAAGCTGGAGGATGCCATATCCAGATACTACAAAAACCGACCCGAGGAAGCGAGGAGAAAAATCCAGGAGCTTCTGATAAACGAACGCTTTTACGAAGCCATTGACCTTGCTCTGGCCGTGGGGGACACCTACGTCCTCAGCTGGCTGGCTCAGGAACTTGAGAGGATGGAAAAGGAGAGGCTGAGGATAAACGAGAGAGTATTATCCGGGCCGAAATACCCGTCCCCTCCACCCGAGGCCGAGGCCCAGAAGTCCCTACAATTCCCGCACATATCTCAGTTCGGCAGGAAGAAAACGGGAAGAGAAAAACTGATGGACCATATAGGGAAATCAGAACAAATACCCAAGATGCCAGACGAGGAGACTAAAAAGGAGCTGGAAAAGGCAATAACCTCTGGAAAAACTTCTGAACTTACTGAGCTGGCGCTGAAAAAACCTGAAGTTATCTTTGAGCTGGAAAGAAAGCTTGAGGAAGGTGATAAGTTCGAGAAAATGGACGCCCTTTGGGCGCTCTCAAAGCTCGCTGAGAAGCTCGACGAAACGAATGCATTCATTCTCAAGCCTGCGGTCGGGCCTCTGATGGAGATAGCCTCCTCTAAACACAGGTGGATGCGCTTCAGGGCCGTTAGGACGCTGGCTACCATTGTCCCGAAGGCCCCCTACGGCGACGAAATAGTCGGTCGGTTCCTTGAGTGGTACCTATCTGGGGACGAAGAAAAGGTTGTACCCTCACTCGAGTTCTTCAGCTATTATTTCCAGAAAACCTGGGACGAGAAGACGGTGAAGGTCGTCCTGTCCCGCCTTTTGGAATACCTTGAAAAGGAAGGGACGCGCTTTGATGCGCTCCTTACGCTTGACGCGCTGGTTGGGTCCGCCCCGGTCGAGAAGATCTCCCTACTTAAGCCGTTCGTTGAAAAGCTGAAGGAGATCAAAAAGACTGCCTCGCCCGACGAGCAGAAGCTCGCGATAAGAATTCTGGAGAATATAGCTTCGAAGTCTAAGGCCCTGGTTGCCCACTGAGCCTCTTTATTACCTTGATGACGCTCTCTTTATCCTTGACCTTTATCCCCAAACCTCTTTCATCGGCCACTTCTTGGAGGATGGCTCTCGTAGGGAACTCACCTAAGGAAAGTGACGAGGGTGTTGTAAATTTCTTCAGGAGTGCCCTGTTCTTCCATGTGTTCAATTGCCATCTCAATGCTCTCCAGCATTACTGACAGAAAAGCGTGCTTATCCTTGAGAACCCGGATAAGCTCACTCACCATTCTCGACACCCGCGAACTTCTTCAGCAGGGCAATCGCGGTCTCTTTGTCCCTCTTATCAGGCTTGAGGCGGAGCTCCATCAGCAGGTTGTAGAAGAACATCGCCGCGCCGAACTCTCCGAAGAGCTCTTCTATTGCTCTGTAGAACTTGGCGGGGTCTCTACCAGCTATGTCAAGGGTTGTCCCGTATTTAGACTTAAGGTAGGCCTCAACTGTCGGGAGGAAGTGGGGACCTAATTGAGTCAGAAGCTCTTTGGCAGTCGCGACTATGAGAGCCCTGTTGATTTCGGCCTTGAGCTCACTCAATCTTTATCCCTCCTTCCCCGATGGTGAACTCTCTCAAGGTCGGATCGTTCTCGGAGTGTCTCGTCTTCAGGACGAGGATATATCTCTTGAGGGCTTTTCCTGCCTCTTTGGGCACGTGGTAAGTGAGGAACAGCAGGTTGTCCACAAGGGTGCTAAATCCAGTGGTTGCAAGGTCTGTCATGCTCCCCGTGACGTAGGTTAGTATGAATGTTACTCTCCTCTCCTTGGCGAGAAGCTGGAGATACCTAACGGCCTTTATAAATTCCTTTTCATCCATATGGGCCTTCATTGCCGAGAGAGAGTCTATCACAAGAACGTTGAAGCTCTCCTTTTCAATTAGCTTCTTTATGAAAGCGTAGAATTCCATGGGCGTCCTGCCTTCGGGAACCATCGAGATTATTTCGAAGTTTTCTACAAGGCCGAGCTTGTGGAGGGTATCCTTCAGGGCGGCGGCGCTCTCTTCAAAGGCTATGTACAGAATGTTTCTGCCCGAGCTGGTGAGGTTTGAGGCAAAGTTGAGGGCCAGTATTGTCTTCCCTGAACCCGTTGGGCCCGCTATAAGGGTGATGCTGCTCTCATAGAGGCCGCCCCCAAGGAGCCTATCAAGGCCTTCGATTCCAGTCTTGAACCTGGATTTTAGTGCTTCTTTCTCGGTAAATTCGAGTTCAGGAACAGTAAAGACCTCTATTCCTTCCTCCGTTATAACATACTCATAGGCCGAGCGCCTGAGTGGCCTGCCACGCATCTTAGGTATTGTGAGGTACCGTCTTATCACTTCTCTGGTCCTTTCCATCTCAAGGATTATGACTCCATCAACTACAAACTCTTCAATTCCAAAGCCGAGCCTCTTTTCGCCGTAGGGTATTTCATCAATGAGGATGGCCAGCGCGTCAAAGGCGTTTACCAAGCGGCCTATTATGGAATGAAGGAAGGAACGCAGGTACTCTTCGCCAAACATCTGACCGAACACTGTAACAGAGTCAAAAACTATTATGTCTGGTTTGAACTCAACGATGTCGTTGATGAGGAATGCAATCATTCCCTCAAGCTCGTCCCTGGGAACAGTAAGCATGTCGTAGAACCTGAAGAGGGCGACCTCCTCCATCTTCGATAAGTCAATCCCCGCCTGAAGCGCGTTCCTGTAGAACTGCTTCTTAGTCTCTGCAAAGGAGACGTAGGCCCCCTTGAGTCCTCTCCTCATGTTGTTGTAAAGTATGTGAATTGCAAGGTGTGTCTTGCCAGTACCTGGGTTTCCTGCTAGGAGTATCGTTGAACCCCTTGAGAACCCGCCGTTCAGGGCCTTATCAAGACTGGGTATTCCTGTTGGTATCAGTTCCATTGTCCCCCTCCCCCCACCCATGGTATTGCGCTAATGATATAAATAACTTTTTCAAACGGTGGACGGGATGGAAGTGAAAATAAAGAAAAAGCACCTTGCAATGCTCCTTTCGAGGCTCAGGGGCTTTGAGAGCCCAAAGCCAGAGCTAGAGCAGTACAGGACTCCCGGCGATGTGGCCGCTGAGCTCTTGTGGTTAGCGTATTCCCTCGGTGAGGTCGAGAGAAAAGTCATCGCGGATCTGGGTGCTGGCACTGGTGTTTTGAGCATCGGCGCAGTCCTGCTGGGCGCTGAAAGGGTCTACGCCGTCGAGAGGGACAGAAGGGCCCTTGAAATCGCCCGGGAAAACGCGCGCTCACTTGACGTCGAAGACAAAATAGAGTTCGTAAACGCCGACGTTTCAGAGTTCTCGATGAAAGTGGATACTATCATAATGAACCCTCCCTTCGGAAGCCAAGTAAAGCACGCCGACAGACCCTTCCTCCTCAAGGCCTTTGAGGTGAGCGGCGTTGTCTACTCAATCCACCTCGCAAAGCCCGAGGTGAGAGCTTTTATAGAGGCCTTTGTCAGGGACAACGGGTTCGTCATAACCCATCGTCTGACGCTGCCATTTGAAATCCCTGCCCAGTTCCACTTCCACAGGAAGAGAATCGAGAGGATACCAGTTGACGCCTACCGATTCGAAAGAAAAATCGAAAAAGCTATATTGTAATACCCCACAACTTGGTGTAGTGTATGGGGGAACTGGTATGGCCTACGATGAAATCCTCAAGACTCTTGAGTCATGGGATGCTAAGAGTCTGATCTCTCTGGCCCAAGAAGATGAGGAGATACTGATTACCTTAATTCGCATGCTCGATGAAGAGCGCTTCCAGCTCAGGGTTCTGGCCCTTCTGGAAGAGCTACTGCCCCTGCGGACGAACAGAGAAATATACAAGGAACTCTTCCCCCGTCTTCTCCTCCTGCTCACGAGGAACAGGAAGACAGCAGTAAAGGCCGCGAGGGTCATGAAGGTGCTCCTTCTCCAAGAGCCCCCCACAAAGGGAGATCTGCGGACCCTTCTGAAGGTCATGCTCGATACTCCTGTAGAACAAAACGACCCCCGGTGGCTGGAGCTTGTTGACGCGGCCGACAAGCTGCCACCCATGGATTACAGGAACGTTGAAAACCTCGTGCTGGAGCTTATAAGAAGTGATAACCCTGGCCTGAAGCTCGTTGGACTTAAATTCGCAAAATCAATACCAGGAATCCGGGCCGAGGAGGTCATAAGAGAGGTATTGGGCCTCCTCCTGAATTCTAATAACCCGGTAATAGTTGACAAGGCGCTTGACCTAGTGTTCGAAATCCTCACGTCGCCCATCCCCCTCCGCATGGAGGATGTAATAAGATACCTGTACTCCCCCCTGAAGGCCCTCACGGAGTCCGCCCCCGACGCCATAATAACGTCAAAGGCCAGGGAAGTCTTCAGCGCGCTCGTAAAAAGCGCCCAGAGGTACTACGCCATCAGGCCAACCGAAGCCAGGGAGTCAGCAAAGCGGCTGAGAAGAGAGGGGCTTGAGTACGAGGCAGTCTTCATCGAGGAGATAGCCGGACAGCCCCACTCCCCCGTGCCGTATGGAAAGGAAACGCTCAAAATGCTGACAGAAGACCGCTCCGACCTCCCGGACTTCCTGAAGGGTTGAACTTTTAAACCGAACCAGAAACTTTTTACAGGTGGTTCTGTGTCAAAGCTCAAGCTCAGCGACAGACAGCTCTATGCCCTCATAGAGGCCCTCAAGCTCGGCGAGGAGGTTAAGCCCAGCCAGCAGGCGAAGAGGAAGGCCTTTGCAAAGTACAGGATTGAGGGCTGGGAGAACTCCAAGCTGACTGGGATATTCTACTCAATCCAGAGGCGCCTCGGTTTGATAGACGAAATCATTGAGGAGCTCATTGGTGTTTCCCCACTCATCCTCGATCCCTGGCTGAGGGCCGCTTTAAGGGTGGCCGTTGAAGTGGGGGTCTTCCGCGAGCCCAGCGAGAAGACCCTCCAGCACCTCAAGGGAATCGCCCAGTTCCTCTCAAAGAGAACACACCCCTACGTCGGCTATTACTACTACGACCTCCTGCCAAGGGTCGTCAACTACGTACCAAAGCTCGACACAGAGGAGAAGAGGCTCAAGTGGAAGTACCTCTTCCCGGAGTGGTTCATAGCAAGGATGCGCGCCCTTCTTGGAGATGAAGCAGAGGAACTGCTCAAGGCACTTAACGACACCCTTCCGACGAGCATAAGGGTGAACCGCCTCAAGGCGAGCGTTGAAGAGGTGGAAAACTACCTAAGGAAGAAGGGCGTCCGCTTCGAGAGAAGTGAGAGAGTGGACACTGTAATCAGAATTCTCGACCCCTTCAACCCCGGGTGGCTCTTCAACAAGGGCTACGCCATAGCGCAGGAGGAAGCCTCTGCTGTCGCTTCCCTCATCCTCGACCCAAAGCCCGGGGAGAGGGTCGTTGACCTCGCGGCTGCCCCGGGAGGAAAAACAGCCCACATGGCGGAGCTGATGGAAAACAGGGGCAAAATTTATGCCCTCGATGTGGATAGCGCCAGAATAAAACGCATGAAAGAGATTTTCAAGAGAACCGGCGTTGAAATCGCCGAAGTTATTAAAGCCGATGGGAGAAAAGCTCCAGAGCTACTAGGCGAGGAAATCGCCGATAAGGTTCTCCTCGATGCCCCGTGCACCAGCGACGGCACTATAGCGAAGAACCCCGAGCTCCGCTGGAGACTCCGGGAGAAGAACATTCCAAAGGTGGTTGCCCTTCAAAAGGGTCTCGTAGAGAGCGCCTGGAAACTCTTGAAACCTGGAGGAAGACTGCTATATTCAACGTGCTCAATGCTTCCAGAAGAGAACGAGGAAGTTGTGGAGTGGTTCCTTGAGCGGCATCCTGAGGCCGAGCTTGTGCCCCTAAGCGGCCCTTACGACCCGGGCTTTCTCGAGGGGACAATGAGAGCCTGGCCCCACAGACACAGAACTATCGGGTTCTTCTACGCACTGATAGAAAAGAAGGAAAGTTAAGAGCTATCTTCTTTTGGCTCTTCTATCTTTACCCTCAGTGCCTCCGCGAACCAGTTGACCCTCTGCGGGAACGGTATCTCGATGCCCTCTCTGTCGAGTGCCTCTTTGATCTTCTGGAGGAGGCGGTATTTCGAGCGGAGGAGGTTCTGACCCAGCCAGAGCTCGCTTGGAACCCACGCCCAGATCGTTATGTTGACCGAGCTGTCCCCGAGTTCCCTCACGTAGACCCTCGGCTCAGGTTCTGCGAGCACTATGGGTTCCTCCTCTAAGACCTTCATGATGGTGTCTATAGCCTTCTGGGCATCTTCCTTGTAGGCTATTCCCACGGTTATCTCGGCCCTCCTTGCAGGATATTTCTGGAGGTTGATTATCTCGCTGTTAAACAGCTTCTCGTTTGGTATCCTGACGAGCGTGCCATCCCACTGCCGTATTCTTGTGGAAAGGATTCTAATATCATGGACTATACCCTCAAAGTCTCCTATCCTTACCGCGTCCCCTATCCTAAGGGGCTTGTCGAAGTACATGAATATGCCCGAGATGAAGTTTGCTACAACAGTCTGGGCCGAAAAACCGAGGACGATACCCGTTATTCCCGCGGCGGCGATTATCGTTGACAATCTGCCACTCAGCCCTGCTATGTTGAGGGCCATGAAGAACGCCAGCGTGACGAAAGTATAGTAGTAGAGCTTCGCCTTGAGCTGAACTTCCGGAAGTTTCTGCTTTGAAGAACGCATTATAATGTAGTCCTTTGACTTTTTGGCAAGGACGTAAGAGAAGTAGAACACAAGGAAAGCGACGAGGATATTGCTCAGGCTGGTGCCAGCCACGGTAATTGAGAGAACCCCAAGGGCGTCAAGGGAGTACACCAGAGCGACGACCACCACCATGTTGTGAATCGTTGAGGCAGTATCCTCGTTGATTATCCAGACGTACTTTGTGGTTCTAGCAAGGCTGAGCAAGTACCTCCTGAGAACCTTTGCTATAACGAGGCCTACCATGAGGATTAAAACCGCCTTTACAACGGCACCTGTGGTTAGAGTAAAGAGGATCTTTCTTCCCAAAACGCCCTGATTCCAGAAGGAGGTACTGTTTGCAGCCCCCATGCTACCACCTCATCAGGAAGTTGGGTAGCGAAAGGCCTTTTCCAACCGCGTTCAGGCCCTCTTTTGGCGGCCTACCCGTGTTGTTTACCTCCGGGCTGTGGTTCTTGAGCGTGACGAGAAGTAGGGGATAGTAAGCTTTTGTCTTCTCGTAGTACATTGAAGTCCCCTTTATCGGGACGACAACCCTCTCGAGGGACTTCCACTCGGGGGAGGGGTTTGAGACTATGAGCTTCGCAACCCCTATGGCCTCTGGCTCCTCAGTGTAGAAGGGGCTAACATGATAGCGGCAGATTACACCGGCCTCTATGGCACCGTAGAGGGCGTACTTCTCCCTCCCGAGAATGAAGTGATCGATTGTTAGGTCACCGATTTTAACGTCAACCTCTACCGGGGCCTCAACGAACCCAGCTATGGCGTCTTTTGGAGGTATTACAAGGGGTTCTCTGAACTTTATCATCAGAAGCCTCACACCGTACCCCAGGGCTGGAGCGGGGAGAACCCTCAGCTTTTCGCCGTTGTTCTTCTTTATGATTGCCTCAAACTCCTCCCGCCTGTACCTGACTAATCCCCCCTTATCCTCCAGGAGATGGATTTTTTTGTCAGCGATCTTGATGAACTGGGTTTTGAGTTCATGCTCTCCAAACATAGGGGGAAATATGAATGAAAGGATATAAGCTTTAGCTCACCAGGACGAGCTCAACATCTTCCACGGTGACGTGGAGATACATTGCTCCCTCCGGCATCGCTAAGGAAGCCTCAATCTCCACGGGAATTGGAAGTTCCGAAACAACCGCGGTTTTTCCGTTGGCGGTGACATAGCCCTGCAGGAGACCGCTCCACTGGATTACGTACTTATCGAAAGTCATATCCGCTAGGCTCACGCTTCCATCTTTCTGGACGGTGTAGCCGTCCCCGTTCGAGGAGAGGTCTGCAACGTATACGACATCGCCGTAGATTCCGCCCGCGAAGCCGTTGTAAACGTCCCACAACATATCGAAGGGGCTGTTAGTTATCTCCGCACCGCAGTTCATATCCCCCGATATCCCGCTCTCACCGTATGTGTAGCCGCAGTTTGGCCCCTGAACGGTGTATTTCTCAAAGCTGGATCCGCTCTCAATTAGCTCGAAGACGGAGGGAATCCAGAGAACCCAGCCCGTGTACTCATCTATGTTTGAGGTATAGACCTCGAAGCGGTATGTTGAACCGTCGTCCATATGGACTATAGCGTAGGCAACGTAGCCATCGTTGGTCTCGTTGTAACCGCGCTCCATTGTATAGTGCATCTCCCCGTTCTGTGTCTTGTAAGTGATGTCGTAGGTCACGCTTTTCAGTAGGTACTGGTTGCCGTTGATTTCTATTGGTTCCGAGGCGTCCCAGGCCCTCTGCCAGTTTTGAGAACTTTCTGAGGGAGCTGAAGTTTCCGTCTGGGTCTCACTAACTGTTTCAGTACTCGTGCCCTCAGATGTAGGCTTCTCGATGCTCACGCTCATTCCACCGAACTCCTTTGAGAGCTTCAGGCCTTCAATTTTTATCTTTGAGTAGGCTTTCGTCCTCGAGCTCAGGTCAACGAACGTCCCCTCGCTCTCAACGGGGATTGGAAGAGCGGGCGATATCTCTGCCCGTCCCTGGAGGGTGACCCCTCCGAAAGAGTAGCTCCATTCCACGTTGCTTACTCTGAAGTCCTTACCATCGAAGGTAACCGTCCCGTCTGGGTCTATCCTGTAATGGTACGCAAAGGGTGGGAAGCTGTAGTCGTACTCCTCGGCTTTCATCAGGTCGCGATCCTCTAGACCGCTCCAGACTCCCGAGCTTAACATCGAAAGCCAGAATGCATAGAGGTAGCTTCCCATATCCTCAAGGACTTCGTCCAGGTCCCCTTCGGTGTAGGGAAGCTCACTGTACTGTCCTATAGATCCCGGATTGCTCCAGTAGAAGTAGGCATTTCCTGATTTTGCCTCGGCCACCACGGCGCCCCCCGTTCCAAGGGCCCCAAAGTTTGGTATGGGCTCCAGAAAGTATTTGTCGCTGTCCTCGCTCCTCTCCTTGACCATCACTATGTACTCAAGGGGTGTTCCATTTCCAGTTACTGGAATTATCTTCCCGTAGTAGGCAAACAGGTTAAACTCCCCCAGGTCTTTCTTTTCGCCGTTCTCATCGGCGTAAACGCGGGCCTTCACGTAGCCACGCTTTTTGATAACGTTGAACGTCTTCTCGCCGTCAGAAGTTTTGAGAGTGAAAGTGTACTCAATTTCTATTATATAGTTATGAATCCCCATTCAGGCTAATGGGGTGGTAGGCATCCCACGGGGTCTGCCAGGTTGCCGGGTATGACTCTGAACTACTTGTAGTTTCTTCTGAGGTTGATCCGGAAGAACCTCCGGAGGTTTCTTCATGCGAGGTGGAGGGAGTGCCTCCTCCATTGCTTCCCCCACCGGTGCAGCCGCTCGCCAGCACTAGACCAACCAGCAATAAAACAACCAGCGTAGTTGTCAGGGTTTTCATGTATTTTCCCTCCAAGACCCGCAGAAAAGGAAAGCGGCAGTACACATAACACATTGAGTTAGTTTTGTCCCTCATTCTATTTAAGGGTTTCTAAAAGTTCAATTTTAGTTGTAGTTACTCAAGGAAAATCCTCGGAATAGAGTTTAATTTAGCGCCTTTTAACTTGGAGTATATCAAAAATACTCTTGATCCTTATGCCAAGCCTTTCGGATACATAGTGAGGGACATCAAAAACGTGCTCTACTCTGAAGATTATCCCTATGTCGGCCGTTGCAACGGTGTTGAAAGCCCTAAGCTCGAAGTCGGGGCTTTTTACGAGCATCACTTCTCCCTCCAAGCAGTATCGATGCAGAGCTTCTTCGGTAATTTTTTGGACAATCCCGCTCTTTGGGACGTTCTTGCCGTAGAAGAAGAGTGCTTTGGAGATTTTCAGTCCGGTAAGAGCTTCAACGACAATTTCGACAACTTTGGGGGTTCTCTCATTCAGCCGATACTTTCCCTGGTACTTCAGGTCCCTAACCAGGCCGTCCTCGCAGAGTATCGCCTCGCCGTCGAGGACGGATTCGAGGGTTATGAGGACGTTGAAGCCGTCAACGGCTAGAGCTTTCCCCTTCAGTTCCCCCGGTGTGAGGAGCTTTTTCCTAACTTCCGCTATCCATTCATCGGAGAAAACGCACCTCGCCAGAAGGTATCTATCCCTCAGCGGGAGCCGGTAGTGGTCCGCTACGAACTTCAGGGCGCTCTTCTTGGAGTAACCCCTGTTCAGGAGGTACTTTAAATCGCGGTAAGCATCGGGGAGAGACATGAGAAAGAATAAGGCAAGGAGATTAAAAGCCTTTAGACGACTTTCTCGAATATCTCCCCGTCTGCCCCAGTGTGTATCCTGAGCCTGATCTTTCCGCTGAGGAGTGAGCTCTTGACCTTCTTGGTCAGTATCTCGTCCACCTGGAAGATTCCCGCCGGGTGCTTCATCCAGATCTCAATGAGTATGGGCTCTTCCTCGTTCCCTTCCTTGATCTCAACCCTCTTTATAGCCAGCGCCGAAACGGCGTGGATGTCCACCTTGTCCTTCTTGTGGACGAGCCTGCTCCTTCCTGCCTCCATGTCACAGCCGTCCGCTATCGTTACCAGAGAGCCCTCTATGGTCGTGCACGGCACGTGCTCGTCGTGAGTGTAGATGGCGTTGAGAGTGAGGGCCTTGAGGAGAAGCGGATCGCGATTTTCAAACTCGGACACGAGCTTTTCTATTATCGGCTCAGCCAAGAAGACGCTGAACTGGTAGTGGGGAGTTCTGTGTATCATGTTTCCAATGTCGTGGAAAAGTGCGCCGAAGGCAACGATGAACTTGCTCCAGCGGAAGGGCTTTCCGAGCTTTTCGGCTGTAGTCTGGATGCCGAACTTCTTGATTATCCTGAGGAGCTCAAGTGCCCTCCTCGTCGTCAGGAGGACGTGAATTGGCCCATGGTCGTTGAAGTTGTAGACATTGAGGACTATGTAGTTTGTAGTATCGAAGTAGTAATGGTACTCTCTAAAGGCTCTCTCGTACATTTCAAAGAGCTCCTCATCGTCCATGAGCTCACGGATCTCATTCAAAAGTCCCTCTTCGGTGTACATTTTCTCACCTCCCATTCTCGGAACTGGAGAAGGTTCGGTTTTAAGGGTTTTGAACGGTGAAGTGAATAAAATGAGCCGTTGATTGGGGTTGAATAGGCACTGGAATTCAAAAACGCCCTTCACTCAAGCATTCCTTCAAGCTCCAGAATCTTCTTCGAGCGAAGATAGACGACGGGAACGCCCCTTTCGCGGAGCCTCTTCTTAAGCCCCTTGTCGTTCGTGCAGACGATTACGCGCTCGTTCTCCACCGCGAAGTTGAATATCTGGTCGTCTATGGGCTTTTCCCCAAAGCGGCCAATCTCAACGGTCTCGAACCGCTCCACCAGCTTCTTCGCCATCCTGACGGCCATCAGGTCTCTTCCACGGGACTTCCCTTCTATGACGTTCAGCTCATCAAGGACGACGTTTGGAACCACTACCCTGAACTTAACGTCAAGGATTCGGTGGAGTTCACTAATTATATCGACGCCGAACTGACCCGGAACGAGGAGGAAGTTCGTGTCCGGAACGACCAGCCACTCTCTCCTCCGGCTTTCGCTCATAAGAACCACCAGGACTTCAAAATTGAAATTTAGAGAGAAGAGTCACTCCCTTATAAAGCCGTAGCCGATGAGCCTCCACCTGCTCCCGACCTGCCTGCTGATGGCAACCCTATCGCCGACCTCGGCGCAGACCGGTATCTGGAGCTTGAGCTCCACGGTGTCCTTTCCAAGGCCGGTTACGAGACCCATCGTCCTCGCTGTCCCGACGTTGAGCAGGAGGACTTCCCTCCTCTTTATCGGCTCGACCTTGAGCTCCTCCTCGGTTCCAACGACGCGCTCAAGCAGGTGAACTTCGAGTGTAAGTTCGTCCCAGACGGGCGGGAGCTGTCCCGGCTTTCCGACGACGTTTCCGGCCATCAGGTCGCCCTTGGTGAGGTAGGGGTCGAGCTTGGTTCCAACACCAACAAGACCGCCCGGATAGGCCTCTTCAACGAACCTACCGCCTGCCTGGAGAGACACTATCTCGGTCGTTATCGGCTCATACTTTATCCTGCCGTGCTCCTCGTACGGCACTCCAGGTCTTATCTCGATCTCGTCCCCAACTTTCAGCTTGCCCTGGACTATTGAACCGCCGATGACGCCGCCGACGAGCTTCTCCGGCGGTGTTCCGGGCTTGTTCACGTCGAAGCTCCTAAGAACGAGCATCTTGGGCGGCTTGTTCGGGTCGCGCTCTGGAGTCGGTATGAACTCCTCTATCGCCGCGAGAAGTACATCGACGTTCGCACCGTGTAAAGCTGAAATCGGAATTATCGGAGCATTCTCAGCCACTGTTCCCTTCACGAACTCTCTGATCTCCTGGTAGCGCTCCATGACCTTCTCTCTGTCCACAAGCTCGATCTTGTTGAGGGCTATGACTATGTTCCTGTTGCCGACTATCTGCAGGGCCATCAGGTGCTCCCTCGTCTGGGGCATTACTCCCTCGTTGGCTGCTATGACCAGAACCGCGCCGTCCATGAGGGAAGCCCCTGCCAGCATGGTCGTCATCAGCGCCTCATGGCCTGGAGCGTCTATGAACGAAACCCTTCTCTCGAACTCGGTCTCGTGGCCGCAGTACGGACAGATCGGGGAAGTTGAATACCTTCCGCAGTTCGGACACTTTCTTATCTCGGCATCGGCAAAGCCTATCTTGATCGTAATACCCCTTCTCAGCTCCTCGCTGTGTGTATCTGTCCAGATTCCTGTTAGGGCCTTCGTGAGTGTTGTCTTACCGTGATCAACGTGACCGACCATGCCAATGTTAACCTCAGCCTGTCTGAACTCCTTCTTCTTCGCCATCTCTCTCACCTCTAATGAGTAGAAAAGACGGGCGCTTATTAAGGTTTCTTAGAAAGAGGTTTTGGAGAGAGGGGATAATTTCCCCTCAGAACACTATCTTCATATTCACCTGAACGATGTTCGGGCTTATGGTGTTGCCGTGGACGGTCTTCTTCCTCCTCTCGCCCCTCTCCCTTGGCCTGAAGCCGGGGCCGCGTGAGAGGAGAATCTTAACCCTCCTCGGGCCGTGGACGTCGGGCCTCATGGGGAAGCCGTCCTTGTCAGTTCCTCCGGTGATCTTGAGCTTGGCGTCGGCCGGAATCTCCTCACCGAATATCTCGGAGAGGTTGAGGCCGAGCTCGCTCGCCGGGATCTCCTCGCCTATTCTCTTTCCAATAAGCCTGTCAGCCTCTGGGCCGCTTATCTCAACCTGCTTCGCAACTCCGTTCTTCGGGTTCGATATAACCAGCTTAAATGTCGCCATTCCTCCCACCTCCATTCATCAGCGGGATTCATTGGGGTACCCCTTACCCGGCCTCTCTTAAGCGGTGCATTTAAAAACCTTATCGTGAAGTTTAAATAAACCAACTGAAGAACTGGAGAAGGTGAGAAAACATGGCAAAGGAAAAGACCACTCTCCCCCCAACCGGTGCCGGTTTGATGAGGTTCTTTGACGAGGACACCAGGGCAGTCAAGGTCAGCCCGAAGGGTGTTATAGCCCTGACGCTCCTGCTGGTTGCCTTTGAGTTCATACTCCACATGTTCGGCTCAAGCATATTCGGCTAAAGGAAGCTCGTTTTCTTTAATCCCCTTGCGTTCAGCTCCTCGTCTATTATTCCCCTAACTACTTCCTCAAGCTGTTTCTCGACCAGCGCCTCCACGGTGCTCTTTATCCTGTCAATATCTCCCCTCATGCCCTCGAGGAGCCTTATGTAGTCCCTCGCCATCTCAAGCTGTCCTTCCTGCCTTATCAGCTGCTCCTTGAGGTTCTCGAAGTCCTCCTTCATGAGCTGGTACTTCCTCAGCTCGCGCTGGAGCTCCTCAAGCTCCCTCTTGAGGTGGTAGTTCTCCTCCTTCAGCTCCTCAATCAGCTTTTCCTTGGCCTCAAGCTCTGAAACGAGGTTGTTGTACTCCTCCGCTATCTGGTGAAGCCTCTCTATCTCGCGGAGCGGCGGGACTTTACCGTTTCCAAGTATGATGACGTGGGGACCGACGTTTACAATATCGTCCGGGTTTATCTTGAGCTTCCTCTCGCTGGTGAAAACACTCTGCCCGCTTCCGAGGTTCTCCACTTCTTTCATCTTCAGGATGAAGTAGAACTGGTTTCCCTCAACCTCAACGTTGATGTCGGTAACATAACCGAGTATCTTTCCTTCGGTAAGGGAGATTACAAACTTGTTGATGAGCTGGTTTGCCTTGGCATCTCCTTCCACCATAACACCACCGCAGTTTTTACGTCCAACTTCTACTTAACCTTTCCGCCAAAGTTTATAAGCGACCCTGAGTTCAAGAACGCCGGTGGTGGAACGATGATAATATTCGCGGGGCGCTCAAACGTTGGAAAGAGCACTCTGATATTCCAGCTCACTGGAAAAAAAGTCAGGAGAGGAAAGCGCCCCGGTGTCACTCGAAGACCCGTTGAGATTGAATGGCGCGGGAAAAAGGTAGTGGACCTTCCCGGCTTCGGCTTTATGAGCGGCCTGCCAAGAGAAGTCCAGGAGAGGATAAAGGACGAGATAGTGCACTTCATCGAGGACAACGCAGATAGAATAGAACTGGCCGTTCTGGTCGTTGACGGAAAGGCCGCTCCCGAAATCATCGACCGCTGGGAGAAGCGCGGTGAGATACCGATTGATGTAGAGTTCTACCAGTTCCTCCGCGAGCTCGAGATACCGACAATCGTTGCGGTGAACAAGATAGACAAGGTGAAGAACGTTGGAGCCGTCATAAACTTCCTGGCCGAAAAGTTTGGCGTTCCCTACAGCGAGGTCAATAAGACGTTCGTCCCGATCTCCGCAAAGTTTGGAAAGAACCTTGACGCCCTCAAGACCCTGATGGAGAAGAAAAGGAGAAAATCATAGCGTCTCGAGGACGAGGTGCGTGTTCGTCTCTTTTACGCCGTCCAGCGACGCTATCTCCTCTAAAATTTCGTCCAGCCTGCCCTTATCGGCTTCGATGATCAGGTCTATGTCCCCTGTAACGCGGTATATCTTCTTCAGGTTCAGCTTCCTTATGGCGTCGTAGACCTGCTTCCTCTTTGTCGGCTCGATTTTAACGAAGACAAAGACATCCCCTTTCTTCTCACCCAGGAGCTCAAGGGCTTTCTCGGTTAGGTCTATGAAGCCTCTGCCCGTCCTGATGTACCCGAGCTCCTTAAGCACCTTGAGGTGGTTGCTAAGTGCCTGCCTCGTTATTCCGAGCTCCTTTGAAAGCTCGTCCTGTGTCTTTTCAACGGTGTGGACTTCTATAGTCTTTCCTTCCTCGTAGAGCTTTCTCAAAAGCTTCAGCTGGCGTGGGGTCAGTGTGCCGCCTTCGTTCATTCTAATCACCTCTACTGAATTCCGCAAACTCAAAGTCGATAAATGTAAAGCATGATCTTTAGGTAATCATTGGAACGGAAGTCAAACTTATAAGTTTTCCTGTTCATGGCAATGGCTCAACTTTTTTAACCTTCTGGGTGGATTTAAAACCATGAACAAGGCCAGGTACACGCAGGACGTCCCGGAGGATAGAATTGAACTCCTGAAGAGCATAGCGAGGCACGACAAGCCGTTTAAACTTATGGTAATCGGGGGTGTGGACAGCGGAAAGAGCACCCTGATAACGTTTCTGGCAAACGAACTTCTGTCTCTGGGGTTTAAAGTGGCTGTCGTTGACTCAGACGTCGGCCAGAAGGGAGTTCTCCCGCCTGCGACAATAACTCTTGCCATTCCCGAGGTTTCTTTCGAGAGCATGAGCGAGCTGGAGGGAGTGGCGCACTACTTCGTGGGAACAACCGCACCGGCGCAGTTTACAGGGGAAATGGCGGTAGGAGTAAAGAGAATGGTTGAGCTCGTCGAGAATGCTGTGGATGTGGTGCTAATTGATACGACGGGATTTGTTACCGGGTTGGGTGCTGAGATGAAGCGCCTTAAGGCAGAACTGGTGAGGCCTGACATAATTGCCGTCATCCACTCGGGAGAACTCTCAGGCCTGGTTAAGGCGCTAAAACCGTACGGGGAGGTAGTTGAACTGGCCGTCAGCAAAACTGCGAGGAGATACCCTCTGGAAGAGAGGAGGAACCTGCGTGCTGAGAAATGGCGATACTACTTTAGGGACTCCCAGCTTGTTGAGTTCAGCGTATCCGAGGTCGCTATAACCGGCACTTCCCTCTTCCATGGGATACACCTAAACGCTGATGAAAAGGAGCTTCTTGAGAGGACCTTTGGATGGCTGGTTGTGGCTGGCTGGAAGAACAAGGGCTACACCGTCGTTAAGGCGGACGTTGAAAGGTTTCCGCGCGCTCACTCAAGGGAGCTGAAGGCTATCGATTTTGAAAAGCTGAGCAACCTCCTCGTGGGCCTCATAGACGGTGAGGGCCTGTGTCTGGGAGCTGGCATCCTCAAGTGGGTCAACTTCAGTGAGGGAATGCTCCAGATTCTAACCCCCGTGAGAGACCTCTCCGGAGTCAGGGAAATCCGCTTTGGACGCATACGGGTCACTGAGGAAGGAGAGGAGCTGGGCCTGTTGCGGCGTGATGAACTTTAGCAAACCTTTAAAAAGCTCCGCCAGAATTTAGTTAGGTGTGCCTAATGGAACTCAGGGCCTTCATCGAGATCACGAGACCCCACAACTGTGCCTTAGCAGGGATAGTGGGTGTCTTAGGCTCGGTAGTGGCCGCTGGGGGAGTTCCCGGGTTAAAAACTGCCCTCCTCGTGTTCTTGGTGGTTTTCCTTGGGTGTGCCGGCGGGAACACGATAAACGACTACTTTGACTACGAGATAGATAAAATAAACAGGCCTGAGAGACCCCTCCCGAGGGGGGCCATTAGCAGGGAAACGGCCTTCTGGTACTCGATCGCTCTCTTCGCGGTGGGTATCGTCCTCGCGTGGTTCATAAACATCTGGGACTTCCTGCTGGCAATAGTTGCCTACGTGATCATGTTCCTCTACGCCTGGAAGCTTAAGCCCTTACCATTTATTGGGAACATCGCTGTTGCGTCCCTAACGGGTGCAACTCCCCTTTACGGTGCAATAGCGGTCGGTGAGATTGGCCTCGCGGGAACGCTCGCCCTCTGTGCCTTCCTCGTTAACGTCGCGAGGGAGGTCATAAAGGACATAGAAGACATGGAAGGGGACATGGCAAAAGGCGCTAGGACCCTTCCCATATTAATAGGAAGAAAAAGGGCTGCCTACGTCGGCGCGCTGTTCGCAATTCTAACGGTGGTTGCCTCCTTCTTGCCCGTTAAGGCTGGCATAGGCCTCGGCTATCTCTCCATGCTCCCTGTGGATGTTATAATACTCTACTCGGCGCTCCTCATCTTGAAATCTCAGGATAGGGAAACAGCTCACCGTGCCCAGATACTCCTCAAGGTGAGCGTGTTCATGGCTGTAGTCGCTTTCCTTATAGCTTCGCTCGTGAGGTGATGGGTATGAAGTTTGAGAAAGAACTGATTAGAGAGCTTGAGAAGGACGAACTCTGGACTGTCATAACGTTCAAAACACCGTACGGTCCCGGAACGACGATGGAAAAGCTTGCCCAGGTCGTTGAAAAGGCCGGATGGAGAATAACCTTCAAGGCCAACTGGTGGACGGCGGATATACCCTACGGCCTCGTTAGGATAGACATGAGAAAAGGGAACAGGGAGAAGATTCTCCTCGGGAAGTGGATACTAGGCGAGAAGTGCGAGCTCATAAAGCTTGAAAGCCTCGACCTTGAGCGCGGGAAGGACGAGTTCTTCAGGATGGTTGACAGCATAACCTCAACGCTCATCCACGACCCAGTCATCAGGACGATGAGAGAGCAGTATTGAAAAGTAAAAAAGATCAAAGCGGCTCGTAGAAGCCTATCTCCGGCTCGTAGATCTCGCCCTCAGCGAGTAGTTGCGCTATTGCCTCTTCTATTATTTCCTCGTCGAACTCCGAGGACAGCTTCTTTACGATGAATTTGTGGGACAGGGCCTTGCCCTTCTCCCTCAGGAGGTTTATGATGGCCTCTTTGGCCTTCTCGACTTCGGGATTCTCTGGGCTTTTCTCTTCTTCGGCTTCATCCTCGAACAGCTCTTCCTCGAGGGTCCGCTGCTCAAGCATAAGGGTGTACAGTTCGTCTATTGTCTGGAGGAGCTCCTCGCTAACCCCCTTGTTCTTGGCTATGACCTTGGCCTTGGCAGTGATTCCATAGCGGTCGTAGATCTCGAAGGCTATCTTGGCCTTCTCCGCGTGCTCAACCTTCTCCTTGAGGGTCTCAAAGCGGTGGAGTATCCAGAAGTTGGGGCTGACCTTGGCGACTCCTTCAACGAGTATCTGCTTATCGTCGCGCCATTCGGCGACCTTTCCGATGATCTGAACCAAATTACCCTTCTTCACAAGCCTTATGAAGCGCGTATCATCGCGGAAGCCGAGAACCCATATCGTTCCCGTTCCATCATCAATCTGGAACTTTCCGTAAGTCTCATCGTCGCTTATGACGGGTTCCCTTACGACGGTGGCGACAACCTTGACACGGTAGACCTTTCTCGCGTCCTTGGTTATGAGATAGTTCGGCTCGAAGTCGCCGTCGCTCCTGACGTAGTAGCCTTCAAGGATGTCCCTGATGTAGACCCTGCTCGCTGGTAGGCGCTTCTTCATTCCTCACCACCTCCAAAAAACTCTATTACTCCCTCAACCTTTGGAAGGATCTTTTTCTCAAGCTCCCTGACCTCTTCAAGGGCTTCTAGATCTGCATCGCCGAAGTCCTGAACGACCTCGCCGAAGATGTGGATGCCTTCCTCCTCTCTAATGACCCTTCCGATGACCCTGACTATCTGGCCGTTCTCCGGAAGGACGTTCTCCTCGCTCTCGACGAGGATTACTCCCGTGCCGTCGTCCAGCCAGAAGGTGTAGTCCATCTTGTCGACCTTGAAGGCCTTCCCAATGAGCGAGACGCGGGTGTCGTCTTCTTTTATCTCGGCTATCTTCCTCTCAACTGCGGGCTTTCTCCTTCTAAACCTCGTTTCCTCCATTTCAACCACCTCACTCAAGGCCATACTCCTTCAGCTCGCGGTAGAGCTCCTTCCTCACGCGCTCTATCTCGGCCTTCTCGTTCACCTCGTCCCAGTTCCTTGCCTTGAAGAGGGTTCCAAGGAACTTGTCCTCCACGACGCTTCCCCTAACCACGATTTCCTTTCCAATGAGCGGGTAGTACTCGTCTTCGGCAAGCCTCTTCCCCGCTTCCTTTGGGGTCAGTCCCTCATCTATGAGCTTTTTGAGCTTCTCATCGATGACTTCGGGGTCTTCTCCGATCAGCTCCGCCGCGGAGTCACCGAAGAGAGTTGTCCTGATGTAGCCCGTTGAATCGTCCAGACCGAAGTCGAGGACGGTTATCTTCACCGGGTTCACCGGCCCGTGCTCGGGGCATATCCAAGTGTCCGTCGACGGGTCGTAATCCACTCTCCTCCTGCACTCGGGGCAGGCGTCGTAGACCAGCACCCTGTAGAGCTTGGCTATAGTTCCGCGAACCTCTACGAAGCGCTCGCCGCCCTGGAGCTCCTTTATCCGAACCCTGCGGTAGTTGTAGCTCCTGATCTCTTCAAGAGGGGGAATCTCCTCGACGCGCGGGTCCTCCGGGTTCTTGATTATCCTCGTCCTGAAGTTTGCGTGGAGTTCCACGCCCCTCATTCCTTCCTTGACGGTGGGGTCTATGACCTTGATTACGTCGCCAACGTTCAGGTCGTCGTAGTACTTTGCCACCATTGCATCCCAGAGAACGAGCCTCGCCTGGCCCGTGCTGTCGTAAATGATCAGGTCGGCCACCCGGCCAGTTGAACCGTCCCTTCTTGTGTATTCCCTCGGCGGAAACTTTCTCTTGATCCTCGCGACTATGTTCACTCCTGTCATCCCTGGAACGAGATCCTTGATGTACAGCATCTCCTCTTCCTTTCCGAGGCTCACCCCAAGTTCCTCTGCGAGCATTACAGCGGCAGCGTTTTCCGAAACACCGTGCATCTTGGCCAGTTCACGTATTTTCTCCTCGATTTCAGACCTTGAAAGTCCTCTCTCCCGGATAATCCGGTTGATTATCTCGTCCTTTGTCAGAACTTCCATAGCACTCACCCTGATAGTAATTGGCACTATGAGTATTTAAAGCTTTCTCCAAGGACTTCGTTGGGGCTAAAGGAGAAAAACTTTGCCCAAAAGCAGAAATGGGAAAACTACAGGGCCTAGAAAAACTTCAATCGGACGGAGCTTCCTCTTCTTTTTCTTCACCTCTGCCCTCAAGTTTGGCCATCAGGTCGCTGTATTCGGCATTGACGACCTTCTTGAAGGCCTCCTTTATTAGGACTGGGTCGTTCTCAGGGAATCCGTAGAGTTCGGCGAACTTCTTCGTCGTTCCCAGGAGCTTTGTCCTCTCGTATGGTTCGGCGTAAATCAGGCCCATTTCAACGAGCCGTTTTATGTGTTCGTAGGCCTGACTGCCGCGTAGTTTTACTATCTTGCTCTGCTCGACCGGCTGGAGATAAGCAATCAGCGCCAGGGTCTTTAACTCTCCCGTTCTCAGGTCTGGCTTCGGCATGAGGTGGATGACCCTCTGGCTGTACTCCTGCTTGACCTGCATCACGTACTTGTCCTCGAGCACTCTAACGACCTCTATCGCGCTCTTTCTCTCGGCATACTCGGCCGCTATAAGCTCTATCAGCTTTTCCAGGTATTCCAGTGATTTTATTCCCAGTGCCTTTGAAAGCTCCTTCAGGCTCAATGGCCTCCCGGCCACAAAAAGAGCCGCCTCCACGAGGGCCTTGTCTTCAAGCAGTCCCATGCTACCACCTAAAGGAAAATTTACCGTAAGATTTATAAACCCATCCTTGGAGTGGTTATCGGCACGGCGGCCATAGCGGCGGGGCTACACCCGGTCTCGTTTCGACCCCGGAAGTTAAGCCCGCCAGCGTTCCCGGGTGTACTGCCCTCCGAGAGGGGGCGGGAAACCGGGAACGCCGCCGGCCACTATCACGCGCCCGGGTGGTGTAGCCCGGCCTATCATACGGGACTGTCACTCCCGTGACCCGGGTTCAAATCCCGGCCCGGGCGCCAGACCTTCTCACATTCTTAAGCAAGCTTTTGGAAAAGCTTGGCCAAGGAAACTTTGCTTGCAAGGTTTCATCAAAGTTGGTGGTTCTTGTTTGTAAATGGTTTTGAAAGGGATTTTTCATTAAGGGCTCTTGTTTAAGTGTGAATTCAATTTCAGTGAGAGCTTTCGGGGTGAGTTTGCTTTGTAATCGACGCCCGTAGGGCGTCAAAGGGAGAGAAACTCTTGTTCACTGAGCAATAGTTGGGAATTCACTAATTTTTAGCACGTACGCAAGAAAATCCTCAGAAAACAGCAATTTTGGAAAAGAACCACGAACCTTGATCAAACTCAATGGGACTGTCGTCCCGTGCGTTGAAGCGGAGCTTCAACGTCGCGCAGGAAGCTTTTGGGAAAAGCTTCACCAAAAGGTTTCCCTTTCCTTTTGAACTTGCCTGTTGATGAGCGTATGCTCACTCAAAAAGCAACTTTGCGCGGGTTTAATCTTGAAGTTCCCCCACTAATTGTGATTTTGACTGTCTTTTTAGTGCCCTTTGGGCACTATACGGTGATAAAATCCAGTAAGTTTGGCAAATTGATGAGAGAAACCCCTCATAAAATTAGCCTCTATTTAAAAAAGCATACCAACTTTCCGCCAGCGCTTTCGTAAGAAAGGGCTGCTGTGGTGGGGGCGCGGGGATTTGAACCCCGGTCCGCGGGTTTCTCCGGGTCAGAGCTCCAAAGGCTCATCCCCCAATCAGCAAACCCGCAAGTCCTCATACCTCTGGAGCCCGCGATGATGGACCAGGCTACACCACGCCCCCGTCCGGGGGTAGCTTACCCGTTTGGGGTTTATAAGTTTTGCCCCGACAGTTTTATTAACTTTGGATAACAAAAATTATTGAGGTGAGCCATATGGAGGAGCCAATAGTTATCGGCCATGACAAGTTCAAGATCGGAGAGGACGAAACAGCAAAGAGAGAGCTCAGAGTAGTCAAAGTCCACGACGACGTCATTCAGGTTCAGGAAGAAGTCCACGGAATAATAGCCCTAGTCGGAGCCAGCTCAAGCGCCAACATCAAGAAGGACGAGCTTAAGCAGCTGGTAAAGATTGCAAAGGAGAAGTTCGGCTGGAGCGACATCTGCGAGTGAATTTCTCCCTTTATAGACATTTTGATGTACAACATTCCGCTTCTATACTCTTCGAATTTAGGGTTCCTTGAGTATCATCGACGGTGATATTAACGTTTTATAAGCATAAAAGTTACCTAATTTATACGGTGATATAAGATGGCTGTTGGGGAGAAAATCACAATTAGTGTTATCAAAGCAGATATAGGCGGCTGGCCAGGACACTCTAGGGTGCACCCACAGCTCGTTGAGACAGCCGAGGAAGTCCTCTCGAAAGCAGTCGAAGAGGGAACTATCATCGACTTCTACGTCGCCACCTGCGGAGATGACCTTCAGCTCATCATGACCCACAAGAAAGGCGTTGACAGCCCAGAGGTACACGGCCTCGCCTGGAAGGCCTTTGAGGAGGCCACTAAGGTCGCAAAGGAGCTCGGTCTCTACGGAGCCGGCCAGGATCTCCTCAAGGATGCATTCAGCGGCAACGTCCGCGGAATGGGGCCAGGAGTTGCGGAGATGGAGATAACCCTCAGGAAGAGCGAGCCTGTCGTTACCTTCCACATGGACAAGACCGAGCCGGGAGCCTTCAACCTCCCGATATTCAGGATGTTCGCAGACCCGTTCAACACGGCAGGCCTCGTCATCGACCCGAAGATGCACATGGGCTTCCGCTTTGAGGTCTGGGACATCCTCGAGCACAAGAGGGTAATCCTCAACAGTCCAGAGGAGCTTTACGACCTCCTTGCCCTTATAGGAGCAAAGAGCCGCTACGTCATCAAGAGGGTTTATCCCAAGCCCGGCCACCCGATTCCGGAGAACGAGCCGGTGGCGGTAGTTAGCACTGAGAAGCTCTATGAAGTTGCCGGCGAGTACGTTGGAAAAGACGACCCGGTTGCCATCGTCAGGGCCCAGAGCGGCCTTCCAGCCCTCGGTGAAGTCCTTGAGCCCTTCGCCTTCCCGCACCTCGTCAGCGGCTGGATGCGCGGTTCCCACAACGGCCCGATAATGCCGGTTCCGATGCACCAGGCCAACCCGACCAGGTTCGACGGCCCGCCGAGGGTTGTCGCCCTCGGCTGGCAGATAAGCCCAGAAGGAAAGCTCGTCGGCCCGGTTGACCTCTTTGACGACCCGGCCTTCGACTACACCCGCCAGAAGGCCCTAGAAATCACCGAGTACATGCGCAGGCACGGGCCCTTCGAGCCGCACAGGCTCCCGCTTGAAGAAATGGAGTACACCACCCTGCCCGGAGTGCTCAAGAGGCTCACCGACAGGTTCGAGCCCATCGAGTGATTTCCAGCCCTTTTCTGTTCATTTTCTCCCTGCACGGTTGTATCCACCAAGGTTTTTATATTCCAACACCGTAATCCCCAAGCTGGGCCGGAAACCTTAAATATTCTTCAAGTTGATTTCAACACTCGGAGTGATACAAAGGTGGTGAGAGCATGAAGTTCACGGTACTTCACCTAAAGCTTGATGAGAAGAAAGTGGAAAGTGAAGAGTTCGAGAAGGATGGAATCTACGGCATCATTGACTACGGTCTCGAACTCCATGAGAAGCTTGGGACGCACTCAATTGATCCCTACGACCCTAAGAACGTTATGGTAATGGGAATGGGGCCATTTTCGGGTTCAATCCTCCCAGGAGCGCACAGGCTGATGTTCTTCTTCCGCTCGCCGCTCTACGGGACGCTCTTCCCATCGGCAATGGGCGGTGCTGCCTACGCCTTCAAGAACGTCGGAGTTGACTTCGTCACCTTCGAGGGCAAGGCGGAGAAGCCGGTTGTGGTTGTCCTCTACAACGACGGAGAGAACATAAAGGTCGAGCTCCATGAGATTGAGCTGGACAGACTTATCGAGATATGGCGCGATTACAAAGGGGAAGAGGGCGTCTACGCGCTCACTCAGTACCTCATAGACACCTTCGGCGAGAGGTTCGACTTTGAATACCGCATCGCCGTCGTAGGTCCTGCAGCCCTTAACTCTAACTACGGAGCGATATTCTCCCAGACCCTGAGGAAGGGCAAGCGCGTTGTTGGCAGCGAGGACTGGGCGGCCAGGGGCGGCTCTGGTTCGGTTCTACTCAGGGCACACAACGTCGTTGGCATAATCTTCGGAGGGAAACCTCGGAAAAGGAACTTCCCGGGCGAGGACATCTCCTCCTTCAGGACTGCCAAGGAGATAGTTGAAGGCGTCCACAAGAAGCCCTACAACGACATTATAGCGGAAAAGACCGTCAAGTACAAGTACAACCCAAAACTGAAGACCGGCGGAACCTTCGGCGGGAACTATCCCGCTGAAGGCGACTTCGTGCCAATACTCAACTGGCAGATGCCCTACATCGAGAAGGAAGAGCGCATAAAGATCCACGAGGCAATAATGAAGTACTACTGGGAGCCCTTCAACCAGGAAGCGATAGAGACTAAGAACTGGACGAACTGCGGTGAGCCGTGCCCCGTCGTGTGCAAGAAGTACGCCAACGGCCACCACATCGAGTACGAGCCTAGAGAGGCAAACGGTCCGCTCAGCGGCGTGATAACCCTAAGGGCGAGCGACATAAGTGTCCCTGCCGTTGATGCGATGGGCTTCGACGCCATAGAGTTCGGCGGAACCGCAGCATGGGTTCTGGAGTTAGTCCACCGTGGAATCCTCAAGCCCGAGGAAGTCGGCCTCAGCGATAAGCCCGACTTCACGAAGGAGGCTTTACTTGAGAGGCCCGTTGAGGCTAGCGAGAAGAACGCGAAGCTAGTTGCTGAACTCGCCCACAGGGTGGCCTTCGCCGAGAATGAGATAGCGAAGATCATCGGCCTCGGAAAGAGGAAAGCCAGTGTAATCCTCGACGAGAAGTTCAAGTACAGGCTCAAGTACGGCGAGAGCTTCAAAGACTATGCTGTCTTCACGCCGCTCGGCGAGGACGGTGAAATGACGCCGACAATGTACTGGGCCATCGGAAACTACATCCCGCTCCCGATTCAGGGAAGGTACTGGACGTTCTACCAGTTCGGCGTTTTCCTCGAGCCCGAGGAGCTTGCCCAGAAGATAATCGCGAGCGCCCTCTGGGAGTTCTGGTACGACAACATCGGCTGGTGCCGCTTCCACCGCGGTTGGATGAAGCCGGTCCTTAAGGCCCTCTTCATGGAGGCCTACGGGGAAAACGTTGACATGGAGGAGCACGCTAAGAAGCAGATTAAGCGCCTTATAGAGTTCGCGAGGAAGGCCGGCTACACGCCGGTGTTCTGGGACAGCATGCGCGTTATTGACCTCGTCGCCAGGGGAAGCGAAGAGTTCGGCAATGAGAAGTGGGCAGAGAAGTTCAAGATCGACAAGGTGGGAACGGCTAGGGAGTACCTTGAGAAGGTTCTCGATGCCTACAGCGAGATCCTTGGGGTAGAGTGGAGGCTCTGAACAATTCTGTTCCTCGATATCCTTATATTTCTCCTCACCTTTGGCCTTTCAGGTGATAAAATGAGGGCAGTCGTAATAGGTTCTGGCATCGGCGGGCTTTTGACGGCCGGCTTTCTGGCTAAGAACGACTACGATGTCACAGTTCTGGAAAAAGCCCCTTATACCGGCGGCCGCTTCACGAACCTGGACTACAAAGGCTTCGGCCTCTCAACGGGAGCCTTCCACATGGTTCCACACGGAGAGGACGGGCCTTTAGCTTATCTTCTCAAACTCCTCGGCGCAAACGTTAGGATAGTGAACTCCAACCCAAAGGGCATGATCTTCTACGAGGGCAGGACGTTCCACTACCGCGAGGGCTGGAAGTATCTCAGCTGGAAGGAGAGGGCCAGAGCAACGAAGTTGCTTTTGGATATAAAGCGGAACAAGCTCCCGATCGGAGAAGAGGCCGAGATGAGCGGGCGCGAGTGGATTCGAGAGAGAATAGGCGACAGTGAGTTCACCGACCTCTTCATAAAGAGTTTCCTCGGCTGGGCGGACAGCGTGCTGGATGTACCTGCAGGAGAGCTGGCGAGGGAGATTAAGGCGGCTTTGAAGTGGGGTGGGCCTGGTTTGGTGAAAGGTGGTTGCAAGGCCCTGACCGACGAGCTTGCGAGAATTGTGTTGGAAAACGGCGGGAAGATCCTAACGAGGAAGAAGGTCGTTGAAGTTGATGCGGAGACAAAGAAGGTAACAACTGCGGACAACGAGGAGGTTTCCTACGATGTCCTTATCTCGAACATCGGCATCAAGGAGACCGTCGAGCTAGTCGGGAGAGAGAACTTCAACCGTGATTACCTCAAGCACGTTGACTCACTGAAGCCGAGCGAGGGGATAAAGTACAACGTGGCCCTAAAGGGAGGGCCGAGAATAGGCAACACCGTCGTCTTTACCCTTGACACTGAGAGGATAAACGGCTACAACGAGCCAACCGCTCTAAGCCCCGAGCTCGCTCCAGATGGATACACCCTCATCATGCTCCACCACGCTCTCCAGAGCAGGAACGTTAAGGCCGAGCAGAGGAAGGGAGTTGAAGACATCTACCGGATTTTCCCGAACCTCGATGAAGAGGGCGAGATTCTGCTCATTCAGACCTACCTGGACGGAAATCCCGTAAACAGGGTCGCCAGCGGGCAGACCGTTGAGGACTTCCCGATTCAGGACATCTACCTCGTCGGCGACGCCTACAAGCTACCCGGTGGAATAGAGGTCGAGGGGATATCACTTGGGGTCATGAAGACCCTTGAGCGGCTCGGGCTTGGGAACTTTTCTGAATGGTACCTCTGAGCCCCACTTTTCTTTACATTTGTAGAGTGGCTGGCCTCTTCCCCGAACCTTATTCAAGTGAACAGGGGTGAAGCCTAACGAACGTTTTTATGCCCGTGAGCGTAATTAGTCATCCCTGGAGGTGAGAGAATGAAGAGGGTTGTCATAGCCTTGGGCGGGAACGCCATACTACAGCGAGGCCAGAAGGGGACTTACGAGGAGCAGATGAAGAACGTGAGGAGGACTGCCAAGCAGATAGCGGACATAATCCTCGATAACGATTACGAGGTGGTTATCACTCACGGTAACGGCCCGCAGGTGGGTGCCCTTCTTCTCCACATGGACGCTGGTCAGCAGGTCTATGGAATCCCCGCCCAGCCGATGGACGTCGCTGGTGCCATGACCCAGGGACAGATAGGCTACATGATCGGCCAGGCCCTGATAAACGAGCTGAGGAAGAGAGGGGTTGAGAAGCCCGTCGCGACGATAGTAACTCAGACCATCGTTGACAAGAACGACCCTGCCTTCCAGAACCCGAGCAAGCCGGTTGGTCCGTTCTACGATGAGGAGACGGCAAAGAAACTCGCAAAGGAAAAGGGCTGGACGGTTATAGAAGACGCTGGAAGGGGCTGGAGGAGGGTCGTCCCAAGCCCTGACCCGAAGGGCCACGTTGAGGCGCCGGTTATAGTAGACCTCGTCGAGAAAGGCTTCATCGTCATAGCGAGCGGCGGCGGAGGAGTCCCGGTAATTGAGGAAAACGGGGAGCTTAAGGGCGTTGAGGCGGTTATAGACAAGGACCTAGCTGGGGAGAAGCTCGCGGAAGAGGTAAATGCCGACATCTTCATGATACTCACGGACGTGAACGGTGCTGCCTTGAACTACGGAAAGCCCGATGAGAAGTGGCTCGGGAAGGTAACTGTTGACGAGCTGAAGCGCTATTATGAAGAGGGCCACTTCAAGAAGGGCAGCATGGGGCCGAAGGTCTTAGCGGCGATAAGGTTCGTTGAGTGGGGCGGAGAGAGAGCTGTTATAGCTTCCCTCGACAGGGCCGTCGAGGCTCTTGAGGGGAGGACAGGGACGCAGGTTGTAAGAGAGTGAACTGGGAGCAAAGTTTTTTGTTTTGTCCCTGTTTTGTTCTATTTTGAATGTTTTAGAAGACTTCTGTTGATTCATGGGCACCATAGAAAGATACAGCCAAACAAAAGGGAAAATAATCTATCATGCTCATGGCGATACCGCTGAATTATCCAAAAAGTTTTTATTTACTCTCTCAATTTCCAGTCCAGATGTTTGGAGTAAGCAGAGCTGTTCTAAAAAGGGAGAGGGGTAAGAGAGATGACAACGGTTAAAGTAGACCCAGAGGAAATTAAGAGGATCAAGAGGGAGATTGAGGCCCTGGAAAAGGAGAGAAATGAGATCAGGGCCAAACTGGATGAGCTCGAAAAGGAGCTCCAGGTCTGGATTCAAAAGAGGGATGAAAAGAACAAGGAAGTACAGCAGCTCCGCCAGAAGGGGCGCGAGTACAAGGCGAAGAGGGATGAGATAAACAAGAAGATACAGGAGCTCAAGAAGAACCGCGAGGAGATCAACGCCAAGCTCGACCTCCTCTACCAGGAGATACTCGAGTACAAGACCAAGAGAAACGAGTACAACCAGCTCAGGAGGCTCAAGATGTCTCCTGAGAGGATACAGGAGAGGATCGAGAAGCTTGAGTGGGAGCTCCAGACCAACCCGAACATCACACCCGAGAGGGAGAAGCAGATCGTTGACCAGATACAGGTTCTCGCGACCGAGCTTGAGATCATCCAGCAGGCCGAGAGGTTCCACAAGAAGCTCGTTGAGACGAGGAAGAAGGTGGACCAGCTCAAGAAGGCCAGGAAAGCCATCAGCCTTGAGATACAGAAGCTCGCCAACCAGAGCCAGCAGTTCCACGAGCAGATGATCCAGGCCTTCAACAAGGCTGACGAGGTCAAGAAAGAGGCCGACGAGTACCACCAGAAGGTCGTCGAGCTCCGCGAGAAGGTCAGGGAAGCCAGGAAGCAGCTCAGAGAGATCGAGAGGAAGATCAGGGAGTACGACGAGAAGCACAAGGAGCTTATCGCCTACCGTCTCGTCGCCAAGATGCGCGCCAAGAAGGATGCCAACTTCGAGAAGGCAGTTGAAGCCCTCGAGAAGTTCAAGCGCGGCGAGAAGCTAACGCTCGACGAGCTCCTGCTCCTGCAGAGGTACAACCTCGTCTGAGGAATCGCTATGGAAGTCATCAAACACGAAGGACCCGGAAGGCTTGGGGTAGTCAGGCTAGGGGATTATTCCTTCAGAACTCCCGCGTTAGTCGGGATAGACTTTACCCTGTCTCCCTTCAACTCCTTCTTCCATCCCAAAGAGCCGGGCGAGTACGACTTCAACCTCGCCCCATCAATACCACTCGGGTTTTACACTCCCGATGAGGTAATCCAGAAAGCCATCGGGAGACTCTGGAGTGTAAACTACGAGGGCTTCAACGCCTTCTACTTCCCGGCCCTGAGGAGAACTGAGTACCTTGGGGAGTTCTTCAAGATCATCGAGAGACACAACTTCGATGCCGTCTACCTCGGCAACTCGAAGATTCTAATCAAGGAGTACCGCTACTTCGTGAGGATTTTAAGGGAGCTCCGCGAGAGGTTCCCGAACATCATGATAATAACCGACCTTGAGCCGTTCTTCTATCCTCTGGCCGTTTATCTTGGCGTTGACGCCTTCGACACCCGCTCTCTCAAGCTCTACGACTTCGAGGGCAAGGGATTCACTCAGTTCTCTCCTTTCCTGTGGAGCAGCGAGCCCAACTCACTCGACTTCGCCCGCGAGGTAATACTGCTCGTGAGGAAGGCCCTCGAAGAGGGCAAGCTGAGGTATCTAGTAGAGAACTTCTTCCCGACCCAGTACAACGCTGGAATTCTGAGAATAGCAGACCTTGAGCACCCAGATTATCTTGAGAAGTACACTCCAATCCAGAAGGAGACGGTATACTTCATTAGCGACGCATCCATAAGGAGGCCCGAGGTCAAAAGGTGGCACGAGCGCGTGCTTGAGCGCTTTACACCGCCGAAGAATGTTGAACTCCTCCTGCTCTTCCCGTGCTCCGCTAAGAAGCCCTACTCCTTCTCCCGCTCGCACACCCTCTACAGAAGGGCCGTGAAAGAGGCCCTCGGCTCGGGAATCTCAAAGGTTCACGAGCTTATCTTAACCTCACCCTTCGGCGTTGTCCCTAGGGAGTGGGAGTGGTTGGCCAAGTACGACATAGTAGTCACCGGTCACTGGAGCGAGGAGGAGATAAAGCCAGCTGCTGAGCTTCTAGCTAAGACGCTTGAGAAGTACCCGGAGGAAATCCCGATAGTAGCGCATCTCGACGAGGCCTACGTTGAGATAGCCAAGCTCGCTTCCGAGCTTTCCAGAAGGGAGATAATCTTCACGGACGTCAAAAACGGGACGACGAGCCACGAAAGCCTTCGCTCACTTACCGAGACGCTGAGGGAGTTCCAGATTGAGGGAACGAAGGAGGACAGGACCTACCGCTACTTTGAGAACATAAGGAAGGTCTTCGACTTCTACTTTGGCATCGGTGCTGGGGAAGCAATTCTCCCGGATAATGGTCAGGTTAAAGGCTCAAAGATGCTCCGCATCTTCGTTGACGGTCAGCAGACCGGAACCTTCAAGGACGGCGTAATAAGCGTAACTCCCTACGGAATGCAGAGAATATACGATGCAGTTAAGAGCTACTGGGTGAAGATAGACTTTGAACTTAGGGGAGACGTCTTCGCTGTCGGCGTTGAAGAAGCCGATCCGAGGATAAGGCCCGACGACATCGTCGGCATAGTCAGAGATGAAAAGGTAGTCGGTGTCGGGAAGGCCGTTCTGAACGGGGAAGAGATGGTCAGGGCGAAGAAGGGAGTCGCTGTTAAGGTGAGGAAGAGGGCGTAACGTCTAAAAGGTTCTTTTTTATTCTCCCCACATGCCCAAACACTTCAAGCGCGGGGTGAAGAGGGAGCACCACTTTCTCAAGGGCCTTGAAAAGCCGCTGGAAGAGATAGCCAGAATCCCTGGAGTGAAAAAGGTAATCCCGGGTAGGATATACGCGAGCGACTCCAGAGGCTTCGAGATAAAGGTCACACGGGAGACTCAGACGGGTTTAAAGCTCGTCGCCAAGAGCGATGGGAGCGTTCAGGAGGTCTTTCTGGTCATGGATAAAGCCGACAGGGAGAGGGTGTGGAGGGAGATAGAGGAGCTAGCTGAGAAATGGGAGAAGTAATCAAAGCTCCCTCTTTCCCTCAAAGAACTCAATAAGCTCCTCGTCGCTTATCTCCTCGTCTGCTTCTGTGTATCCAAGCTCCCTCTTCTGGAGGTCTATTAATCCTGGCGTCAGAAGGAGCTTTCCGTTTAGCTTCGGCACCGTGTAATGGAGCGTTATCTCGCTGAACTCGTCGAGCATTATCGTCGGGTTCTCCTCGTATTCAATTTCCTCCAGCCGTTTTCCGTCCGCTATGAGCTTCGCCACTATCGATGCGCCGTCTATGGAGTACTGGGGCTTTCCGATGTGCCTAACTTTAACGCCTTCCATCTTTGAGGTTATGAACTCCCTCGTCCTTCCGCGTGGAACCGCATCGCCGAGGATTCCGCCGACCACTATCATGGTATCCCCCTCTATGTCTCCAGGCTTCAGCTCCTCCTCCGCCTGAAGGTCAAGGATTATTAGCTTTGATCTATCGAAGGGAAACTTTGTAACGCTCTCCGTGATGACACTCCCAAGTTTTGCCAGCCTCTCCCTCTCGTCCTCGCGGACGTTAGTAAAGATGAGCTTATCCCCCCACCATTGGGCGACGTGAGAGTACTCAAGCCACAGCCAGTCGCTGATGTCCTCAAGGTGCTCGATTATCAGGTAAGGCATAGATACCACCGGTGGACTTTCAGCGGGGCTCTTAAAAACCCTACGTTAGGGCGATCTGGAAATTTTGTTAAGGAAAAAGGACAAAAGCCCTCCCAGTGGCCGAGTAAGGACTTAAGCAGGGGGTAAAGCTTTTAAAGTCACGATCCCTCTATACTACGGGCTTGACTGCGGTGGTAGTCTAGCCTGGTCTAGGACACCGGCCTCCCAAGCCGGTGACCCGGGTTCAAATCCCGGCCACCGCACCATCTTCTCAAAAACCTTTTAACTTCCAGCGTTCTGTTAACTAATGGTGCTTATCATGAAGAGCTTTTTAACCGAGCAGCAGATTAGGGTTCTCCAGCTTAGGGCCAAAGGCTTGAAACAGAGCGAGATAGCCGAAATTCTCGGGACGAGCAGGGCCAACGTTAGCATCCTCGAGAGAAGGGCCCTTGAGAAGATTGAAAAGGCCAGGAACACACTTCTTCTGTGGGAGCAGATAAACTCGAAAATAAGCATTGAGGTCAAAAAGGGTGAAGACATCTTCCAGGTTCCCGAGAAGCTCTTTAAGAAGGCCGACGAGCTTGGAGTGAAAGTCCCATACAGCACGGCTGAAATAATAGCGTTCCTGGTGGAACACGCGCCGATAGAGGACAGACTGGCCAAGAGGGACTTCACGCTCTTCTTGGACAGGGATGACAGGCTCCGCGTTAGCGAGTGCATTTTAGAGGACTTTGATGAGATAGGGAAGCACGAGGGCGGTAAAGACACCGTTTAATGCCATCGCAAGCCCACTAACTCCCCCAGCAATCTCATCCTCCAGCAGAATCCTAGCCGTCCCTAGGCCGTGGGATGTGACCCCCATTGCCAGCCCCCTCGCTACTCTGTCCCTGACTCGAAATACGTTCAGGAGTTCCGGTCCAACCGCATTCCCGAGTATTCCGGTTAGAATAACGAGGACTGCCGTAAGGGCGGGGATTCCACCGATTTTTTCGCTGATTCCTATGGCTATTGCAGTTGTGACACTCTTGGGGGCTATGCTTAGGAGCACATTACTGCTCCCACCGAGAACCTCTGCCGTGTAGAAGGCACTTAGTATGGCAACGATTCCACCGACCGTTATTCCAGCTGTTATTTCCTTCCAGTAAGCTTTGATTGTATCAAGTCCTCTGTAAACGGGGACAGCAAGGCTTACCACAGCCGGCCCGAGGAGGAACTTGAGTATCCCGGCGCTCTCCATGTAGGAATCGTAGGAAAAGCCGCCAAACCAGAGAAATGCTGCTATCGTGGCTATTGAGAGGAGAACAGGGTTCGTGTAAAAGGCCTTCCTTCTCGCGTGTACCTCCGAAAAAACGTAGAAGACTATGAGCGTTAGAGCAATCCCGTATGGGTTCACCTTCCTTCCCCCCTCAAAAGCTCAACGACCTTTGCCGTTGTTATCAATGTGACCAAAAAGCTGACCAAGAGGGCACCAACGACAGGGACAAGCTGGCTCTTAAGAAGGCTGATGTAGAGTATTATCCCGACCCCCGGAGGGATGAACATAACGCTCATGTTCTTTACGAACAGTTCCGCCTCGTTCTCAACCCACTCAAGCTGGACAACCCCAGTAATTAAAGCCGCAAGTAGAAACAGCATGCCGAGAACGCTTCCCGGAATGGAAAGGTTAAAGACCGAACTCCCAAACTCGCCCAGAGCGTAGAAGCCGAAGATTATGGCCAATCCCCTGTAAGCGTTCATGATTCCTTCTTAGGCGGCGGAATATAAAAGCCCTCCGGCGAAAAGGCAATAAGCAATGAAGCCTATCACCATCGGTGATACCATGCTCCTCAGAAACTACCGCTTTCCGGGTAGATACGGCCCCGAGTGGGGGAGCGGCGGAATCTTCGGCTTGAGACACCACAACGGTATCTTATACTTCACACTGGCCTTCGAGGCGGAAGCGCACTTTATGGACGTGAAGAGCAACGAGGAAAAGACCTATGATTTCACCTTGGTCGGAGATGCCCCCACGAGCGGCGGCGACACCTACAACGCCGTCGAGACCGTTGACGAGTTCATTTACTTCGGCGGCTGGGTGCACGCCCCAGCGGTTTACCGCGAAGACGGGAGGATACTCTTCAACAACAAGTACTCTCACGTGCACGTCTATGACACCGCGGAAGGCTCGGTCAAGCTCTTGTGGAAGGAGTCCATACACCACCAGACTGACTGGGCCGGCGAGGTAAGTGACATCATCTACGACCCGTACGGCGACAGGATTCTCCTAGCAAGGGAGGACGGTCACGCCAACCTCGGCGTCTACTCCCTAGACAGGAAGAGGGGAAAGGCAGAGCCCCTCATAACCGAGCCGTCTCCGAAGGGAACGCGCGTTCACGACGTTGCCTTCTTCGGGGTGGGCAACAACTTCACTGGGGGACTGAGAGAGTTTAGAGCCCTCGACCTCATAAGCGGGAAGTGGGAGGCATTTAAGCCAGGGGGTAGCGTGGACGGGAAACCCTACGAGAGGCCCGAACTCGGGGCAATGGCTTCGGCCTACAACAGGGCCTTCGCCTTCGTCCGCGGTGGTGTCTTCGCAGGCAACCCCTACATGGGCGAGGTATTCACCTTTTACCGCCTCTTAGACTTCCCGACGTTCTACGCCCCCTTCCGCGTGAACGCAATAAACGTCGGTGGAGGAGTACTCACGGCATTCAGCACCCACCACGACGCGTCATACAAAAGGGATTCGCCCGATGCTGGGATATTCTGGGACTTCACGAACACCCTCGTGGGGCCAAGCGTCCTCGTTTACGTTGCTCCGCCGATGGTGAAGATAGTTGGAGCCTTTGGAGCGAGGGTAACGAGCATCGAGAAAATGGGCGGGAAGCTCCTCGTGGCAACTAACACAACACCAAACACCGGCGCTACCGAGGCGACGCCCTTCGACACCGGAAACAGGGATATAGTCGTTCTGGACGAGAAGATACTCCAGGAGAGGCCGCCGGCGGTGAGCTTTTCAGTCTCGCTCGACCTCCTGAGAAAGGCAAGTAAAAGAACCTTTGGGGGCATTCCACTCGACGGATACAGGAGTGCTAGGGCTATATTCTACGTGAAGAACGACGCGAAGCTAAAGATCTACGAGTACGACCTCTCACTTCCGGCGGATACAGCGGAAGAAGAGATCGTTGACCTAAAGGCAGGGAGAAACGTGATCGACCTGAGGACATTCTCCGGAATCGTGGGCTTCGAGCTGGAAAAAGAGGTAAAGGGAAAAGTAAGGATAGAGCTCCTCTGAACTTTCCCTTTCACAGTTTGAACTTGCCGATGATGTCGCGCAGCTTCTCCACGATTGCCTTCAGATCTGTGGCGGCTCTCTGGAGTTCTTCTATTGCCGCTGTTTGTTCCTCAACGGCTGAACTGACTTCTTCTGCCGAGGCAGTCGTCTCCTCAGCCGAAGCAGCCAAATTCTCCAGGGCCTTAAGAGCCTTATCAACCTCCTCCTGCGTCCTAATAATCTGCTCCTTCACGTGCCCAAGGCGTGAACCAGTCTCACTAATCAGCTCGGCAATATTAGTGAGATACTCAGTCGTCTCCCTGAGAGTCTCTGAAGATTCACTGACAACACTAACACCCCTCTGTGTCGCATTCACGGCATCCTTGATCTCCTCAGTCATTTTACCAATGATCTCCTTAATATTATCCGCAGCCTTCTTGCTCTCCTCAGCCAGATTTCTAATCTCCTGGGCGACCACAGCAAAACCCCTACCAGCCTCACCAGCACGAGCAGCCTCAATGGCCGCGTTCAAGGCAAGAAGATTAGTCTGCTCCGCAATCCCAGTAATAACGTTCGTAATCTCCTCAATACTCCTGCTCATCTCATTAACCCTATTGACTGCGGCCTCTATGTTGTCCATCATCTCTTGAATACTCTGAATCTGCTGTGCTGAAACTTCTCCTTTCTCCTTGCCCTCTTCAGCAATGTGAACAACCTCGTTGACGGCCCCTTCAAACTCCTCCATTGCTCTAACGCTTTCCTCACTCATGTCAGCAACTAGTCTCATGCCTTCGGTTATCTCGTTAATGTTCTCCTGCTGGCGCTGGGCTTCAATACTAACCTGCTGCACGGCTTCGTTCACCTGGTTGATAGCCTCAGTAACATCACTAGCTATCTGAGCCAGGACGTTTGCTCTCTTGTCCAATTCGTTTGTAACGTTCACGATTTCACCGATTAGACCTTTGAGCCTGTGGGTTGTGTCCCTCAGATCTTCTAAGACCTCCCTGAGTTCTCCCTTTGCCTCGACGCTGAGGCCGTTGCTTAGATCACCCTCGGCAAGGCGCTCAAGTTTGCTCGCTATGGTGTCCAGGGCCCCCACGAGGTCTTTTCCAACCGATTCAAAGGCCTTTATAAGCGCTCCAATCTCGTCGTCTTCGAGGTACTGTATCCCTCTAAGCTTCTCCCTAACCTCGCTCAGCCTCCCCTCAGCGAGGGCCTGGGCCACGTCACGGAGCTGTTCGAGGGGCTTTAGAGTGTTGTTCAAAGTCCTGTATGCGATTCCCAGGACTATCAGGCCGAAGACCGCCGCAAGAACCGAGCCCAGTAAGGAGGTTTTTATGCCAGAGTCAACTTCCGAGTTTATCTCGCTAGCGACCCTTTCAGTATTTGCTTTTAGAGAGGAATCAATGGCGTTCATCATCGGATCAGTTAGCTCGTTTATGGGAACCGTTGCCAGGACTATCCAGCCGGTCGTTTTCATCCTCTTGTAGCCGCCTATCTTGTCCACTCCTTTGAATGTGTACCTAATCCATCCGGTCTCCTTGTTCTTGTCCAGCTCACCGGCGAGGCTTGCCAGGTTTGGATCGTCGTGGATGTTGAGCTTCTGAACGAGGCTCTCATCGGGGTGAACAATGATGGTGCCGTCTTTGTTCAAAATCGCTATGTAACCTGTCTGGCCTATCTTTATCTGCTTGGCCTGATCTATCAGAGTCGAGACGAAGACATCAACACCAATAACGCCAACAAACTCCCCGTTGATGTAAACAGGCTCAGAGAAAGTAACTATCCATTTGCCCGTTGATGCGTCTTTATAAGGCTCAGTCCACACTGGGCCGTTCTTGTCGACTGCTTCCTTATACCATGGCCTCACGCGGGGATCGTAGCCTTCTGGGAGAGGCTCGTCGGGCCACATGTACATCCCGCCGGTGGTGCTTCCGAAGTAAACGTAGGCCACGTTGGGATCGAGGTTTTTGACCATCTCAAAGCGCTTGAGGAGAAAAGCCTTGAACTGCGGATCGCTTTCGTCGTACTTCGAATACGCCTCCTGGACGTCCTGAAGGGCCACGTCCCCCATCATGCGCATCTTGTCGAAGTAGTCGTCGAAGAGCTTGGCTCCCAGCTCAGCGGCACTTATAGCTATCGTACCGGCCTCATTGGTTACGGGCTCCCGGACGCTCTTCTCCATTTCCTTGGGCAGAACTTCGTTGAGCTGAACGTCGAGTGTTTTGTGAATGTTGTTTCTCATCTTGAGGGTTGCATAACCGACTGTAGCTGAACCAATGAGGAGTGTTACAAGAACAGCGGCTATCACGGTGATAGCTATCTTCTTCCGGAATTGCAATGGGATCACCTCCAATATTGGAAGCTCTAAAATATGACTTCATTTGTTAAATCCCTTTTGTGTAGGGGATTATGTAGGTAATTACGACCCAGAAAAGGGAGAAAGTGTAAAATATAAACAAAGCAGGATGATTCAATCAAGTCAAGAATGAGAGAAAACGTTGTTCCAGCTCATGCTCTCCTCGATGAGCTCCTGAACCGTCAGGGCCTTCTCCCCAACGATTTCTGGCGTGAGCTCTTCAAGCGCCTTGAGGAGTTCTTCTCTTGGAAGCAGCTCCTCATCAAAGATTACGAAGCCGTTCTTGGCGTAGCCGTTGAGGAATATCCTCCACACTCTCTCGTCCTTCTCAAGCTCGTACTGCTTTATAGTTGCTTTTTCCCAGTTTATGTTGCCAAACTTGAAGTCAAGCCTGGTAAGCTTCTTGTTGAAGACCCTCTCTGTCGTCATCTCCCCCCACCTCACTCCTTGTTCAGCCCGAAGTAGTCCTCGATGTCGATGTAGGTCCTTCTGTAGAGCTCGCTGTTCCTCATCTTCTCCACAAACTCCTTGCTCCTGAAGTACTTGTCCTTCTTGTAGTCCCAGTCTGGGTGCAGAGCTTTCCACTCCTCCCAGGTGTAGCTGAACTGGGCCTGCACCTTGTCCCTGTAGAGCTCCGGAATGACGTTGAAGGTACAGAACGGAACTATCCTTCCGTCGGGCATCGCGTAGTGGATGACACAGCGCTCAACCCTCTCGACATCGTAGTTGTACTCGTCCATGAAGTGCATCATACCGACGAAGAGAGCGTTCTGGTGGAACTTTCCTAGGGCGTCGTAGTTGCCGTGCATGAAGGCGTTCTTGATGAGGTCGAGGACTTTGACGCCCTTCGGGGCGTACTTGTCGTCGTAGAAGCTCTTGAACTTCATGAATATCTCAGCACCGAGCTTGAGCTTCTGAAGCTTTCCGAGCTTCTTCCACTGCTCAATCTCCTCGGCTCTGCTCTCAAGGTACTCAACGAAGCCCTCAACGTCGAGGAACCTCGGGATTGGGACGACGCGCTTGTTCTCGCGGTCAAGGAAGACATAGGTAGCGGCACCGCAGGCGAAGTGGCTGGTCATGTAGTAGCGTGAACCCGTGAAGGCCTCGAAGAACCTCGCTATGTGGCCTGCTATCGGAATCGGGTACCAGTCCTCCTTGGCTATAGCCCCGTTGGTCTGCTCCTCGATCCTCTTGATGGCACCCGGTATGGTTATCCTGAACCTCTGGCGCTCCTTCTTCGGAACCCTTCCAACCTGTGAGATTGGCTGGAAGTTGACTCCCCTGACGATGTCGAGGTGGTTGAGACCGAAGTTTATAATCGCGCCGAGCTCGTGGTCGTTGACGTTTCTGATCGTGGTGGGCACGAGGACTATACCCGGCCCGCCGGCCTTCCTCACGTTCTCGAAGATGAGCGGGATCTCCCAGTGGTTCTTCCAGTTAGTCTGCGGGGTCATTCCATCATAGCTCAGGTAGAGGGTGTTGGTTCCGGCTTCCCTTATCTTCTTAACCAGCTCAGGGTCAAAGGCGAGCTTTATTCCGTCGGTGTTTAGCTGGACGTGGTCGTAGCCCTCTTCCTTCGCCATCTTGAGGATTTCGATGAGGTCTTCTCTAAGGGTAGGCTCTCCGCCGGTAAACTGGACTGCGTTGGCACCAATCGGATGCTCCTTCTTCGCGTTCCTGAGCATCATCCTTATCTGCTCAAGGGTCGGCTCGTAAATTGGCTGACCCTCCCTGGCGTAGAAGAAACAGTACCAGCAGCTCAGGTTGCAGCGGTTGGTGAGAACGATGTTGAGCAGACTGGTGTGGGAGCGGTGCCTCGGACAGAGGCCGCAGTCGAGGGGGCAGTTGACACCGGTGTTCGGGACGTTGGCGCTGAAAAGCTCTTTCTCGTCCCACTTCCACCGCTTGAACCTGTAGTACTGTTCAACATCCTCATAATAGAGGTCGGTTATCATTCCCTCAGGGCACTTCTTGGTTATCCAGACCTTACCATCCTTTTCCCAGACGAGAGCTGGGACAACCCTCCTCGTCTCGGGACAGAGTGAGTACGTCCTGTGGGGAAGGTCCCCACCGTAAGTTCTGCTGGCCTTTTTTAGAAGCTCGTAAAACTCCTCTTCGCTTATCTCAGGGAACTCAACAATATCCCTGATCCGCTTAGTGGATTCAGCAAACTCCTTTTCACCGCTGGGAATTTCGCCGATGCTTTCAGCCATAAGGCTTCACCTCTAACTCTGCTTCTGCTTGAGGTTCAATTCGCCAGTATAAAAACTTTTGCGTAAATATGAAGATTTTCCTTCATAGGTATGGGACAAAACTGGGAAGTTCCCTCAGGTTAACGTTAAAAGGAAAGCCGGGAAGTAGAGGCGGTGGTAGAATGCCTGCGCGCGACATGAGGATGGAGATGTTCGTCAGGGCGATAATGAGGAGGGATCTAACCAAGGCGAAAGGCCATATGGAGAAGCTCATTAAGATAGCAGGAAGCGACGAGTGGGGCAGGGGATACGCGAGGGCAGTTGAGGGCATAATGAACGCCGTTAAGGACAACGACACTGATTCCCTGATAGTCCAGCTCTTGACGGACAGCGACAGAGAAAGAGCAAAGGAACTTTTGAGTATGTACTCCGAAATGGCAACGCAGGAGTTCAGGGACGAGTACGAAAAGGGCTATTACACCGCCTGGACAGAGTTTTTGAAGGCCTACCTCAGCCAGAAAACTCTCGCGTGATGAATATGAAAAAGGAAGAGCTGATGAAAAAGCTTGAGGAGAAGATCAGGAACTGCCAGAAGTGCCCGCTTGGAAAGCTGAGAACGAACGCAGTTCCCGGAGCGGGGAGCTACGATGCCAAAGTAATGTTCGTCGGTGAAGCGCCGGGCTACTGGGAGGACCAGAAAGGCCTACCATTCGTCGGCAGGGCTGGGAAGCTTCTCGATGGGCTCCTAGCAGAGATAGGCTTGAGCAGGGACGAGGTGTACATCACCAACATAGTCAAGTGCAGGCCTCCGAACAACCGCGACCCGACGGAGGAAGAGATAAAGGCGTGCTCTCCCTACCTAGACAGGCAGATAGACATAATCAGGCCGAAGATCATAGTCCCGCTCGGAAGGCACTCGATGAACTACCTCCTCCGGAAGTTCGGCTTTGAGCCAGAACCTATAAGCAAGACCCACGGAAAGACCTTCGAGGCACGTACACTCTTCGGGAAAATCGTCATAATGCCGATGTACCACCCTGCGGCGGCCCTCTACAAACCGCCGCTGAGAGAAGAACTGAGGAAGGACTTTCAGAAGTTAAAGACACTTCTGGAAAATCTCTAAACTTTTTGCAGATTTAAAAGTTCCAGCAGAATAAAGCGCAATGTTATCTTTTTCTTATATCCAAACCTTTTGGAGTCGTATTGAAAGCTGAGAGATGTTTTGTATAAAAATCCAAAATATGCTTGGGAAGACTTTTATAGCTTTAGTGTCCTAATAGGTACTTGAATATCTCACTAAGTACCCTAACGACAAAGAATTGCCAAGTATGTGGCAGGAACTCGAGAAATTTAGTCAATAACACAAGAAATATAGAAAGATTTATAAAAAGTCGAATTTCCTTTGGTTAAAAATACTTGGAGGTGAAAATGTGTCGGACTTTGGTGTGCTGTCTCTGCTGCCGCCGCTGGTCGCAATTATATTAGCGATATGGACGAAGAGGGTCATACTGGCCCTATTTGCCGGTGTGTGGACTGGTGGGGTAATGGTTGCTGGATGGAACCCGATAACGGGGACGACGCAGACAATAGACTGGATCGTTCAGAATGCCGTGGACGACTGGAACGTGAAAATCCTGCTCTTTGACTTCCTGATCGGGGCAGGCGTTGGGCTGATATACAAGTCCGGCAGTGCTCACGCCATCGGTAGGGCACTGGCCAGTCGGGTGAGGACTAGCAGGGGAGCGTCTGTTATGGGCTGGCTGTTGGGAGTTCTCATATTCTTCGACGACTACACCAACACCATCATCGTCGGAAACACGATGAGGCCGATAACCGACAGGACGCGCGTCTCGAGGGAGATGCTGGCATACATAGACGATTCAACTGCAGCGCCTGTAGCAGGACTTGCAGTTGTCTCGACGTGGATAGGCTACGAGGTAGGTCTTATTGGGGATGCGTTCAAAGACCTCAACGTTGATTACGGTGCCTACGTCGCCTGGATGCACAGCGTTCCTTACAGGTTCTATTCAATTCTTGCGATACTCCTCGTCCTCATCGTGGCCTATACCCACAGGCACTATGGCCCGATGCTCCACGCCGAATACCGCGCAAGGACTACTGGAAAGGTTCTCCGCGATGGAGCAAAGCCATTGATGACGACGGAAGTTGACTTAGGGTTGCCAAAAGAGGAGGGAAGTGTGCACATCTTCATCTGGCCGATACTGACGCTGATCTTCGTGACCCTCTACGGCATGTGGTACACGGGAGGCGGAAGCGAAGCCTATGCCAAGGGCGGCCTCATGGAAGTCCTTGGAAACTCTGACTCAGCGCTGGCCCTCCTGTGGGGAAGCTTTGCCATGGTCGTGGTGGCATTTACACTCGTCCTTGCCATGAAGAAGATGACCATTGAGGAGGCCGAAGACGCGCTAGTAAGGGGAATGAAGCAGATGGTCATAGCCAACACGATACTCCTGCTGGCATGGAGTATTAAGAGTGCCACTGACGCTGTTGGAACCGCCCCATATGTAGTGGACCTGGCCAAGAGCGCAGGCGTTGGTGGAAGCTGGATACCGCTGATAGTCTTCCTGATAGCGATGTTCATCTCCTTCACCACAGGAACCAGCTGGGGAACGTTCAGCATCATGCTCCCAATAGCAATACCCCTCGCTTATGGCATCACCGGAAGGGTTGGTCCCGAAGTGTTCGCCAGCATTGGTGCAGTCTTCGCTGGAGGCATCTTCGGAGACCACTGCTCACCGATAAGCGACACGACCATTATGAGCTCCATGTTCTCCGGTTCAGATCACATTGACCACGTGACGACCCAGGTGCCCTATGCAGTAACTGCGGCCTCAGTTGGAATAGTTCTGTACCTGCTCTTTGGCATCGGAGTCCACAGCTGGATAATCCTTCTGCCGCTCGGCGTAATACTCCTTATCGGCGCCTGGTACGTACTCAGCGAATGGTACGGCAAGAAGTACGGCATCCCGCACGGAAAGGTGCCGATTTACGTCGTTGAGGAGTGAATTTCAGTCCCTTCTTTCTTTTTATATCCTGAAAGGCTTTTAAGAGCCTCTTCTGAACCATTCTGGGGTGAAAAAGCATGCTCATCAGGGCGTTTATTCCAGCTCACATAACGGCGTTCTTCGTGCCGGTGCTCCATGAAGAGCCGCTGAAGGCAGGCTCACTCGGTGCCGGTGTGAACCTCTCGAAGGGCACCAACGTCTTCGCCAGCATTGAGACTGGGACTCTTGAGAGGCACGTCCACGTTGCATTCAACGGGGAACCCGTGAAAAAAGAAGAGGCGGAGATAACCTACTACGTCGCGGAAAAGCTCGTCCCCAAGGACTTCCTTGGAGAGGTTGAGGTATGGCAGTACTTCGACTTTCCCAACGGCTACGGCTTCGGCAACAGTGCCGGCGGGGCACTGGGAACAGCTTTAACCCTAAGCTACGCCTTTGGCGGGACGTGGCTCAGAGCTTCTCAGTTAGCCCACGAGGCTGAGGTAAAGCATAAGGGCGGCCTCGGTGATGTGATCGGCCAGCTCGCTGGGGGGATTGAGGTAAGGATAAAGCCCGGCGCTCCGGGGATAGGAGTTACCGACAACCTGTTCTTTGAGGACTACAAGGTTCTCGTGGTGCCTCTCGGCAGGCTTTCAACGAAGGAAGTTCTTGATGGAGACGTTGTAAAGGCCATTGAAGCCGAGGGCCGAAAGGCGCTTGAGGAACTCCTGAAGGATCCAAAGCCCGAGAGAATGATGGTTCTGGCCAGAAACTTTGCGGAAAAGACCGGCCTCCTCTCGGGAGAACTCCTTGAGATAGCGAGGGAACTGGACAGAGCCCTGAAGAACCCGAGCTCAATGATAATGCTCGGGAAGGGCCTTTTTGCACTTGTCCAAGAAAAGGAGGAAGAAAATGCCAAGAACTTGCTGGCAGACATGAGCCTTCCTTACGACATAGCCGAGATATACACAGAGAGGCCGAAGGTAGGGCGCTGGGTTGAGTAGCCCGCTACCCTTTTATTCTCCTCGCCGTATTTTATCCGGTGGTGAGAATGGGAGATATGCGCTACTCTGAACTGGCCGACCTCTACAGGCGGCTCGAAAAGACCACACTGAAGACCCTGAAGACGAAGTTCGTTGCCGATTTTCTGAAGAAGACCCCGGACGACCTCCTTGAGATAGTTCCATACTTGATCCTTGGGAAGGTCTTTCCGGACTGGGACGAGAGGGAGCTCGGCGTAGGAGAGAAGCTCCTAATAAAAGCAGTTTCAATGGCAACGGGAGTCCCTGAAAAAGAAATAGAAGACTCCATAAGGGACACGGGCGACCTCGGCGAGAGTGTAGCCCTTGCCATCAAGAAAAAGAAGCAGAAGAGCTTCTTCTCACAGCCGCTGACAATAAAACGTGTCTATGATACCTTCGTCAAAATAGCTGAAGCCCAGGGCGAGGGCAGCCAAGACAGGAAGATGAAGTATCTGGCGAACCTCTTCATGGACGCTCAACCTGAGGAGGGGAAGTATATAGCGAGAACCGTTCTTGGAACGATGAGGACCGGCGTTGCCGAAGGACTGCTTAGGGACGCGATAGCCGAGGCATTCAAGGTGAAGCCCGAGTTAGTTGAGAGGGCCTACATGCTAACGAGCGACTTCGGCTACGTAGCCAAAATAGCCAAGCTCGAAGGCAACGAGGGGCTCTCAGAGGTTAGGATACAGATAGGAAAGCCGATAAGGCCGATGCTGGCCCAGAACGCGGCGAGCGTTAAGGATGCCCTCATTGAGATGGGTGGCGAGGCCGCCTTTGAGATAAAGTACGACGGAGCGAGAGTTCAGGTTCACAAGGACGGAGATAAGGTCATAGTATATTCTAGGAGACTTGAAAACGTCACGAGGTCAATTCCAGAAGTTGTGGAGGCAATAAAAGCTGCCGTTAAACCGAAAAAGGCCATAGTCGAGGGAGAGCTTGTTGCAGTGGGTGAAGGCGGAAAGCCAAGGCCCTTCCAGTATGTGCTGAGGCGCTTTAGGAGGAAGTACAACATAGACGAGATGATCGAAAAGATTCCGCTCGAGCTGAACCTCTTCGATGTAATGTTCGTCGACGGCGAGAGTCTGATAGAGACGAAGTTCATTGACAGGAGAAAGAAGCTTGAAGAGATTGTTGAGGAAAGTGAAAAAGTAAAGCTCGCAGAACAGCTGATAACCAAGAAGGTCGAAGAAGCGGAGGCCTTCTACAAGAGGGCCCTTGAGCTGGGCCATGAAGGAGTCATGGCAAAGAGGCTCGATGCCGTCTACGAGCCCGGAAACCGCGGAAAGAAGTGGCTCAAGGTCAAACCCACGATGGAAAACCTCGACCTTGTAATCATCGGTGCGGAGTGGGGCGAAGGCAGGAGGGCGCACCTACTCGGCTCGTTCCTCGTGGCTGCTTATGACCCGCACAGCGGAGAGTTTGTTCCGGTTGGAAAGGTTGGGAGCGGCTTCACAGACGAGGATCTGATCGAGTTCACCAAGATGCTCAAGCCCTACATAGTACGCCAGGAGGGCAAGTTCGTGGAGATAGAGCCGAAGTTCGTCATAGAGGTCACCTACCAGGAGATACAGAAGAGCCCGAAGTACAAGAGCGGCTTCGCCCTGAGGTTCCCGCGCTACGTCGCTCTTAGGGAAGATAAAAGCCCCGAGGAGGCCGATACAATAGAGAGGGTAGCGGAGCTCTACGAGCTCCAGGAAAAATTTAAGGCGAAGAAGTGAATTCCATACCATCGTCCTCGCTGAATGATATTCCCCTTTCATTCCAGAACTCCTGAGCTTTCTTTTTTCTTTCCTCTAGAGCTCTTCTTGCCATTCTGTGAGCTACCCCAAAGGCCTCGTCCACGTGGTAGTAGGTGTAAACAATCGCGGCGATTCCCATGATTGAGGCCAGCGGGGAGAGGTCTGAAATGGCCAGCGTTACAAATACCGGGGCGTCGTAGAGGGTGTGAAGCAACGCCGCCTTCAAATAACCTGAAAGGAGTGAGCCTTTTAGAGCATCCTCAAGGGCGATCGCCGTGAAGGAAACATGATACATGACCACGACAATTCTAAGGAGAGCGCCCAGGATGTTGCCGGAGAAGAAAAGAGTTATCCCGTAAAGAACGGCCTCTATAACTGCGAATATTAAAGCAACCTTGACAGTAAGCCTCCAGCGGTAGAGTTCATCTCCACCACGGAGATACGGAGAGAGCTTTGCCCCTTCCTCTACAAAACCAGCTACGAGCGGCAGGAACAGAAGGCCCGCATCAGAAGAAATGGGATACAACACGAGGAGTTCAAGGACGGCAGCTCCTCCAAATGCCAGGAATCCATATTTCAGGGCTTTTCCTGTCTCCACTATAGGGGTTATCCTGTCCAACTCAGAGAGCCAGCTATTGGTTTTTCCGTAAAGCTTTACACCAACGAACACTGCGAATATCAAGTACAGTATCAGCAGGATTTCACTCACCATGAGATCACCATTAACACTGTTGATGGTCATTTTAAAAGCTTTGCCCGGCAGATTTTTATATCCTTACTCTCAGCTGAGCTGGGGATTGTCATGAAGAACTCAAAAGACGAACTGATACGGCTCTTTTTTGACGAAGAGGCGATACTATTCGGCCGCTTCATACTGACGTCGGGGAAGAAGAGCGACTACTACATAAACGTCAAGAAGCTCAGCACCAAACCTCATGCGCTCAAGCTCATAGCAAAGCTCATGGCAGAGGAAGCTCAGAAAAGAGGGATAGCCTTTGATAGGGTCGCCGGGCCAGAACTCGGGGCCATCCCGATAGCCACCGCCCTTGCATTGGAAACGGAAAAACCGCTCGTAATCGTCAGGAAAAAACCAAAGGGGCACGGAACTGGAAGCCAGCTTGAGGGTGAGGTTAAAGCGGGTGATAAAGTTCTCCTTGTCGAAGACGTCACTACGACGGGTGGAAGCGTCTTGAAGGCTGCGGAAGTTCTCGAAAGGGAAGGTGCAGAAATAGCGGCCGTAATGGTTGTCGTTGACAGAGAAGAAGGAGCCGAGGAGGCCATAGGCGCAAAATACACTTTCCTCCCACTGGTCAGGGTCTCAGAGCTTTTTGCCAGAAGGGAAGAGCCTCAGAAAGAGTGAACGGAGCGTATCAAGAAAGCTATCGATTAGACCTCTTTTTATTTCCACGTTAAAGATCCATTCTCTAAGGACATCGCCGGCCATCCTGATATCCCTGGCTGCACGGGAGTGCGGGACGTTCACAACAACAGGGATTCCCCTGTTTTGACTCGCTGGAACAGCGGGGTCAAAGGAAACTATGCCCACAACGGGAACGCCAACGCTCTCCTCAAGGTACTCAACGATGTCATCAACTATTGGCTTTTCCTCCCGGATCTTGTTCAATATGACTCCAACTTTGAGACCGTAGGCTTCTCCAAGGGCTTTGAGCTTGTCCACCTCGTTTTCCACCATCTTCCTGAAGGAGTGAACCGGACATCTCCCAAGCTCCACTACAATCAGCTGGTACTGAGCGAGCCTGAAGGTGGAAATGGTATCAAAGGGAATTCCAACGGGAGAGTCAATGAATGTTACATCGTAATTCTCCGCCGCTTCACGCACAATATCTCTGAGTCGCTTTTCATCCATTGTGAGGATATCAAACAGCTTTGAACTGCCGGGGAGGACATCAACTCCAGTCTTGACGTCGTGGTAGATAGCATCCTTGAGTCTGGTATCTGGATTAGACAGAAGGGTGTGGAGGTTTGTGACGGGGTTGTAGATACCGAAATGAAAGGCCAGCTTTGGAAGGTAGAGGTCGCCGTCAATAACAAGCGTCTTATAACCGCTCAAAGAAAAATATGTTGAGAGGTTAGCGCTCATCGTTGTTTTTCCTGCCCCGCCCCTCCCTGTGATCACAATAGCAACCATGTTAATCAGCTCTCCTCGTATCGTTTGCTTAATATTAATCAGTCATACTTCAGAGCCGAAGTAGTCCTCTAAAGTTTTAGCCCTGACCATAATGGAAGCTTTATCAACCCCATAGAAGACTTCGACGAGACCTTCAGACTCAAGCTCCTTGACGGTCTTTAACAGCGCCGGAGCAGGAGTTTCAAGCTCTGCGCTCAGCTTGTGGAGTGCTACCGCCCTCTTCTTGGTGCTCAAAACCTTATAGACAACATCCTTACGGCGGCCGAACATGAACCCGGCACCAATAATACTACGTTGGAGACCTAAATAAACCTTCTGTGAACATTTTTGTCGAATCGTCAGCTCGGCAGATTTATAAAAAGGCACGCAAAATTGAGACCATGAGCGTGATCAGGGGAACCATCGAAAGACTCAGCGACGACGGACTCGGGATAATCAGAGCCGGTAGAAGGGAGATTCTCGTCCCGTATGCTGCTCCAGGCGATGTGGTGGAAGTAGCCAGCTGGAGGAGGAAAAAGAAGAAGCTTATAGCGACGGACTTTAAAGTTCTTGAAAAATCACCAATCCGGATTGAACCCAAATGTCCGTACTTTGGCGTATGTGGCGGCTGTCTTCTTCAGCATCTCCCCTACGAGAAGCAGGTGGAGTTCAAGAGTGAGAAGCTCTCCAGGTATATCGGGACGGACGTTGATGTGATGCCTTCTCCCGTAATCTATGGACACAGAAACAGGATAGACGTCGTTATAAGCACAGGGGGAATAGGGTTCAGGAGATACGGAACGTGGTGGGACGTAGTCAATATTGAGGAATGTCCCGTTTTTGGGAAGACAAGCCGAAAGGTTCTGAAGTCCCTGCGGGAATTCATAGAAGATGAAAAGCCGACGTTGTACGAGATAAGAGAGAATAAGGGCCTTTTGAGATACATTGTCATGAGAGAGGGCAAGTTCACAGGCGAGCTTATGGTGAATCTCGTAACTTCAGAGGGCGAGCTCCCGGAGAGCTTTCCAGAATACTTCCCGTACGCAACTTCCATCTACTGGAGCGTGAACAGGACCGAGAGCGACGTCTCTTACGGAGATGTAGAGAGGTACTGGGGTGAGCCCTTCATAAGGGAGAAGATCGACGACGTTACTTATCTTGTCCATCCAAACAGCTTCTTCCAGACGAACAGCTACCAGGCCGTTAACCTCGTCCGAAAAGTGGCCGAGCTGGTGGAAGGTGAGAAGGTTCTCGACCTCTACTCCGGCGTTGGAACGTTCGGAATCTATCTTGCGAAGAGGGGCTTCAAAGTAGAAGGAATCGAGATAAACCCGTTCGCGGTTGAGATGGCAAAGAAAAACGCCCAGATCAACGGAGTTGATGCAGAATTCCGCGTCGGAGAAGACAAGGACGTTGATAACCTCTCCGAATATGACACAGTGGTAGTTGATCCTCCCAGGGCCGGTCTCCATCCCAAGCTCGTTAGGAAAATCTTAAAAGACAGGCCTGAGACCCTCGTTTACGTGTCCTGCAATCCAAAGACTCTCTCTCAAAACCTCAAAGAGCTCTCGGAAAGCTACAAGATTGAAGAGGCCGTTGGCCTCGATATGTTTCCGCACACGCCCCACGTTGAGGCAGTCCTCAAACTCAGAAAAGTTTGAATAATAAACCAAAAAATCCGATACCTTAATAAAGGATTAGTGCGTATTTGAAACTTAGGTGGTGAGATTATGTTAGACGAGAGGGACAAGATTATACTTGAGATGCTCACCAAGGATGCTCGAACACCATTCACCGAGATAGCAAAGGTACTGGGGATAAGCGAAACGGCCGTGAGGAAGAGAGTCAAGGCCCTTGAGGAGGCTGGAGTAATAAAGCAGTACACAATCGTCGTTGACCCGGCGAAGCTTGGTTACAACCTGGTCAGCATTACCGGAGTGGATACGAAGCCGGAGAAGATATTCGAGGTAGCCAACAAGCTCAAGGAGTTTGACTTCGTCAAGCACGTCTACCTGACCAGCGGCGACCACATGATAATGGCCGAGGTATGGGCTAGGGACGGAGAGCACCTTTCCGAGATAATCTCGGAGAAGATAGGAAGAATTGACGGCGTTACTAAGGTCTGCCCGGCGATTATCCTCGAGAAGATGAAGTGAGAACTTTTCTTTTCTCTCTTTTACCATCCTATGCACCACCCTTCCATATTAGATGCCTTATACTTCAAAATTCAGGAGTAATCACATTCCGGGATAAACAGAACCAACAGCCTAGGAGACTTCTTAAAAACGGAATTGGCAACGTTAAGAACCATCGAAGAATTCTGGTGGTCCCGCGGCCCGGATTTGAACCGGGGACCTGCGGATCTACAGTCCGCCGCCACTCCCAGGCTAGGCTACCGCGGGACCCTACTGGGCAGCCCGTTCCATAATCGCTGGAGTAGGTTTATAAATTTTTCTCTCATTCTCAGCTCGGTGAGAACATGAGGGCCTACGACCCGGTAACGGTTGCCATTCCTCTCGCTTACAGGCTTGAAAAGATAATGCTGGAGAAGAAGTCCCTCCCGAGCGGCGACGAAGTGAAGACAATCTTGAAAGAGCTTGGACTTGAGGAGCTCTACTCCGGGAAGGGACTCGCGCTCCTGAGAAACCAAGACGTTGTTGTTTTGGTATTCCCACGTGAGAGCCTTGTGATCGACGTAATACCCGCGACCGGAGAGGTCAGCGACGCGCTTGAAGTCATTGCCTACCACGACAGAAAGCTCAACGCCCTCATCCTCGAAGTTCTTCCGGCGAACGACATAGAGTACGAGGGGAACATTGGAGTTGAGCCTGCGATAATCAGCCTCGAGAGTGGGGAGCTTGAGAGTGCCCCCGTCTTCGGAGACTTTAGGGAAGGGGAAGATGGGATTTACCTCGTAATAGACAAGGACACCTTCCAGAGGTGGAAAGAGAGTGGAAAGCTCGACGTTTGTCCGATCTGTGGTGGTGGACTATCCTGGAGAGGGAAGAAGGCCATCTGCCTGGACTGCGGCTACGGAGTGAAGGTGGTGGAAGAATGAGGACTGCAAAAGCCCAGCTTGTGAAGTACTCAAGAAAAGCCCACGAGAGGGGCCTGACTGCGGCATTCGGTGGAAACTTGAGCATAAGGGTTGGAGATTTAGTCTTCATTAAGGCCACCGGCTCCGTGATGGACGAGATGACTCCGGAGCAGGTCGCTGTAGTTACTCTCGACGGAAAACAGGTAAGCGGCGTTAGGCCCTCTTCAGAATACCGCCTGCACCTTGCAATATATCATGAGAGACCCGACGTTAAAGCCATCGCCCACCTGCACCCACCGTACTCGATAGTTGCTTCCACACTGCTCACTGGAGAGCTTCCAATACTCACTCCAGAGGCCGAGATATACCTCGGCAGGATTCCAATAGCATCTTTCAGGCCGGCAGGAACCGAAGAGCTGGCAGCGGTTGTGGCTGAGAAAATCAGGAAGGCGGACGCGGTTCTTATGGAGAGGCACGGAATTGTCGCCGTTGGAAGGAGTCTCAGAGAAGCGTTCTACAAGGCGGAACTCGTAGAGGAAAGCGCAAAACTGTGGTATCTGAGCAGGAAATGAGCGGAAAAAACCAAAGGCTCACTTGACCTGCTCAAGAGCACCGAGGACCTCCCAGATTATAGTCCTTGTGTGCATCGGCATGTTCGGGTCTTCGCTGATTTCTTCAAGGATGGCTATAGCGTCCGCCGCCCTAACGGCCGGGTCGCGGCTCTCATCGAGGAGAACTTCAATGGCCTGCTCGGCGGCCCTCCTAATGTTCCTCGGGACAACGGTGTCCTGAACGACCTGCTCCTTGAGAACCTGCACAATCTGCTGGATAAGCTCGCTCATCTCTCCTCACCCCCTTCGCTTCTTTAATAAAAAATTGTAACTAAAACTTCCTCGGCTTATCTTAAGCTTTACTAACTAAAAAGCTTTTCGGTCAATTGTCGAAATCAATATTCAACACCGCGTCTCGCCAGTATCCCTCTCTGGTACGGATGCTTGACTTCCCTCATTTCAGTCACGTAGTCGGCCAGCTCGAAAAGCTCCTCCGGGCAGTATCTTCCCGTGAGAACGAGTTCCGTGTTTTCAGCTTTGCCCTTTATCAGTTCCTTAACTTCCCCAACATCGAGCATTCCAAAGCCGAGGGAGACGCAGACCTCATCGAGGATAACGAGGTCCCACTCACCGCTTGAAGCCAGTTCTTTCGCTCTTTCAAGTGCCCTCTTTGCCGCTTTTATGTCCTCCTCACTTGGTTTTCCATGGACAAAGCCCGGCAGACCAAAGGACTCAATGAGGGCACCACATTCCTCTATCTTCTTCTGCTCTCCGTAGACCTTGGGAGCTTTCATGAACTGTACTATGGCAACCTTTCCGCCAGAACCAAGCATCCTCACGGCGAGTCCAAACGCAGCCGTGGTCTTTCCCTTTCCGTTGCCAGTGTATATGTGAACCAAACCAAGTCTGTCCTTCCAGCTCATTGTTTTCACCATCGGACATAATCTCCAGCCCTTTTATATGTTTGCCAAGAAACTTTGCCCGACAAAGTTTCATCAAAGTTTGTAGCTCCTTCTTCCCAAGAATGTTTTATTCAAGATTTTGGACTGCAAGTGCTCATTTTTGAGTGAGAACATGCTTGGAAAGACTTCTCAAAAAGTGTTTTCTTTCCTTTGACGCCCAAAGGGAATCGATTTAGGGCTAAACACGCGTTAAACTGGTGAGTTTGAGAGTTCTCACATTCAAGAACAGCTGTTTGGTGGGAAAAGCACGACGAATTAGGATTCTAAAAAAGAGCTACGAACCCTGATCAAACTTCGCGCAGGAGGCTTTTGGGAAAAGCTTGACCAAAAGTGCGCCCTTCTTCTCGAACTTTCCTTATTGATGAGTGTATGCTCTACCAGAAAGCAAGTTCACGCGGGTTTACTCCCAAAATCTCTCGTTAATAATGATTTCAAACTTTCTTTTAGCGCTCTTCGAGCGCTATACTGTGAGAAAATCCTGTAAATCTAGCAACTCGATAGTAAACCCTCTCAAAAGCTAGCTCATTAAAAACACATACCAACTTTCCACCAGCGCTTTCGCAAGAAAGGACTGTTATGGTGGACCGGGCGGGATTTGAACCCGCGGCCTCCGCCTTGCGAGGGCGGCGCTCATACCAGGCTGAGCTACCGGCCCACACCCGGTATTAGTGAACCATCCCCTGCTTTAAAAAGTTTTGGTCGTTAATCCGGATAGGCGTCTGTGAGGACAGAGAGGTACGTTGTTACACAAAAACGAGTTTATTTTCCAGTGGAAGGGTAGAGTTTTTAACATTCATAAGATTACTAATCCCGGTGATGACATGAATCCCCTTGAATTCCACAGGGACAACTTCCCCGGAAATGGGAAGATAGAGGTCATACCGAAGGTTTCAGTTACCAGAGAAACCCTGACCCTTGCTTACACTCCGGGCGTAGCCGAACCTTCGAAGGCAATAGCCAACGGCGCCGATCCCGAGAATTACGGGCGGGCAGGGCTTTCCGCCGCACTCCTTCACCCGCTCGAGGACGAAGCGCTTAACGCCCTCCCACCCTTCAGCTGGAGTCAGCATCGCCAAGGCGGAGCAGTTCTCGCTCCTGCCGCCCTTCGGGAGAACGGCTGTCTCAAGGTCGTCCCCACCAACCAGCTCCCAGTGGATCACGGGTACGCCCTTCCCCGTGTTGTCGCCCGAGTTTTTGCTGGTAAGAACGTCAACGGCGTTGGGCCTCAGCGGAATCCCAAAGGTTGCCCTCCTCGTTGCCTCTATGATCGCCCCCTCAATCTCGCCCAGGTAAGGGCTTTCAACGCCCGCCTTCACAAAAAAGGTCAGCGTCCCCGTGTCCTGGCAGACAGGAACTTTCCTGGATTTTCCAATCTCGATTGCCTTCAAAGTGTTGCAGAGGTTGAACCTCGCTATTTCACTCTGCTCGCTCTCGTAGGCTCGCCTGAGGGCTTCAACAGTGTCCGCGGGAATTGTCGTGACCGCGAGTTTGATGGCATCAACGATAGGGTCAACGAGGTCTTTCAATAGACACTCACCGATCAAAAATGAGAAATGGTACTTAAAAAGTTTGACAAAATGGAGTCAGCCCTTGAGGGCTTCCACTATCTTCTCGGCAACCTCGACGCCGGCCCTCATCTGGGCCTCAACCGTCGAAGCTCCGATGTGCGGCGTTAGAACGACGTTGTCGAGCTTTGTGAGCGGGTGGTCCTTCGGTAGAGGCTCCTCCTCGAAGACATCAAGGCCTGCTCCCGCGATCCAGCCCTCCTGGAGAGCCTTGACGAGGGCATCGGTGTCAACAACAGCCCCCCTCGCGGCGTTGATGAGTATGGCGGTCGGCTTCATGAGCTTGAGCCTCTCTTCGTTGATGAGGTGATAGGTGGTTTCCACGAGCGGGACGTGGAGGGTAACGACGTCGCTCTCCCTGAGGAGTTCCTCAAGCGGAACGAACTTTCCTCCGACTTCCTTCGCCCTCTCCTCGTTCGGGTACGGGTCGTAGAGGAGGACGTTCATGCCGAGGGCGTTCGCTATCTTCGCGACCTGGTAGCCTATCCTTCCGAAGCCGACGACTCCAATGGTCTTGCCCTCAAGCTCAATCCCCATGCACTGCTTCTTGGCCCAGACGCCTTCCCTCATCTTCCTGTCTGCGAAGGCTATCTTCCTTGCTACCGCAAAGACAAGGCCGATGGCCAGCTCGGCAACGCTCCTGGAACTTGCTCCAGGGCTGTTTACGACCTTAATTCCCCTCTCCTCGGCGGCCTTGAGGTCAATGTTGTCGAGGCCAACACCGGCCCTCCCTATGACCTTGAGCTTTGGAGCGGCCTCGATGACCTTCCGGGTTACCTTCGGCTTGCTTCTAACGATTATCGCATCAACATCCTTGACAAGTTCAACAAGCCTGTCCTCGTCTGGATACTCCTCGTAAATGACTTCAAAACCAGCCTTCTTCAGAACCTCTATAGCTTTCTCATGAAGCGGAGCGGCAACGAGAACCTTCATCCTTCATCCCCTCCTCTTTATTGCCATCAGCATGACCTGATCCGAGGCGTCCTCGGCACGGTCGGCGATGTCGCCGATCTTTGTGAGCGCTTGGTTCCATATTAACTTTGCGTAGGTTGTTATGGTCTCGCTCTCAAAGACCTTTTCCTTAACGTCGTACTCTATTTTATCGGCACTCTCCTCAGCATCCTCCGTCTTTTTAGCCAGCTCAAGGGCTTTATCCACGTCCTCGTTGAGGGCCTTGACGGCTTCCTTGAGGATTCTAAAGGTTTCTATGGCGGAATCTACGAGGCTAAGTATGTCCCCCTTAACTTCCGCCGGAACTTTGGGTTTAGCTAGGATCAGCGTGTGTGATGCGCTCTCGGCGGCATCGGCCACCTGATCTACAAGCTCGCTAAGCCTCACGTAGTCCCCCCTGCTGACCGGGAGAAAGGCCCCCTCGTAGAGCATCAGTTCAATGCTCCTTCTCAGCCCGTCTGCTTCGGTCTCAAGCCTTGAGACTTCTTCCTCCATCTCCTTTGCCCTGTTGAAGTCCCCATTTAGGTAAGCCTCCACCAGTTCCCGAAATGCCGTGAGGGCCTTCTCAACGACCTCAAGGTGCTTGTTAATTGCCTCAAAGACGTCGGTCTCTTTTCCACCGAACAGTGACATTCTCAACACCCCTCGCTAATATTTCTGGGCCTACCCCTATTTATCCTTTCCTTCGCCTTGACGAGCACCCAGAGAAGCTCGTTCCTAGGCGCTTCCAGCCCAACGGAGCGGGCGTACTCAACTATTTTACCGTGTATATAGTCAACCTCGGTCTCCCGCCCGCGGCGGATGTCCTGGAGCGTCGAATTGTAGTTTTCCCGCGTCCTCTCTATGGTGTCCCAGAGGAGTTCAAGCGGGTGAACCTCAAACTCAACGCCCAACTGCTGGGCCACAATACAACCTTCCCGTGCTATATCAACGGAAATCCCCTCGAGGTGCGGGTCGTCCTTAAGGTGGCCGTTTTTCACCTCTAAAACCGTTCCAAGTCCGTTTATTACGGAGTTCACTATCGTCTTTGCCCACTTCCAGCCGATCGCGTTTTCCGTTACGCTCGTTTCTATTCCAGCGTCGTTGAAGACTGAAGCAACTTCATCAACAAAGTTGTCTTTTCCAGTGGGATACCTGCCGATCACCGTTATCCCCCTCCCTGCCCAGAGAACCCTGCCCCACTCAACCAGCATCGCCCCGTTGGTAGTCACTCCCCCCATCACGTTGGGTGTGTACTTAAGCGCAAGCTCTTCGTTCCCAAGGCCGTTCTGTATGCTCAGAATCCATGTGTCCCTCCCTATGCATTGCTTGGCACACTCGAGGGCTGTCTTCGTCGAGTAGGACTTAACCGCGAGGATGAGCAGGTCTGGTGGCTCCTCTGGAGCATAGATTGTGGCCTTTGGCTTCACGGTGAATTCCCCAGCACCGATGACCTGCAACCCGTTCTTGTTTATGGCATCAACCTGCTCTCTCCGTCCGATTAGTGTCACGTCGTTCCCAGCCCTAGCCAGAAGAGCGCCGAAGAGGGAGCCGATACTGCCAGCGCCGAGAACGTATATCTTCATCCTCTCACCTCACGAGCTTCCTAAGGTGGTGGAGTGAATAGACCAGCGTGATCACCCACAGTGCCAGCTTTAGGTTCTCGGTAACGGCATAGCTTCCTATGAGGTAGAGGGCTGACGCCGGTAAAAGCCCCGCAGAGGCGAGAACCCTGTTTTTCAGGATGAGCAACAAAACGGGTATTCCGAGCAGTGCAAAGCCCTCGTCCGCCTGGTAGGCACCTGCGGCTATTGCCAAGGAAGTACCGCCGATGACCGCGTTCACGAACCTCTCCCAGAACTTCACGGGCTGTCTCTCAAAGGGCCAGCCGAGAAGGAACAGAAACAACCCGAGAAGTGAGAGAACGTACCGCAGGTTGTCCTGGAGTGGGTAAGCCCACGCAAAGGCAACTACACCCCCTCCAGCGAAGGGACGGGCCCGCTTTTTCACGACCGCGAGCGAGAGCGGGAGATAAACAAGCCCAAATTCAGGCCTCATCCAACCACCACAACCGTTTAAAGCATCGCCCTTAAAGACCTACCGATGATATCGGTTGTTCTGGTCGAGCCTGAGGGACCGGCGAACATCGGCATGATAGCGAGAACCATGAAGAACTTCGGCTTCTCAAGGCTAGTTCTCATCAACCCGAACCTGACCGAAGAGAGCTACGCCTACGCCGTCCACGCGCGGGATGTCCTTGAAAACGCCCTAATCCTAGACTCATTTGAAGAGGTCCTTGAACTCTTTAACTTCACAGTTGGGACAACAGGAAAGCCGGGAAAACGCTTTATCCCGCATAGAGCTCCGCTGATGCCCTGGGAGCTTGCTGAAATTATCAAGAACTATCCGGGAGAGGTGGGAATATTCTTTGGGCGTGAGAGCATCGGCCTGAAGAACGAGGAGCTTGATGCCATGGACGTCACCTTAACGATACCAACGAGCGAGGAATATCCCGTCATGAACCTCGCGCAGGCCGTAGCGGTGGTTCTATACGAACTGTCGAAAAAGAGGCCCGAGCCCTACGTTGAGGCACTGAAGCCGGCAACAAGAGAGGAAAAGAAAGCGCTTGTAAGAACCTGGGAAAAGCTTCTCAATACTCTCGACTATCCAAAAGATGCCGAGAGGAAGGAGGTCTTTGTTAAGGTCTTCCAAAGAGCCGTTGGGAGGACCTTCCTCTACGGAAGGGAAGTCCACACGCTCATCGGACCTCTAAGGAAGGCTGTTAAGAAGCTGGAGGAATGCCGATGCTGAGTGTGGAGAAGTTCAGGGTCGGGGAGAGAGTGGTTTGGATCGGTGTAATCTTCTCGGGAAGAGTGTGGGGAATAGCCTTCGCCTTCGATAGGAGCGCACTGATGAAAAGAATGCATATCCTTGCCGAGCACCTGCGGAAGAGAGGTGTCAGCATATCCCTCGACGTCCAGCCGAGCGACTACCCCGAGAAGGTCTTCAAAGTCCTCACAGGAGAGATCGACAACGTCGACTTTCTCCCGGAGCTTTCCTTTGAGGGCGTTACACCCTTTGAGAAGAAGGTTTACGAGTGGCTCACAAAAAACGTTAAAAGAGGGAGCGTTATAACTTACGGTAGCCTTGCAAAGGTGCTCAACACGTCCCCGCGGGCAGTTGGCGGGGCAATGAAGAGAAACCCGTACCCAATCGTTGTTCCCTGTCACAGGGTCGTCGCCAGCGACGGCATTGGTTACTACAGCTCCGGGATTGAGGAGAAGAAGTTCCTGCTGGAGATTGAGGGGGTGAAGGAATGGACAAGCTGAAAGCTTACCTCATTGGGTTCCTCGTTGCGGTAATAGCCATAGCGGCCGGGATAGTCTGGTACGGCGGCTGGAAGCTTCTGCTCCAGGTTATCCTTGTGCTCGGCTTCCTCGGCCTCACTCTCGGCCTCGGCTTCTTTACTGCACTGACCCTCTACGCAGAGAGTTGGAAGTACGGGACTATACTGGCTGTTTTCACCGCTATCAGCGCCTACGGTCTCTACCTCAGCTGGGTCTGGAAGAACCTTGAAGTAGTTGCCGGCATAATAGTCTTCTTCATAGCGGTGGTTGCCTTCGGGATCTGGTACATCAGCGAGCCTGACCTTAGATTAGTTGACCGCTTCAAGAGCGCGGAGAGCCTCGAAAGGGCTGGGAAATACAAGCAGGCAGCCAGAAAGTACGAGAAGGCCGGCAACTACCTGAAGGCCGCTGAGATGTACCTCAAGCTTGGCTGGCTTGAGAGCGCGGCCTGGGCCTACGAGAAGGCCGGCGAGTACGCTAAGGCGGCCGAGATATACGAACAGCTCTATGAAAAGGAGAAGGACACCTACTACCTCAAGGAGGCCCATGAGTACTGGAAGAAGGCTGGCGATATGAAGAGGGCCGCTAAAGCCCTTGAGCGCTACGCCGAGGAGGAGCCCTGGTTCTGGGAAGACGTCGCCAAGCTCTACGAGGAGCTTGGAAACGAAGAGAAGGCCAGGGAAGCCTGGGAGAAGGCACTCGAATACTACAAAGGAGAGGCCCAAGAGGAAGGGGTATTCTGGGAGGACGTCGGGAACATAGCGAGGAAGCTCGGCATGGAAGACCTCGCCAGAGAAGCCTACGAGAAGTTCCTCGAGTACTGCCTGAAGGAAGCTGAAGAAGACCCGATGTGGTGGAAGCACGTGGCGGAGGCATATGAGTATCTCGGCGAGAAGGAGAAGGCTGAAGAAGCTAGAAAGAAGTACGAGGAGTACAGGGCCAAGATAATGAAGGCGAACGAGGAGACCTCGAAGTTCCCGGAGGATGAGAAGAAGGAGTGAGCCTCAGCTTTTTCCTTCCATTCTTGGACTTCTTCTCGCGTTGTTCCGATCAAATTTTTAGACCTTTGATGTTTTTACTGTTTTAGGGGGGTCTAGAATGAACTCCACAAAGAAGTTGTTGATGGAGGCTATCCTTATCCCGCTGATTTTCTGGGTTGTCATGTGGGGTCTGTTCTACCTCCACCCATCTCCAGACCTTCCGAGGGAGAATTACAACGTCAGCTGGCTGATAACCGCGGCAATTTCTTTTTTCCTTACACTGGCCTTTGTTTTCTGGTATGTGCAAAGAATGCTGAGAAAAGCGGGTTACCCTCAGGTTGGGTTCAGAGGACTGCCCAAAGTCCTCAGAGAAGCTGATCCAACGATTGTTAACAGCTCAGCACGGGATATGTTTATAATCGTTCTGCTCTGGGGTTCATTCAGCACTGCGGTCTTACTCAAAGGGCCCAAATGGGGGATAGTTCTAACACTTAACTTTGCCATGGCGTTTGTGGTGATTGCCCTTCCTGTGATGGTCTCTATGATGGTAGCTGTTATTAGCGTCTCTCTGTGGCTTTCCGAGAGTTTGACCGGGAAGCAGCTTTCGAAAATCTTCAAGGCAATTCTGATGTTTTCACTTGCTTCTGGGGGATCTCTGGTTTCTTTAGGTCTGCTGGCCATTCATTTGAATGTCTCAAACACTGCGGTAATACGCCCCCTTTTGAAAATTTACATTAACAGGGGGCTATACCATAATCTCTTGCTGTTATCCAGCTTGGATGCCCTGTACGGTCTCGCCGGGATTCTCCTTTTGCCGAGGAAGAGGAAGCTGGGCCTCTCGGTGCTGTTGCTGATCGCAGTTGCCATCGTTCCTCTGCTGGTGGAGGTATTTATTGGGCTATACTCCACCCAACCTTAAAATGCGCGGCAAACTTAAAAATTTGGAAAACAAGTGACTGCCATGAACAGGAGGGTAGTCCTTGAGACCCTTGTTTATCCCCTTCTGCTTGGTGTTCCTCCCTTTGCCTTCGTCTGGGTGAAACACGGCGGCATGACCCCCGAGTGGGCCCTTGAGACGATCGTTCTTTTCCTCCTTCTGGTGGTTTCAACGGCCCTCTTTCTCGCCCGCATTCTTGAGAAGCACGGGTACAGGAAAAGCGACATCAAAAGGCTTTTCGATATTCTTGAAAAGCACTGGGAAGAACCGTGGGATTGTGGATACCTAAAGCACGACGTGCAGTACTGCATCGTCTATCACCTCCTTCTCTGGGGATTCCTCAGCGTTGCCCTTCTGGAGTTTCGGAATGTTTCCTTGGTCATCATGGCAGTTGCTGGCCTGGTTTTCCTTCTGGTAGCAGCCTATCCCATCGCCGCCACGATGATTGCGTTGGTTCTGGTTCTCCCGCTGTACTTTCTCAAAGATGAGAGAATGGAGGACGGCTTTGGCTTCGTCGGTAAGACTTCCCTCCTCTCGACACTCGCAATTCCTGCCATATGGGTCGCTTCCACCCACCTCTCCACTGGGAACTACCCGGAGCAAATTTTAAAGATGTTCAACGCCGTGGTTGTGAACGCTGAGAAGTTTTGGATTCTCTCCGTCGTGAACACCCTGTTTGGCTTCATGGGGCGTTATCTCGTACACAGGATTGACAGGAAAGTCCTCACGGCAGTTTCGCTTGCACTGGCTTTTTCCATGCTCTTCATTGTTTGGGGTATCTTCGCCGGCTGAGTTCTCTATTCTCTTCTTAAAACAGCCTCTTCACGTCAACTTTATCGAAGTCCCTGTCGTTTGAGAGGATAATCTCCACCCTGTGTGCCTTCATAGTGGCGTAGTGTATAGAGTCATCGAAGTCGAGCTTCTCGCATTCTTCTGCCATTTTGATGATCTCAGGAGTCAAGGCAACGACTTTTACGCCCAAATCCTCTAAAACTTGGCTTATTTTGAACCTGGCTCCCGCGCGCCGGAGGAGGATGTAGAGCTGCCAGACGGTCAGTGCCGAAGTTATCATTCTCCCGTAGTGCTCCTCAACCAGTTCCTTCGCCCTCGGGCCGAACTCCTCGTTGGCTGTGAGAATGTAGTAAATCACGTTGACGTCCACGTAGACCTTCAAAGCTCATCCCTCAGGAGCTTTTCCGTCTCTTTCTCAATAACTCTGTCAATCTCCTCGGCGTTCAGCTTCTCCCCCTTCACGATGCCCCAGTATTTCTCGATCTTTTTCCTGACGGGAATGAGGACTATCTCTCCGTTTCTCTCCTCAACGTAGAACTCCTTCACTTTCAGCTTCTTTCGCAGTGACACCGGGAGGTACAGCCTGCCGTTTTCATCCAGTCTGACAACTTCAGTGCTCATAGTAAAAGCTAAGGTTTTACCATTTAAGTGCCTTTTGGAAATAGGGATGGTGTGGGCATCAGTAAACCTTACCCTCATCCTCCAGCTCCTTCATCTCCTCCTCAAGCTCCCTCTCCTTCCTCTCCGCGTATTTATCCATCCACCGCGAGAGTGCCCAGTAGAGAACTGCCATAATAATCAGTCCGAGAGTGCCTAGTATTATGCCTCTGTCGGTCGGAACTGACTGTGGAACGGCTGGCATATCCTCACCTTCAGCTCTTTCGTTTATCCGAGACGCTTATAAGCTTTGGAGGGCTACACACATAGATTACGGTGGTGTCCATGAGCGGCGAGGAGGAGAAACCGAAGCTCAACATAATCAAGCTCTCCAAGATGCCCCTCAGGCTGATAATGGAAAAGGACTTCCTCAGGCTTTCACCTGACGATAAAATAGAGACCCTCATCAAAGGGCTGGAGCACAGAACGTGCGCTGTCATAACCGATGAAAACGGCAAACTGCTCGGCTTCGTCTCAATCGACGAGGTCGTGAACCTGATAGTGCCCCCCTCGGACTACATTCTCGTTGGCATAGACGCCATAAAGGAGGCCCACTTTGACTGGGAGAGGCCGGTTAAGGAGATAATGAATCCGAGACCGATAACCCTCAGCCCCAGCGACAGGCTCGGCTATGCCCTTGAGGTCATGCTCGAAACAGGAGTAAAGCAGTTTCCGGTCGTTGATAGGGGGAGGAAAGTAGTTGGGACGTTCTCAGCCCAGTCCATAGTCAGGCTCCTGAGGGTATTCGCCCGGTGATCGGGATGCAGCTGGAGCTCATAATGTACATATCTCTCATGCTGGCCGTTGCCGAGACCTTTGGCTGGATATTCGCGCGGATAGACCAGCCGGTGGTTTTAGGCCAGATAGTCGGTGGAATCCTGCTGGGAGTGCTATTCCCTCCGACTGAAGAAGTCAAAGACATATCCATGATAGGCGTTCTGCTCCTCCTCTTCCTGGCCGGACTTGAGAGCAGTGTGGAGGAGCTTAAAGAGGCTGGAAAGGCGGGAATTTCCGTTGCTGGCATAGGTGTTCTTGTGGCTTTTCTCATAGGTTTTGCTGTGGTCTACCCGTTCAAGGGTTTTGAGCAGGCCCTCCTCTACGGTGCTTTAACGACTCCCACGAGCGTAAGTTTGACCGTTAGGGTTCTCATGGAGCTCGACGCCCTCAAGACCAGGGAGGGAACGACGATACTCACGGCGGCCATAGTCGATGACATCCTTGGCATAATAATCCTGACAGTTGTAATCTCGACTCTAGTCCAGGGAAGCGTCCACTACTCCGTTATAGGACTCATCCTAGTTAAGGTGGCAGTCTTTCTCGCAGTTGCGATTTATCTGGTACCACCAGCGGTTGACTGGCTGCTCAAGAGGGTAATCAGACTCGGCTTCGCCGATTCGACGATAACGCTCTCGATGGCTATCCTATTCGCCTTCGCCTACCTCGCCGAGCACATGAACCTCGCCTCAATCCTCGGTGCCTACCTCTTCGGACTGGCCCTGAGTGAGACTGAGTTCAGGAAGCCGATATTCGAGCACACGAGGGTCATAGCACACGCCATCTTCATTCCACTGTTTTTCGTGGACGTGGGTATGAACATCCCGGTCAGGGAGGTCTCTTCCGTTGGGGTGTTCGCAGTAGTGTTCTCCCTTGGAGCCATCGTCAGCAAGATAATCGGCTGCGGCCTGGGGGGCATTGTTGGCGGATTAACTCCGAAAGAGGCCCTCAGAGTGGGAGTGGGCATGATCCCGAGGATGGGTGTGGAACTGGCAATGCTGGCGATAGCCCTCAACGCGGGCATAGTTGGCAGGGAAGCCTACGTCGTGATAGTCCTGATGATATTCCTGACGACCCTCGTCACGCCGCCGCTCCTCAAGATGGCCTTCGGAGGTGGTGAAGAAGAAGAGGAGGAGTTCCTCGAACTCCTTGGAGAGGCCTGATGTTTTCTCAACCTTTTTAAAATCCCCCGAGAACTCTACCCGGTGGAAGCCATGATGGGAATGAACCCGAGGCAGATGAAGAAGCTAATGAAGCAGCTGGGCATTAAGATGGAGGAGCTTGAGGGCGTGGAAGAAGTGGTTTTGAAAATGAAGGGCAAGGAAATCATCTTAAAGGAGCCTGCCGTTACCGTGATGGTCGTTCAGGGGGAGAAGACCTACCAGATAATCCCCGGGAGCGAGGAAGTGAGGGAGATCCTTGGGATTTCTGAGGAGGACATAAAGCTCGTCATGGAGCAGGCGGGAGTTGACCACGATACCGCAAAAAAGGCGCTGGAAGAAGCGAAAGGAGACCTTGCGGAGGCTATCCTGAAGCTCACCGAGGGGTGACTCTCACTCCCCATGCTCTTTTTGGAAGCTTTCTATGGCCTTCACGAGCGGGATGAGGTGCATCAACGCCGGGCCGCCGGCCATCAGAACTGCGACGAGGCCCGCTTCAATAAGCTCCTCAGGCTTTGCGCCCGCTTCGAGGGCCTTCTGGGTGTGGAGGTAGATGCACCACTCACATCCTGCAGCTATTCCGAGGGCGAGGGCTATAAGCTCCTTTTCCCTCGTTGTAAGGGCCTTGTTGTCAAGGGTCTCACGAAGGAACCTTGAGAACGCCGCTATCTCTTTAGGGTGCTCCTTGCCGAGCCTTTCGAGAAGCTCCTCAATCTCCTTCAATTTTACCATAACGTCGCCGTTCTCCATGGATATCACCGGTATAAGTTAGGACGGCAGATTTAAAGGAATTTCCGGAACAAAAGGTTGAAAACTAAACGTTCGCTATGATTCCCTTACGATTCCCTGCCTTCTCATCTTGAGTATATCGTCGATCACGTCTATTAGGCCTGCTATTATCTCGTCGTATTTACCCCCTTCAGAGCCGTACAGTTCCTTGAGCTTGTCTTTTATAGTGAACAGCACTTCTGTATCAAGCTCAAGGAGTTTCTGGGCTTCCCTTGCTAGGAACTTGAGGACTACCCCCCTAGCTTTCTCATCGTCCAGAAGGCGGAGTATTAGCTTTGTTATCTTCTCACGCATGTCTTCGCTGGACATCTTCTCTGACAGTCTAGCCATGAACTCGAGTGCTCCATCAATGTCCCGTGGGTTGCCTGATTTCAGGAGAGCGTCCAGCAGGGAAGCGAAGAACTTCGCGGTGCCTGGGTACAGGGCATAGAGATCCGCCAGAGTCTTTGCGGCGGTTTCCCTGGCCCAAGCGTTCTTTGACTTCAGGAACTCCCCAAGGATTGGGAGAATCCTGTAGGCGTCCGTTGGGGTAAGGTGTGACGTGATCCTTGAGACGATCCAGAGGGCGTCCATTCTCCTAGTGTAGTCCTCGCTCTCCAGCATTGAGAGAACCTTTTCCATAACGGCCGGGTCCAGTTTGGTCATCTCAGCCACTATATCGACCTTTCCAGCGTCGAGAAGCTTTTCCACATCGTCAACTGAGTATTGAGACACTTCAAGAACCCGGGTAACTTCCTCCCCCTCAATGGTTTCTTCGGCAATGTTGGTTGTCTTTTCGAGCTTCTCCATGACCCGGGATGCAAGAAAGCCGAGTTTAACATCGCCACGAAGCTCTTTGATCTTGCTGACTGCCTTTAGCTTGTTTCTCATGGAGATTTCTTTCTCCCTGGTGAGGAGCCTGTCGATTGAGTAGAGCGCCCTCTCTACAACGTAGGGGTCGGGGTGAGAAAGGAGATCAGTGATGCCGTCAAATACTCTGTTCAATATGTTCGGGTCTGTTGTCTTGCTTGCTATCTCTGTTAGGGCCGTGATTGCTGCACTCTGTACGTCGCGTTTTTTGCTTGAGCCTATAAGGGAGAAGAGCCAGTTTATAAGTTTGTATGCTATGGCAACAACGTTTGCCCCCAGCTTTCCGAGGCCCTCCGCGGCGTATTCTCCAAGTATTGGCACTCCTGACTTGAGGACATCCTGGAGGGTCTCCATGATTCTCTCGTAGTCTTCTTCGCTTAGGTCTCCTGACTCAAGGAGGGTGTTTATTACCTCAATGGCTTTCAATGCGACCCTTTCATCCTTGTCTCTAGCCAGCTCCAGGATTCTCGGGAGAACCCTCTGAAGGCGCGGCCTTGACATTTTGCCTTCGGATATCATATCCTTTATTATCTGGAGCACGTTTGCCCTCACGTGGGGGTTGTCGTCATACAAGAACTCGACGAGAACAGCGAACACTTTGTCATGTTTTTCTGCCAGGGCCTTAACGTCCTTTAGTCTCCAGGCAAGAATATCTTCCTTTAGGCCTTCTTTGTCGACTATCAGGTCGCTACCTTTTATAACGGCCAAAAGCGCAAAGCTCAGCATAGACTCCCCCTCCATTATTACGTTCTGAACTATTTTAAGGTTAGCCCAAAGGTTATTAACCCACCCAAACAACTCCCGTGTGATGAGGGCAATAGG